>JAMOMQ010000166.1 GCA_027066995.1 Flavobacteriales bacterium
ATTTTGCAAATAAGCACCGGTCAGCTGACTGATACCGCTAACACCCAAAGCATAAACTTGCCCTGTAGTGTCCAAAGTGCAATAGCCCTGAAAATTTCGATGTAATTGTTTGGTTTTTAACGAAATACTCAATTCGTCATCCGGCTTTGCAAAATGGTCTAATCCAATAGGTATATAGTTATTTCCGGTCAAAATATCATAAGCCGACTCAAACAAAGCTATTTTTTCTTCCGCACTTGGCAACCCGAATTTTTCCAAACTTTTTTGTTGTTTTTTGATCCAAGGTACATGTGCATACGAAAAAACAGCCAAACGGTCGGGGGATAAATCAGCAGCCCGTTTAATAGTTTGTTCGTAATTGGATAAATTTTGAAAAGGCAATCCGTAAATAAAATCCAAATTGAGTGAAATTTGCGGGTAAGATTTGATATGAGCAACAATTTCATCAATGGGCAATAAAGGCTTTTGCCGGTTTACGGTATCCAGCACTTTGTCGTCAAAATCTTGAATGCCAAAACTCAAACGGTTAAAACCCAATTGCACCAGTCCGTCAACATAGTCTTTGGTCAAGTGCGCCGGATGACATTCCATCGCAATTTCGGCGTTTGGTAAAGTTTCAAAATGGGCATATAACTTATTCATAATGGCTTGAATATCTTCAATAGGCAAAAAATTGGGCGTCCCCCCTCCCCAATGAATCTGAGATATTTTTCGCTTATCATCTAATAAAGGTTTGAGCAAATCAATTTCTTTTAAAAGCGTATCAACATAATTATTGATTAAAATTTTATTGTTGGTTATCAGAGTGTTACAACCGCAATACGTGCACAATTGACCACAAAACGGAATATGTATGTAAATAGAAATATTTTGCGGGTTTTCTGTATTAGAATCCTTAATGGCTTTCACAACCGCATTGTAATCGGTTACCTCTTTAAAATAATTTGCCGGCGGATAACTGGTATATCGCGGTGTTGGTTTGTTATATTTTTGATATAATTCTTTTGCTATTTTCATAAGATTTATTTTTTTGCTATTAGCTATTGGTTATTGGCTGTTGGCTGTTGGCTTTTTGCTGTTAGCATTTTAAACTTTACACTTTATACTTTTAACTTTATACTCCCTTTCATACAAATGCGGCAAGGCAAATAGTAATATGATACTGATAAACACTTCTATTAAAAATAATCCGGAATATCCGTAAACATGGGCTATTTTTCCACTTAACACCGCAAAAATCAAGCTTCCCAAATGGGTTATAACAATTTGAATGGTAAAATCCGTACCGGCTTTTCCGGCTCTGATGCGATCCATTGCAATGGTATAAATAAATACCGACGCCATTCCATATACGCCCCAAATACTCAGCACTGCGATGACCAACTCGGGATAAGTCACCGTATGCTGCGAAATATACCAAAAATACAATCCGGTGAGCAAACCCAAACTCAAAATGACTAACATAGCCAAACGCTTGTTATACCGCTTGATAAAAAATCCCATTACAATGGCTAAAACAGCTCCCAAAGCCGGTCCGTAAATGCCGGACAACAAACCTATTTCTTTGGTATTGTAACCCAAATCTACCATCCAAGGTTTGAGCATGGTTAAAATACCGATTAGTCCGGCATAAAAGAAAAACAATAAAATAACCCGTTTACCTATACGCGGTTGTTTAAAAAAACGTATAATATCTTTAAATCCGATCTGTGTATCCGGTTTGGACATCTTTACATAACCGGGGTTATAAAAATAGAGAGGAATCAATGCGAGTAATACAAATCCGGCCAAAGCAATCAACAAATATTTCCAGCCGAAATAATAATAAATAATCAACAATATACCGCTTCCGGTTACAGTCCCCAGAAAACTACCGGCTGACTGCATACTATTTCCCAAGCTGCGCTCTTTGGGACGTAATATTAAATAAGCAAAGGCGTCGGTAGCAATATCTTGGGTAGCCGAAGCGGTAAATGCAATAAGCATTAAGGCCACAATCATTTTAAAACCGGTGTGTAAATCCAGAAATGCCGTGGCAAAAATAACCATGGCATAAAAAAGTTCGGAAGCAAATATCCAACGTTTGTAATTTTGGATGGTGCCGCCTGTTTTGTCCACCATTGGTGCCCATAAAAATTTTAGTAACCAAGGCAGTTTTACCAATTGTAATAAACCTATGGCAGCAAGCGAATAATGCTCCATACGCATGATCACGGGCATGACCGTCGAAAAAAAAGTCATGGGAATAGATTGTGCCAAGTATAAACTCAACAAAGTTCCGTATTTATGTATGGCGGGTTTATGATTCAAATTTTTTGTTTTTTTATTAAAAGGTCAATTCGATTTCATCTTTTTTAGTCGACAAAACCGAATTGACATGCGTTATGATTATGAAATACAGGTAAACACAATCTATGTATAAATTCTAAAATTTTTAAAATTTCATTTTAACAAAACCGCCATATTGCAATGGATGTGCCGGTTCAACATAAGCTTTATGTAAAGTGGAAATGGTGAAATAATAACTATTGTAATCCGCATCTAACAGATTTTTGCCCCAAATACCAACACTAAATTTAGCAAACGCAACCGACAAATTTGCATTGAGTAAGCCATAACCATCTTGATAAGCTTCATTGGCAACATCCCAATAAAACTTACCGAAATATTTGTAGTTGGCATTAACCGATAGATATTTAATCAAATCCCCCGGAACAAACCATTTGTAATTGGCAATGGCACCCAAGGTATATTTTGGCACCAAAGGAATTTCATTTCCGGAATAATCCGTTGTGGCGTTTTTCACATATTCATCAAATTGGGCATCTGTATAACCCAAAGCCAGAGCAAAATTAAAATTGCGATTAAATTTATATCTACTCTCAAACTCAATCCCTTTACTGGTTGATTTTCCTGCATTTTTGGTCATAATACCACGACCACTCGGCACAGATTGTATAACTTGCTGATCTTGCCAATCAATATAGAATATACTTAAATTGGCTGTCAAATGGTCCTCTAACCAAACGGATTTGATACCGGCTTCGTAGTTCCAACTATATTCGGGATTATATACCTCATCTTGGGGACGCTCAATAGTCGGATTAAAGCCTCCGGCTTTGTAGCCTTTGGTAAGACTGGCATATACATTAACATCTTCATTGGCAAAATACGTCAAACTCAATTTGGGTAAAATCTGATTATAACTCAAATAGTGTATAAAATCGTCTTTATGAACTTTGTGTGCATGCACTTCCATATCATAATTATAATCCAAACGTGATTTTTCCATATCCCAACGCAATCCGGTAGTCAATGCAAGTTTACCAAACGGGATTTCCATTTGTCCGAACATAGCGCCGCCGTCAATATTTTGATCATAATTTTTTAATAGTTTTATATTAGTTTGACGGGTAGTTAAATCTACCAAAACATCTTTGTATAATCGTCTTTGGAATGAAAACAAACCGGCAATCCATTTGATTTTACTATCGGCTTTCGATTTAAAATTTAATTCTTCTACAAACGCCTTGTTATCTCTATCCATATCAATAAAATAAACATCGACCGGCAAAAAATCTTGGTCTATTTCATAGTTATCTTTAAGCTTTTGATAGCTACCGGTAAAGGTAACGTCAAATTTATCAGCTTCATAATTTAAAAAGTATCCTCCCGACAAAAAATCCCGGTCATAAGCACTGGGTTGGTTATAATTGATGGCTTGTGCCGTTTGATTTTCTATATCATAAACGGCATAAGGAAAACCATCTTGGTTATTTTTTTCATATCCTAAAACAAAGCGCATTTTTAAACGCTTCGTAGGTTTGTAAGCCATTTTAATTCTTCCTGAATAGGTATCCATTCTATCGGGATTAGTTCCATCGTATTCATTGGTAAAAAAACCATCTTTGTGTGCATAGGCACCATTGAACAATACGCCAAATTTGTCAGATACCGGCAGATTTAAACTACCAACAGCTTTTTGTTGGTTATAGTTTCCATAGTCCAATTTAAGCATACCTCCCAAACGGGATGCCGGTTCGGGTGTATATATTTTAATCAATCCACCCATAGTATTTCGTCCGTATAAAGTGCCTTGCGGACCTCTTAATACTTCAATTTTTTTCACGTCTGTCAATTCAAAATTGACCGTGCCGCTATCAAAATACGGAATGTCATCGACATAAACCCCAACAGAAGCTTCCCCCTTGCTTACACCTATACCTCTGATATAAATATCTGTGTTTAGACGGGTGCCGTGCTCCGGCATAAATAAATTGGGAACAAATCCGTTTAAATTGGTTACATTATCAATTTTTAAAGTTTCGATTTCTTTGGCGGTAACGGCGGTTACGGAAACCGGAATTTGTTGTATTTTCATATTGGTTTTGCCGGCATCTATCACCACTTCATTAATTTTTATAGTATCTTTAGCTTTTTCTTGTGCCGACATAAACAAAGGTAGTAATGTCAAAATCAAATATAATCTCTTCATACATCAAAGTTTTTAGTTAAAAAATATTATCGGATACAAAAGTATTTTATTAGAATGTATAAAAATATCGCTAAACGAATTTTGAATATCGAATAACAAAAAATTAACACATAAATATAAATAAATTCAACAGTAAGTAACAAAAGTTTCTCATATCTCTAAAAGACAAAAAAACCAAAAAACCGGAAAAACTATTCAACCCACCCATTTAAACTATTCAATTATAAACATCGACATCATAAAAAAAATATTTAAATTGCGTGATAGAATATCCTTTGTTAAATTTCGTTATAAAAAGATAAAAATAGCTGCAATGAATCATAAACTTTTAATCCTTATTTTGGGCTTTTTTAGCTTGACTAATTTTTACGGACAAGCTTCCGATCAATATTACAATCCCGACACCAAATTTGTAAAAGCTGTCAATTTGTATAATGACAAAGAATACAAAGCGGCCGAATATGAATTTGAAAAACTCAAAAAAACTGTTAAAAACCGGCAATTATTAGGCGATGTTTATTTTTATCTGGCCAGTATAGCCGTGCGCACCGGTGCAGAAAATGCCGGAGAATTATTGCAATATTTCACCCAACACTTTCCCACACATCCCAAACGAACGGTAGTTTATTTTGATGCGGCCGATTATTATTTTTCTCATAAAGACTTAAAACAAGCTCAAGAATATATACTGCAAGTAGATCCGGGCAGTTTGTCGCCTGACGAATATGAAAAATATAATTTTTATTTGGGTTATACCTATCTCAAACAAAATAAATACAAGAAAGCAGCCCGCCTGTTTGAGAAACTGCTCAACTCCGAAAAATATGGAAAACAGGCAAAATATTATTACGGTTATATAGCTTACAAACTAGATGATTTTGCCAAAGCCAAAAAATATTTTGATATGGTTGCCGGCGAGGCCGATTTTAACAAAAAGTTGCCCTATTATCGTGCCGATATGTATTTTAAATTACAACAATTTGACAAAGCCATAGCAGAAGCACAAAAAATATATGACCGTGCCCGTGGCGATGAAAAATCGCAATTGGCCAAAATAATAGGTGAAAGCTACTTTAACTTGGGAAAATACGACCAAGCCATACCATACCTCAAAGCTTACCGTGGCAAAAAAGGCCGTTGGAACAATATAGATTATTACCAATTGGGCTATGCTTATTATAAAACGGATGATTTTGACAAGGCCATAGAAAACTTCAATAAAATCATTAGCGGCAATGATGCTGTGGCTCAAAATGCTTACTATCACTTGGCCGATGCTTATTTGGCAACCGGTCAAAAAACGAAAGCCCTTAACGCCTTTAAAAAGGTATCGGAAATGGACTTTGATCCTAAAATGCAAGAAGATGCTTTTTACAATTATGCCAAACTCGGTTATGAACTGGGCAATCCGTTCGAAAATTCATCCAAAGTAATCTTACGTTATCTAAAAAAATATCCTAACAGCCTCTACAAAAAGGAACTGGAAAATTTATTGGTCAATTCGTATCTGACTTCTAACAACTATGAACAAGCCATTAAACTATTGGAGAAAAACAAACAAACCAATACCGAAACCTATCAGAAAGCAGCCTATTATCGCGGATTGGAATTGATAAACGAAGGCAAATACCAAGAAGCCAGGGAGATGTTTGATAAAGTTTTATCCCAAGGTTTTGATCCCAAATACCGGCAATTATCCAAATTTTGGAAAGCCGAAGCCGACTACCGTTTGCACCGTTACCAAGCAGCCAAAAACGGTTTTGAAGACTTTTTATCAACCAATGATTATAAATTTTTAAAAGAAGGCAAATTGGCTAATTACAACTTGGCATATACATATTTCAAGTTAAAGAATTATCCGAAAGCCGCTCAATATTTTGAAACATTTATTCAAACCAAACCCGATCAAAAATTACTAAAAGACAGTTATTTACGATTGGGAGACAGCCATTTTGCCTCCAAACAATATTGGCCGGCTATGGATGCTTACAACAAAGCCATGTTGATGGCCGGTGCCGATTCGGATTATGCGCATTATCAAAAAGCCATCAGCTATGGGTTTGTGGGTAAAAACAATAAAAAAATTGACGAATTAAGTCAATTTATACAAAAATTTCCGCAATCAAAACTCATTCCCGATGCCTTATACCAACTGGGCAGCACCTATTTAGTGACGGGTAATGAAAGCAAAGCCTTATCTAATTTTGAAAAGCTTTTAAACCAACATCCTCAAAGTAAATATGTGCCGGTGGTATTGCTGAAAGAAGGACTTATCTTATACAATAAAGGGAATAACCAATTGGCACTGGACAAATTTAAACAAGTGGTCAAACAATTTCCTAACACACCTATGGCACATCAAGCGGTTGAAAACATTAAAAACATTTATATAGAAAACGGTAAAGCCGAAGCTTATGCCCAATGGGCCAAACAATACCCTTGGATTGCGGTCAGCAATACCGAACTGGATGATGCCGTTTTTGCCACTGCCGAAGAAAAATATTACAATCAAGCACCCGATGCCATAGCCGGACTCGAAAAATATTTGCAGCAATACCCCGATGGTATGCACCGGCTCAAAGCCCATTATTATTTAGCGCGATTGTATCAACAAAAAGATAAAAAAGGAAAAGCCGCACAGCATTACGAATATATTGCCTCTCAACCTCAAAACGAATATACTTTGGAAGCCATAAGGCAGTTGGCCGACTTTAATCTGCAAAACAAACTTTGGTCTAAAGCCGTGCCTTATTTAGAACGATTGGAATTGTTGAGCAATTCGCCTGATGATTTGATATTTGCCCAATCAAATTTGATGAAAGCTTATTATCAAAACAAACAAACCAACAGCGCTATTGAATATGCCGAAAAAGTGCTTAAAAATCCGAAAAGCAATAAACAAATGCGTCACGATGCCCAAGTTATTATAGCACGTGCCTCTCTGGACAACGGCGACGAAACCAAAGCGCGTTTTTATTATGATAAATTATCAAGAACTGCCGGCGGTAAAATAGCGGCCGAAGCACTTTATTATGTGGCTTATTTTCAAAATAAGGATAAAAAATATGACAAATCCAATAAAACCATAGGCAAGCTGACCAAGAAATATGCCAATCAAAAATATTGGGCAGCCAAAGCTTTGGTATTGATGGCACGCAATACATACGCTAAAGGCGATGCTTTTAATGCCACTTATATATTGGAGAGTGTCATCAAAAATTTTAAACAGTTTCCTGATGTCATACAAGAAGCACAAGATTTGCTACGGCAAATTAAGGCCCAAGAAGCTACAAAAAATGAAGATGCCGGTAATTAAGCTCTTGTATATATCAAATAATATTGAAAACAAACATTAAAATAATTATAGTAAAATAATGAAAAAGCTCATTTTTATATATCTGATAACCGGAATCCTATCAGCCTGGGGGCAACAAGTAAAAGACAGTGTTAAAACGGAAGTGATTGAAGTCACCCGATCGTTTGAGCCCAAGGTGCAAGATGCCTACAAACTGGATGTCAATCCTGACCTTGACACCACACCGGAAGCTAAAATTCCCGTCACCTATCAAATTCAATCGGTGCCGGTCGCTTCTACTTTTCAACCCGAAAAGGGTAAAATGGCCGGTTTTAATCCCGGTAATATGTTACAAGACATTTACACAAGTTATGTCTCGGGTAGCATTGGTAATTACACCCAAGTCAAAGCCGACGCTTATGTCTATTATGCGGTATCGGATCAGCTCAATTCGGCTTTGCGCCTCTCTCATTATTCATCACAAGGCGGTCAATCGGGAGATTATACTTACAATCCCTTTTATCACACCGCCATTGATGCCATATTTGATTATAAAACCGGACAAAACACTTGGCAATTTGATTTGGGCTATGACGGGCATATCAATCATTTAAATACCGACCCCGACATGATATTTATCAATGCCCCCGCCGTGAAAACAACGACTAATAAGCATAATAATTTTCATTTGGATGTCAACGGCCAGTTTAAAGATATTTTGTTTAAGAATGTGCGCCTGTCCTACAATAATTTGTGGGATGTCTTTGATAATAGCGAGCACACATTACAACTAAAAACCAATTTGGTGATTCCCATCAGCTCTGTAGATTTAAAATTAGGAATTCAAACCGATTTGGTCAACGGCACCTCCGGCAAAGCGGACTATCTCGAAACACCAGTTGATTTTGACCTAAACTACCAAAATACCGATATAGGTTTGCTTCCGGCCGTGCAAATAGAAAACGACAAGTTGGTAGCCCATCTCGGCGCTAAATTATTTTATCAAAACCATCCGGCCTATAACAAAATACAGTTTATCCCCGATGTCAATGTCAGTATGAATTTAATCTATGAAAAACTGTCGATATTTGCCGGCGTTACCGGCGATTTAAAACAACAATCCCAAACCGGCTTGTATGCCCGCAATCCCTATCTAAATTTAGCTCAAAACCTCATGCCAACCCTAACCCCTTATAATATTTTCGGCGGCTTTAACGGGGCATTTTCCAGCGCCTTTTCTTACGAAGTCAAAATGGGCGTTAAAAAAATATACAATTATGCCTTTTACCATTATAATATGACACAGCCGCCGGTCGTAGCTTACAGTATCGTTTATGACGACATGACACAATCGTATTTTAAAACCGATTTTAATATCGGTATCGGTAAAAAATTAGACTTAAAATTAGGCTTGACTTATATGCAAAATAACACCGACCATCTTAAAAAACCGTTATTTATCCCTGATTTTGATTTTAAAACCATTTTTATTTTCAAGCCCAATAACAAACTTAATTTTAATATGACCTTAAACAGTGTGGGCAAACGTAATTATGTTTTAAGCGGCGACAAAAGTTTAAAAGCCTACACCGATTTGAATATAGGTGTCCGGTATAACATCAATAAAGAATTTACCGCATTTATCGATGCTTATAATGTCTTAAACCAGGAGTATGAAATCTACTATTTATATCCGGTGCAAACGCTGCAATTGATGGGTGGTGTGGCTTACCGGTTTGACATTGTCCCTAAAAATTAGTATATTAGCTACATAAACATTTAAAACCTACCACTATGAAAAAAAATGTTGGAAATATGGATAAATTAATCCGGCTGATTATTGCCGTAGTTATCTTTTTATTGGTTTATACCGGAAAAATCACTGACAATACCACGCAATATGTCTTACTGATTATTGCCTTGATAGCCGCCATTACTTCTTTGATTAATTATTGTCCGGTCTATAGTATTTTTGGCATAGACACTACCAAAAAGAATTAACAAAAGAAATAATTAATTTACAAACCATTTTTTTATATCAGGATAATTTAATGTTCCGGTATATGAATGTTGTAAGCTATTATGAAAAACCGTAGCCAATGAAAGTGATAAATTCTAGGAATATGAACTTAAATATGCTGATTAGGAAGTTCTTGATATTGATACTAAGCCTCTTTCTCCTTTCTGGATGTAGAACAAATAAAAATACTGTTAATTTTTCGAATGTAAAAAAAGGAGAGCAACTTGACAAAGCAAACGAGATTACGGTTGAACAATTTTTACAGATTTGGATAAATAATTCATACCCCGTTAAGATTGATTTAAATTGCCATGAACTTTATAAGGATGAAAGGTATACTTACTTTGGAAAAAATGATTTAAAGTTATTAAGCCTTGAATCTCATTTATTTAAAGTAAGAAATGACTCATTGAATCTGCAACTTGGAAATTACAACAAAATTGACGGACAAATAATTTGACAAGAATTTTGGGAAAAGATAGTTCCGAAAGAAGATGTGGATACATGGAAAAATGCAGAATGCATGAGCAGTTCTTCAAGACCAACTTACACATATGAATTGAAAGACCATAAAATTAGAATCGAACTTCATTGGAGGATTAAGTGTGATGGTCGAAAAATTTTTGAGAAAGATTACAGTGGCTATTATGACTTGAAAACAATGAAAATAGAAAAATAACTACAGGCAACAACAAATATACGGCATTTGGCAAGTAGTGCTAAAAATGAAGATGTTAGCAATAAATAAAATTAGTCCTAACTTGAAAACGAAATGTTTTAAATTACCAAACGCCTCATATTCAAATCGTTAAATGTTATTAAGTAATAGAACCGGATACCTTAAAACATTATTTGCCATAATAAAATTCACCTTCCAACTGACAATTTCTCTGTTTACAAAAACAGAAAAATCCGTTACTTAATTGCAACGGATTTTTTAATTTCTACAAAAACCGGATATTTATTTTTTTACAAGACCAATCATTCTCTTAAAAAATGCAATGTCTCTATCCGGCTCACCATATCTGTAACCTGATATTTTTCCCAAAACTTTTTTACCATCCGGTGACACCGCTACAAAAGTCGGCACGCCACCCTTGTGATAGAGACCGGCCAATTTATAATTTTGAGCTCTTTGCTCTTTTGACATGGGCTTGCGTCTGGGAAAGTCCACCATTACCAAAACTACTTTACCGGCCAAATCAATAAATTCCTCATTATGAAATAAATCTCTGTGCATGGCTTTACAAGGCGGACACCAATCCGATCCGGTAAACAACATGATGATGGGTTTGTGTTCTTTTTGGGCAATAGTTTTTGCTTGTTCAAAATCTGTCAACCAATTCAAATCCGTATGCGTTTCCTGAGCCGGCAATAGTGACCAAGTTAAAAATAAAGTTAAAAGAAATAATTTTTTCATAAATTAATGTTTTAAAAGTTGATAGTGATTTTTCAAAAATAATGCCAAAAATAACCATAAAACACAAACATTATACAATATACCTACAAATTTCTTGTAAACATTTATTTTTTTTGTAATTTAGACCAATAAATTAACTAAAAAAGTCTTATTATGAGAAAAATTACGCTTTGGCTTGTTGTTTTAATAACAGGTTTATTGTCTCAAATGAATGCCCAAGTGCAAACATTTGAAAATACAGCGGTCGGAGACATTCCCACCGGTTGGGTCAAATACCAAACCGGAAGTGATGATCCCGGCTTTGTAGTTGGAGATGTTACCGGATATGCCCATGACGGCACCCACTACCTTGTACATGAGGGTGTTGATATAGCCGCCGAATCTACCTCATGGGTGGTAAGTGAAGCCTTTCATTTAGGTGTTGATTACGAATTAAAATTTTACTGGCGTGGTCGTTGGACCAGTGCTTATAATTTTACCGGTGTGTATATTTCAACCGCATCAAACGATCCGGTTGCCAATCCCGGTGATTTTACTCTTTTAAAAGAACTATCTCCCACCAATTACCCCGACACTTGGTTACAATGGAATGAAGAGCAATATGACATGCGCCCTTATAATAACCAAACCGTGTATATTGCCTTTAAATACGTTGGTGATCATTCACATGATTTTTTTATAGATGATGTCGGCATCGGACCTATTCCCTATTGTGAAGCACCGGATGATTTATCTGTCACCGACAGAACTCAAACTTCAATTACATTAAACTGGAATAACGCTTTAGGTGTTGAAAATTATGATATTATATGGGGGACTCCCGGATTTGACCCCAATACAAGTGGTGCAACACCGGTTACAGTATATAATTCAAACACTTATGAAGTTACAGGTTTAACCAGTGATACCACTTATGATTTTTATGTCAGAAGTGCATGTTCAAGTTTTAATCAAAGTGCTTGGGTAGGTCCTGTAACCAGCATGACCAAAGGCACTCCTCCTGCCAATGACGAATGTGACAATGCCATTTCAATCACCGTTAACAATGGTGCAAATTGTAGTTATACCACTCATGGCACCACACTCAATGCCACTGCGTCACCACAAGACAGCAACATTGCCGGAACGCCAAATGATGACGTTTGGTTTACCTTTGTTGCCACACAAGATGCGCATGTCATCTCTCTGTTAAATATCACAGCTGTTTTAGGCTCATCAACTTCTATGGCTATGGCGGTATATGATGGCAGTAACGGTTGCAATAATCTAAGTTTAATCAATGATGTCGACGGAAATTCTTTGTCTGCTAACAATTTGATTCCGGGAAACACATACTATCTTAGAGTCTATAGTTCTAATAATTCAGCAACTGATGCACAAGAATTTGATATATGTATAGCTGTTCCTCCGGCAAATGATGAATGTGCCAACGCCATTGACTTAACGGTTTATGATGCTTTTGCTTCCGGAGGTCATGAAGTCAACGGCGACACTACTTTTGCCTCTGATAGCAACATGCACCCTACATGTGATGATTTTGGCACCAATTTAGATTTATGGTATACTTTTACCTTACCTGCCGGAGAAGATAGTGTGATGGTACTTACCGGTGGTCAAGAAGGTAGTCGTATTGAAGCAGCTTTATATGATAGTTGCGGCGGTATAGAATTGGATTGCCAAGGACAAAGTGGTAGTAAAATTTTTACAGGTTTAACAGGAGGACAAACCTATACGCTACAAGTATGGCATGACGATTTTAATGCCGGTCCATTTACAATTGCCTTGGAAAAATTACCTCCGCCCCCTACCAATGATGATTGTGCCAATGCCATTAATCTCACAGTTTATGACAGCGGAGCCTCCGCAGGACACGAAGTGCCTGCTTCTACTACTTCGGCATCAGATAGTAACATGCACCCATCTTGTGATGATGTAGGCACCAACCTCGATTTATGGTATACCTTTACCGTACCTGCCGGAGAAAACGGCGTTTTGGTTAAAACCGGCGGTCCTGACGGCAGCAGAATCGAAGCCGCAATTTATGATAGCTGTGGTGGAACGGAAATCGACTGTCAAGGACAAAGCGACAGTAAAATTTTTACCGGGTTAACCGCAGGACAAACATATACATTACAAGTATGGCATGATGACGCTAATGCCGGAAGTTTTAATATTGCTATTGAAAAATTGCCACCACCACCGTCCAACGACACTTGTGACAATGCTATGGCATTAACCGTTACTAATTCTTGCGGTCCTGTTGTTGTCAGTAATTTTAACGCAACCGATTCGGGTGTGCCCGATCCGGGCTGTGCCAACTACTCCGGTGGTGACCTTTGGTTCAGCGCCACCATACCTTCCAGTGGCAACTTAACTATTGAAACAACTCGTGTAAGCGGTGGCATAACCGATACCGGCATGGCCGTTTATAGTGGCGATTGTAGCGCCCTTTCATTGATTGAATGCGATGATGACGGCAGTTCCGACGGTTTCTTTTCCATGGTTGAATTAACCGGTAGAACTCCCGGAGAAACTATTTATATCCGTGTATGGGAATATGGTAATAACAATTTTGGAGAATTTGGTGTTTGTGTTCATGACAGCTCGGTTTCTTTGGAAGAAAACCAAATTGACGGTTTAAAAATTTACCCTAATCCGGCTAGCAACATACTAAATATTGAGGCAACCAAAACCGTTCAATCAATAAGTATATATAACATTGGCGGCCAAGAAGTTTTATATCTTGAGCCCAATAGTAACCATAAGCAAATTGATATTAGCCACCTGACAAATGGTATGTATTATATCAAACTGCAGGTCAACGGTCAATTGACAGCTTATAAATTGATAAAAAAATAATTTAACATCATAATAATAAACATAAAAAACCGTCCAAATTGGGCGGTTTTTTTATTTAGATTATATTTTGGTGTGAACAATAATTTATAAACGTATTTTTAATAATTAATGATGCGGAATACTATGTCAAATCTCAAAAGACTTAAAAATACGGGCACTGGAACGTCCCGGTGCCTTAACTTCTATATCTAAAAAATAACCAAACGGGGTTTGCGTTGCCTTATAATCGGAATTTTGCAAACGTTGTTCTACCGCATCAAACAAATCTTTTGTCACGTGCGGATTGGCTTTACTATTAGACAAATGAGCAAACGAATGTAAAATAATATGCTTGGTTTCATTTTTTTTAGCCGCCCATTTTAGACTCTTAACCAATTTGGTTTCAAAATATTTCGAATTTGCTTCATCTTCCTTTTCCATTTGTATAAAACCTACCAAAACATTATCATAAGTTTTCGCCTCGGTAAAATCCGGTAAATCAAGTAAGGTTTTGATTTGTGGTTTATAAGCAAACCGGTCACAATAAATCATTAACAGTTTCATGTTTGTATATTTTTATTAATTTGAATTTGCTATACCAAATTGACATATATTTTAGTTTGTTTGTTCTTAGTTAATAAGATTTTTCTCCACATATGCAGAATTATAAATGATAATTAATACCGGTCATCTGCACCTGCTCCTTTTTCCTTAACACTTTCAACTTTAATCTTTTAATTCTTTTAACCACCGAAGGCACCTAAGAAACACCTAAGGTATCACTCAATCGTCAGCACTCGACCCTTTTTCCTTAGCACTTTCAACTTTAATCTTTAAAGCCATGAACCACCGAAGGCACCCAAGAAACACCTAAGGTATCACTCAATCGTCAGCACTCGACCCTTTTTCCTTAATACTTTCAACTTTAATCTTTAAAGCCATAAACCACCTAAAACACCCAAGAAACACCTAAGGCATCACTCAGTCGTCTGCACTCGTCCCTTTTTCCTTAGCACTTTTAACTTAATACTAAAATTCACACCTCCCAATCCTCATAAAATTCTTTTAGAAAATCTTCCATAAACCGATGTCTTTTTTCTGCCAATTCTCTCCCTGTATTCGTGTTCATCATATCTTTGAGTTTGAGCAATTTTTCGTAAAAATGATTAATTGTCGAAGTATCACCTTTTTTATATTCTTCTTTGCTCATGTTCAGATTAACTTTTAAATCCGGATTATATATGGGATTGTTTTTATGACCTCCATAGACAAAGGCACGTGCAATACCAATGGCGCCAATGGCATCAAGTCGGTCGGCGTCTTGAATAATTTCCAGTTCCTTACTCGTAAATTTTTGGCCTTCAAACGAATTCTTAAACGAAATATTTTCAATAATCTTGACAATATGCTCAATTGTGCCCTCATCAACCTGCTGGGTTTCTAAAAACTCCCGTGCTATTTTGGGTCCAATAGTTTCATCGCCATTGTAAAATTTGGCATCGGCAATATCGTGTAATAAAGCCCCCAATCGGATAACAAATAAATCGCCACCTTCTTTCTCGGCAATTTTTTCAGACAATTTCAACACACGCAAAATATGCCAAAAATCATGTCCCGCTTCGGCATCTTCAAGGGTTTTTTTGACAAAATTTCTCGTATTTTGCAAAACCGGTTTTTGTTTTGTTGTATCCATATTTCAAAAATACACAAATTAAATGAATGTTGCTTGAAATTATCTATTCAAAAATGTGTAATTTTAAATGCTCAAAATTCAAGATGAATGAAAATCAACCACAAACTCGAACAACTAAAAAAACAATTGCAAGGCGAACTGTTTTACGACGACTTGCACCGTCATATTTATGCTACGGACGCATCGGTTTACCGTATGTTGCCCGAAGCGGTGGCTTACCCGAAAATCGAAAACGATATTAAATTGTTGATTGATTATGCCACCCGTAACAAAACCCATTTAATCCCCCGAACAGCCGGCACTTCTTTAGCCGGACAAGTGGTAGGTAAAGGCATCATAGTCGATGTTTCCAAATACTTTACACAAATATTAGAGTTGAACGAGCAAGAACAATGGGTGCGGGTGCAACCCGGTGTTATCCGCGATGACCTCAACCGGTTTTTAGCGCCTTACGGTTTGTGGTTTGCCCCTAATACTTCCACTTCGAGCCGTTGTATGATTGGCGGTATGACCGGTAACAATTCCAGTGGCTCCACTTCAATAAAATATGGCGTTACCCGTGATAAAATTCTGGAAATCAAAGGTTTTTTGAGCAACGGCGACCAAATTGCTTTCGGCGAAATAGATAAAGCGACTTTCAACAAAAAACTCTTGCAAAACGACATGGAAGGAAAGATATACCGTCATTTGCGAGATACCTTTATCGACAAAGAAATTCAAAAAGAAATTTTAGAAAACATGCCTTATCCCGAAATACACCGGCGTAACAACGGATATGCCTTGGATAACTTGATAGACAACGAAGTTTTCGGAGTATCCGACAAAAAATTCAATTTCGGTAAAGTCATTGCCGGTTCGGAAGGCACTTTGATGTTTATGACCGAACTCAAAATAAAACTCGACAAAATACAACCGCCCGAACGCCTAATGGTAGCCGCGCATTTTCGTAGCATTGACGAAAGTATGCACGCCGTAGCACCGGCTATGCAACACGATTTGTATCAATGTGAATTGATGGACGACATTATTTTGGAACAAACCAAAAAAAGTCCGAAA
The DNA here is from genome assembly GCA_027066995.1 of Flavobacteriales bacterium. GTDB lineage: Bacteria > Bacteroidota > Bacteroidia > Flavobacteriales > Flavobacteriaceae > WGBX01. The sequence goes on from JAMOMQ010000166.1 coordinate 16,818, forward strand.
TACAAATCATATCGCGACTTTATTGTCGGCGAACCCAAAGCAATTTTGATGCTGGAACTACGAGGAAAGGATAAAAACAAACTTAAAGAACAAGCCCAAAACTTAATAGAAGACTTACAAACAAAAAATTTAGGTTATGCTTATCCGCTGTTGCCCGGCAATGAAGCCGCCAAAGCCGAAGAATTGCGAAAAGCCGGATTGGGATTGTTAGGCAACTTACCCGGCGACGACAAAGCCGTAGCAGGCATAGAAGATACCGCCGTGCGAATTGAGGATTTACCACCCTATATTGCCGATTTTTCAAAAATAATGAAAGAAAAAGGCAAAACGCCGGTATATTTTGCACATGCCGGTGCCGGTGAAATCCATTTGCGACCTATATTAAATCTAAAAAAATCGGTTGATGTGCGTATTTATCGCGAATTGGTCAGCGAAGTGGCTGATTTGGTGCACCGGTATAAAGGTTCGCTAAGCGGTGAACACGGCAGCGGTATTGTGCGGGCGGAATTTATTCCGGTTATTGTCGGTCAAAAAAATTACGAGTTGATGAAAGACTTAAAAACCTTGTTTGACCCGCAAAATATTTTTAACCCGCATAAAATAGTTGATCCGTATCCGATGGATAAAAACTTGCGTTACGAACCGGACAGAAAAGAGCCGGAAATACCGACTGTTTTTGACTTTACGGTAGAAGGTGGCATATTACGTGCTGCCGAAAAATGTAACGGTTCCGGTGACTGCCGAAAACCGCCCGAAGCCGGTGGCGTCATGTGTCCCAGCTATCAAGCAACCCGCGATGAAAAAAACACCACCCGCGCCCGTGCCAATGCCTTACGAGAGTTTTTAACAAATTCCGAAAAAGCCAATAAATTTGACTACGATGAACTTTATGAAACTTTAAGCTTGTGTCTTTCTTGCAAAGCCTGTAAAAGCGAATGCCCGTCCACCGTGGATATGGCCATGATGAAAACCGAATTTTTGTATTGGTATCAAAAAGCCAATGGTTTTAGCCTCCGCAATAAAATGTTTGCTAATAGCGGAAAAATCAATGCTGTTTTTAGTAAAATTCCTTCGGTTTATAACTTTTTTATCCGTCAAAATTGGTTTGCCGGTTTGTTTAAAAAGATTTCGGGAATTGCCCGGCAACGCTCATTACCCGCTTTGGAAAAAGAAAATTTATACCGGTGGATAAACAAACAACCCGGGGTATTAAAATCCAAACAAAAAATCAAGCAAAAGGTTTATGTATTTGTGGACGAATTTACCGCTTATATGGACACACAAGCCGGCAAAGACGTCCTCAAAGTATTGACAACTCTGGGTTACGAAGTAAAAGTTCTAAAATCCGCCGAAAGCGGACGGGCCTATATCTCCAAAGGTTTTTTGGAACAAGCACAAAAATTGGCTTATAAAAACGTGCAATTATACGAGGGACTTATCAACGAAAACACCCCGTTGATAGGAATTGAACCTTCGGCAATTTTGATGTTTAGAGACGAATATTTGCGGCTTATCAAAGATGAAAACTTGAAAAAATCAGCAGAAAAAATAGCAAAAAACACTTATCTTTTTGAGGAATTTATCAAACGCGAATACGAAGCCAGAAATATCTCCGATAGTGATTTTACCGAAGCGTCTCAAAAAATTACCTTGCATGTGCACTGTCATCAAAAAGCTTTGGGTAATCAAGAGGACAGCGCTTTTGTATTGTCTATACCCAAAAACTATGAAGTGGAATTATTAGATGCCGGTTGTTGCGGTATGGCGGGTAGTTTCGGTTACGAAAAAGAACATTATGATTTGAGCATGAAAATAGGCGAATTGCGTCTCTTCCCGGCATTGCGTAAAACGGACAAAACCACACAAATAGCCGCTTCGGGCACGAGTTGTCGCCACCAAATCCACGATGGGGTGCACAAGCATAGCGAACACCCGGCGAGTATTCTATGTAGGGCTTTAAAGTAATTAGGGTTTAATGTCTTCCACCACACTAAACTCCAATACAGCCAAAGGCTTAGTGGTCATGATACACACACGATTATAAACTCTGTTTATTTTATTTGAAAAAGCTTCAACCGATTCATCCGGTGTAACTGCCCCATATACACTCACACCTATCCAATCGATATAATCATCGCCCGGATAATAATTTTCAAAATCATTCCAAGCGTCTTCGGGTTGTCCACCGGCATCGAGATGAAAAAACCAAGTGATATTGTCGGCACCTGCTTGTCGCGATAAATCGATAATATGTCGGTAAGCGTCTACAAAACGTTCGGGGCCGTCCGGTTTATTCGGATCGCCGTAAGCGGTAGTCGTGCCGCCCCCGTTATGCACACCGTTCCACGGAAACCATTCGCCGTTTACTTCGGTGCCAAACTCTACCAACAACGGATAGCCTACTTGTGCCGCTTCGGTAAACCATTGTAACAAATCGTTGTCAAATTGTCCGTCAATAATATTTTGCATGCTATAATTAGGGTCGGCAACGCCTTCTTCCAATTCCGTTCGTGCCATCATCCGGATAAAAGGCACACGTCCGGATTGGTGTATAGTTTGAACGGCAGCTCCCGGAAATGAAATCTGTTGATACCAATTATCAGAAAAATAAGCCCAAGCAATGGGTTTTCCGGCTAAAGATTCAAAATCATGTATGCGTTGTGCGGTTACATTGTCTTCGGGGCCGTCAAAATCGGGAAAAGCACCAAAATAAATATGCCCTGTTTCGGGTATAAGTTTTTGATTATCAAATTGCAAGCCTGAAATAAATAACCGGTTTTCAACACCTTCTCTAAAAGCATTTAAAGCGTCCGGCGACGAATTAATACGTAAATCACTAATGGTGCCATCGGCATTCTCCCATTTTTCTTGCCACCAAGCTATCGCTTTAATACGCGGAAAATCTCTATTTATAATGGTTTGAAAGCTGTCTTTAATCCATTGCGCCTTTAAATTGTAGTTTGACACCGGCTCTTTAGGCGTCTCCTTTTTGCAACCTGAAATTAAAAACAGCCATAAAATAAAAATGGAATAGCGCATACATTTATTTTTTGGATTCCATATCCTGATTTTCTTTTGTCCAAAATTGATAAGGATTTATTTTGCCTTTGTGGTAATGATAATCATATTTCGGATTTTTTATAGCTTCGTAGATACGGCGTTGCACCTCACTACGAATATTTAGTTTGTATAACAAGCGGTTGGTCATAGTAGGAAAAGTTCTGTTAGACAAGAAAATGTAAACAATTTGCTCTTCCGGATCTGCCCAAACCATAGTGCCGGTAAATCCCTGATGTCCAAAACTTTTTGGGGATATTTCTTCAAATGTCGGTCCGGGTTGTCCCTTAAACTGCGGTTTGTCCCAACCCAATCCGCGGCGCACACTATCACGGGCAAAATACCGTTTGTTAAAAACCATCTCTGTAGTATCGGATATGTAACGTTTGCCGCCGTAATAGCCTTTGTTTAAGTGCATTTGCATCAGTTTTGCCAAATCATTGGCACTACCAAATAAACCGGCATTACCTGATACACCGTTGAGTTGAGCAGCTCCCATATCATGCACATAGCCTCGCAAAACTTGATGCCGGAAATAGGTGTCATTTTCAGTAGGTGCAATACGATCGGCCGGAAATTTTCTCAATGGATTGTAAGTAACGGTGGTAGCACCGATGGGCTTGTAAAATAACGAATCGAGCAACTGATCCATACCATTGCCGGTTTTATCTTCAATGTATTTTTTAAACAAATAAAAAGGCAATCCACTGTAAACATATTTTCGTTCCTCGTATTGCGGCACTTTGGCAATAGTATCCCAAATATGTTCTAAAAAACTATGTTTCATATATAAGTTCCGTGCTACTTTAATATCATAAAGTTTGGAAGGTGAGGTATGATAATATTTTCGTAAAGGCTTTTTGGTTTTAGGATCAATGGTTTCCAAATAAAAAGGAATCCACGACTTGATTTTGGCAAAATGCGACAAAGCCTCTTTGACCGTAATAGTATCTTTGTTACTACCTTTGAGTAAAGGCATTAAATCGCCTAAACGGTCGTCCAATTGGTAATATCCCAAATCGTAGGCTTTCATCATCAGAGTGGTAGCCGCCAACACTTTGGTTACTGAAGCCAAATCGTATAAATCGCTAACTTTAACAGCTCGTTTTTTATCATAAGTTTGATAGCCGTAAGCTTTTTCAAAAATAACCTTACCGTTACGAGCTGCTAAAACCACCCCACCCGGAGCAGCCATAGTATCCATCATAAATTGCATCAATGAGTCTACGCGTTTTAATCGACGGCTATCCATTCCCACTTCCTCGGGTAAGCCGTAAGACAAACGGCTGACCGGTTTGGTAATTATACCTGTATGCACCGGATATTTTTTACTGATACTAACCGGCAACTTGCCTATAAAAGGTAGCGCACCAAAAATCATTTGCGGCGATAGTTCTTGCGGATACCAATCGTTTTGGTAAGAAACTACAATAGCTTTTACGGGAATGTTGTCTGCCATGTCTATCAAACTATACGGTGAGGTAAATACATCTAAAACCGTAGGCTTATAAGTTGCTATTTTATTTAAAATCAAACGCTCGTTTGTTGAAAATTTATAAGATTTCCAAGGCGTTGCCGACGATTTATGAAATCCGACTATGACCAAATCATAATTTCTTAATCGAGATGACACCTCTGAAGTATCTTTAACCGTCACTTTATCTACTATTGCATATTTATTTAAATATTTATGAAAAGTTTCTCCGTTATCATCTCCCAAAGGCACATACGCAATCTTTTGAGTAACGTCTTTAAGCGGCAAAATATTATCTTCATTTTTAACCAATGTAATGGCATTTTCAAAGGCTATTTGATTCAATAAAGAATCTTTGACAGTGGGTAAATATTGCTTTGTAGTGCGAGGCTGCCAATGCTGCAAACCCGCCCAATACTTGGCCATTAATATTTTCTTAACGGAAGCCGCCAGACGCGATTCGGAAATCAGTCCCGACTGATAAGCACTCTTAATTGCATTAACAGCTTTTTTAATTTCAACCGTGCCCAACAAAATATCATTGCCCGCCAAAAAAGCAGACAAATCAGCTACACCCGAAGGTGCATAGTCGGCTACTCCTTTCATATTCATGGCATCGGTAATTACCAAGCCTTCAAAACCCAATCTTTTTTTGAGCAAATCATCTACAACTTTGGGTGATAAAGTGGTAGGAATACCCATATATTCTATAGAAGGTATATTTAAATGAGCCACCATTACGCCTGTCAATCCCTTTGGAATCAATTTTTTATAAGGATATAATTCCACATCCCAAATTCTTTCGTAAGAAAAATTAACCGACGGCAAGGTTTTATGACTGTCTTGACTGGTATCGCCATGTCCCGGAAAGTGTTTGGCTGTTGTCAAAATACCTTCGTCTTGCAAAGCGCGCATCATCATATTGGCTTTTTTAGCAACATTTTCTTTATCTTCGCCAAAAGAGCGGTTGCCGATAATGGGGTTATCCGGATTGGTATTGATATCAACAACAGGCGAAAAATTCATTTGAAAACCAACATTGGCAGTTTGACGGCCGATTTGACGACCTATTTGATAAATAATACTGTCATTTTGTATTGCTCCAAGTGTCATATTCCAAGGAAACTTCGGCGTAGAATCTAAGCGCATGGCCAAACCCCATTCTGCATCTATGGCCGTTATAACCGGATATTTGGCATGAAGCTGTATATAGTTGTTTATAACTTGCTCATCGGAAGGATTTCCTTTTAAAAAAAAGAAATTGCCAATATGGAGACTGTCCAATAGATATTTAATTTTTGTTTTATTTTCGGAAGTATTATCCGAATCAATATAAGGCATAAACAATTGACCGATACGTTCCTCCAATGTCATTTGATTGTATAAAGAATCCACCCATTTGAGTTGTTGTCTGTTTTTATATAAAGGATGCGGCTGTTGCGCTGATAATTTAAAAAACAAAAATAGACAGCCTATTAAAAAATAGCTTCTTTTCATGAGAAAAATAATTTTATAATAATTTCAAATTTACAAATAAATAATGAAATATTTAATAACCACCGGCCTTGTTTTACGAAGTTAAATCAATTAAAAAATCGGAGATTAATTGTGACAAAAAGTTATTAAAAATGCCAAATTGTCGCTTGTTTTTGTTAAATTGTCAATAATTGAGAATTGGTGCTAATTTTGTAGCCATTCAATTGAAACTAAAAAATAAAAAACTATGATTTTAACAAAAAAACACTTGAATATTTTAGAAAAAGTATTCGACCACAAAATGAACAGTATAGATGCCTTGGAAGTTTTAAATGACGACCAAGATTTTTTATATTATGTGCAATTGGAACAAATGGGGTTGCTGCGTGAAGATGCAGATCATTTTTATTTGACTTATCCCGGAATGATGTTAATGGAAGCCTACCGGATGGCACAATATGACGGCACTATGCCAGACTTCTCTCAATATGACGACGATTTTAAAATAGTAGGAAGCCGCATTATCAATATGCTTTATACTGCCGAAATGGCCAAAGGAAAAGTCAATGAAATCATCCGTCCCAAGTTAGAAAAACGCGGCATGGTTGTCAATGGCATGCTAAGCGAATTTGGCAAAAAAGTTTTGGAAGTTTACGAGGAAGTAGAGCCTTACTTTTATGTGAACAAACCGCTTCAAGAATTTTTGAAAAAAACGTTGGTAGGGCCAGCACCTAAACGCGAGTTGCTCGATGCCGATAAATTTCAAATTCTAGAAAGCGAAGCCTTAAGGCTGTTATCATTTTCTGCACCGGACGGCAATTATTATAACTTAAGCGGTGTGGGACAACAAATAAGAGCTTCCTTATTAAAAGGCGCTTTTTTCAAACCCATTACACAAGCTTATTTTGAAGCCTTATTCCAATTGACAGCCGGAGAAGACATCTCTGACGAACAATTAAAACAAGATTTAATAGCGCAAGCTGTTATTGATACCGATGGTAACATTTTACCGGCCGGAGAACATTTACTGCGAGCCGGAGATTTATACTTCCACGGTTTTTATGACGAAGCCATGAGTATTGATATTGACGAGGTGGAATATGGTATTTTGGCCACCATTAAAGATATCAATGATAAAATGGCTCAAAATCCGGAAGAATTAGCAACTAAAGAGCAAATAAAAAGTGAATTTATCGATAAAAAATTCAAAGAGGCTCAAGAGTTAAAAGAAAAATGGGGACGTCGCTTAAAAGAATTGCCTCAAATCAAACAAAAATATATAACTGAGCTTGAAAATGCCAAAACTGCCGAAGAATGGTTTAACAAAGTTTATGATTTTGATGCCGCTTTATTCGGTTTACACGGCTTTCATTTAATTGAACCGGAAATTAAAGACGACAAAATGTATTATAAACTGACCCAAGATGGTATGGAAGTTTATAACATACTTAAAGATCATCCGCGAGAAATACCGGCCGAAGCCGTTAAAGCAATCACTATAGGACGTCATCTGTTTTTTGCTCCCGACGGCCGTTGGGTAGAAAAAGCACAAAAAGCCAAAACCATAGAAACCGCACCGACACCAACCGGTCGTTTCTTTGCTCGCTTGGCTTACAGCAACAAAACACCTAACTTGACCAAATACGGATTGGAAGTCATGCAACCGCTACCTTATACTACCGGCATATATCTTAATGATTTGATGACTTATTTAAAAGATTACTCCAAGGAAGAAGTTATTCAGTTATTAGAAAAATTAGATGCCCGTGGTATGGTAAATATGTTCCCTAATGACATGATTATGTTAACCGAAGCCGGCCGTAAAGTCAAACATGCTACTTTGGGTATTTCCGGTGATATTAAATATCCGGTAACCCCTCATATTATAGATGTTCTGCGCGCCTTATTAGAAGTAGGCAGTTTGTATGTCAAAGAAAGAAAAGTGCGTATATTACCGGATAACTGGAAAAAAGCCTTAAAATTGCTAAAAATGGATATGGAAACTTTTGAACAAACCTTGACCGTATTACGACGTGCCGGTTATATCGGCAAGGATTCTGTAAACGAAAACGGTTTGTTACTTATAGAAGCTGCCGAAATGTTAGAAGGTGGTGAATATGAATGGACTGAAATTGATTTCTAAATCAATCTACAAAATACACCTGAAAAAAACAAGGCTGCCCGCAATCGGGCAGCCTTGTTTTTTTGGGATTTCTATTAAGTAAGTTAATCTTGAATAACCCATTCGCCACTGTCTAACATAGGACGGGCTTTTTTGTATTTGATTTGTTTCTTTTGACCGTTATTCACATTCATAATAGTTACTATTTCATTACGACCGTAAGTCTTACCCTTGCGAATAGGCGCTGTAATCTCCTGACGCTGTCCGCCTTGCATGGCTTGGCGGTTGTTTGCAGCCATTTCTTCCAAAGAAGGAATATTGTCGGCACGACTTTCTTTTAGTTTTTTATTGGCACGTTTGGGGGCTTGACGTGCTTCACGAACTTGGTTGGGATCTTGGGTAGGCAAATCACCTTTAAACAGGAATGACAAAACCTCTTTATTGACCTTATCCAACATATTTCTAAACAATTCGAAGGCTTCAAATTTGTAAATCAATACCGGATCTTTTTGTTCGTAAGAAGCCATTTGCACCGATGTTTTTAAGCGATCCATTTTATGCAAATGTTCTTTCCAAGCCTCATCTATAATAGCCAAACTGATGTTTTTTTCAAAATCATCAACCAATTTTTTACCTTCAGACTCATAAGCTTCTTTCAGGTCTGTAGTTACTTTAATTTCGCGGGTGCCATCGGTAAAGGGTACAACAATTCTTTTGTAACGGTCGCCTTCATTTTCATAAACTTGTTTAATGACCGGATAAGCTATTTGCGCCGAACGGGCAATCTTTTCTTTGTAATGCTTAGTGGCCGCTTCAAATAATTTATTGATAATTTCCTTGTCCGACAGACTTAAAAATTCGTCTTTGGTAATGGGTGAATTGATGGCAAAAGTTGTGATCAATTCTTTTTCAAAAGTTTCAAAATCTTTAGAGGGCTTGGTTTGTTCGACTATGGTTTCCAATGCCTCATAAATCATATTGGAGATATCCACTTTAAGACGATCACCTTCCAAAGCATGACGACGGCGTTTGTAAACCAATTCTCGTTGGGCATTCATAACATCATCATATTCAAGCAAACGTTTTCTGACGCCGAAATTGTTTTCTTCTACCTTTTTCTGAGCTCTTTCTATGGATTTTGAAATCATAGGGTGTTGAATTACATCGCCCTCTTTCATACCCATACGATCCATAATTTTAGCAATTTTTTCGGAACCGAACAAACGCATCAAATTGTCTTCAAGGGATACATAAAATTGTGAGGAACCGGGATCGCCTTGCCGTCCTGCCCGTCCGCGCAACTGTCTGTCTACCCGTCTGGAATCGTGGCGTTCGGTGCCTATAATGGCAAGTCCACCTGCTTTTTTGACTTCCGGATCCAATTTGATATCCGTTCCCCGCCCGGCCATATTGGTGGCTATGGTTACCACGCCGGGTTTACCGGCTTCGGCAACAATTTCTGCTTCACGTTTGTGTTGCTTGGCATTTAAAACGTTATGGGGTATTTTGACATAATGCAACATTTTACTCAACAATTCGGAAGTTTCAACCGAAGTTGTTCCTACCAAAACAGGACGACCTTGGCTGGTCAGTTCTTGTATTTCTTGTATAATGGCATTGTATTTTTCGCGTTTGGTTTTATAAATCTTATCATCTTTGTCAATACGTGCCAAAGGTTTGTTGGTGGGCACTTCGACCACATCCAATTTGTAGATATCCCATAATTCGCCGGCTTCGGTAACGGCTGTTCCGGTCATACCGGCCAATTTACGATACATACGGAAAAAGTTTTGGAGCGTAACCGTGGCATAGGTTTGTGTGGCATCTTCAATTTTGACATTTTCTTTGGCCTCAATGGCTTGGTGCAAACCGTCGGAATAACGGCGTCCTTCCATAATACGACCGGTTTGTTCGTCAACAATTTTGACTTGGTCGTCCAAGACTACATATTCTACATCTTTTTCAAATAAGGTGTAAGCTTTTAATAATTGATTTAAAGTGTGCAGCCGTTCGCTTTTTGCGGCATATTCTCTAAAAAGCTTATCCTTTTTGGCAGCTTTTTCTATTTCGTCATCGTCGGATTGGTCAATTTTTCCTATTTCTTCACTGATATTGGGTAAGATAAAAAAGTCGGGGGCAGTGTTTTGCGATAAAAATTCAACCCCTTTATCACTGAGTTCTATGGAATTGTTTTTTTCGTCAATAACAAACAATAGTTCTTTATCCACTTCGGGCATCAAAGCATTATTATTTTCCATGTATTTGGCTTCGGTTTTTTGCAATAGTTGCTTAATACCTTCTTCGCTCAAAAATTTGATTAAAGCTTTGTTTTTAGGCAATCCGCGATAGACTCTTAATAAATGAAAACCACCTTCTTTGGTATTACCTTCTTTGATTAATTTTTTGGCCAGTGCCAATTCTTTGAGCAAATTGGATTTTTGTTCTTGGTAAATCCGCTCAATAAAGGGTTTGAGTTCGTTAAACTCGTGCCGGTCACCTTGTTCTACCGGACCGGAAATGATTAGTGGTGTCCGGGCATCGTCAATCAATACCGAATCGACCTCATCGACTATGGCATAATTATGTTCGCGTTGCACCAAATCGTCAATGGTATGTGCCATATTGTCACGTAAATAATCAAACCCGAATTCGTTGTTGGTGCCATAAGTAATGTCGGCTTCGTAAGCCTTACGGCGTTGGGGTGTATTGGGTTGGTGGCGATCGATACAGTCGACACGCAAACCTAAAAATTCGAATATAGGCGCCATCCAAGCAGCATCCCGTTTGGCCAAATAATCGTTGACCGTTACTAAGTGGGCTCCGCGCCCGGGCAAGGCATTGAGATAAAGCGGTAAGGTTGCTACCAAAGTTTTACCTTCACCGGTCATCATTTCGGCAATTTTGCCTTGATGCAATACTATACCACCCATAATTTGCACATCGTAGTGCACCATATCCCATACAACTTCTTTACCTTCGGCGTCCCAACGGTTTTGCCATATGGTTTTTTCATCATTGACGGTTATATAGTTACGTGTTGCCGACAATTCTCTGTCTAACGGTGTTGTGGTTACTTCCAAGGTGTCGTTTTCTTTAAAACGGCGGGCGGTTTCACGCACTACGGCAAAGGCTTCGGGCAAAATATCATTTAATACTTCTTCTTCTTTTTTATAGATATCGTCTTCTATACGATCAATATCGTCATAAATGCGTTCGCGTGCTTCCAAATCGGGTTCTTGCTCGGCTTTTTGTCGCAACTCATCTTGTTGTTGTCGCAAACCGGCGGTTGCATTTTTAATACGCTCTCTAAATTCTACGGTTTTATGTCTTAATTGGTCTAAAGATAATTTTTGCATTTCAGGTCCCAATTGGTTTACCTGATTTACAATGGGCTGCATCGATTTTATATCTTTGCTTTTTTTGTCGCCTAAAAATACTTTAAGCAGTGAATTTACTAACTTCATATCCGGTCTGTTTTGATAATAATATTCTTTTACAAATGTATTTTGTCTTGTAAAAGGCTTGATAAAAATATAAGTTCAAAAATATAAAAAAAAAGCCTCATTTAAGAGACTTTTTTGTATTAATTAACAAAGTTTGTGTTAATATTCATCTTCATTCCAAAGAAAGTCTTCTTCGGTTGGATAATCCGGCCAAATATCTTGAATGGTTTCAAATACTTCTTCATCATCTTCAATTTCTTGAAGGTTTTCAACAACTTCAAGAGGCGCACCGGTTCTGATAGCATAATCTATCAGCTCGTCTTTGGTAGCCGGCCAAGGTGCATCACTTAAATAAGAAGCTAATTCTAATGTCCAATACATAGTGTTTAAATTTTTAAAAGTTGGCAAAAATAATAAAAAATTTATAAATTTTCAATAATTATTTTGGTGTCCAAGGAATTTCCCCGGCTTTCAATTCCATAGACAATTTTCGTGCCAACACAAACAAATAATCAGACAATCTATTTAAATATTTGATTAAATTTTCATCTATAGGCAGTTCTTCGTTTAAGTAGGTTAATTTTCGCTCTGCTCTTCGACAAACGGTTCTGCAAATATGACAGACGGAAACTTGCTCGTGACCACCCGGCAATATAAAATTTGTCATGACAGGCAAAGCTTGATCCATCTCATCTATTTTTTGTTCTAGAAAAAGAATATCGGCAGCATCAATAGGCTTGATATCCAAGCGTTTTTTGCCGTTGGGCAGGAGTGCTTTGTCGGGGTCTAAAGCTAAAAACGAGCCCAAGGTAAACAGCCTGTTTTGAATTTGAATCAACTCACCGGCATAGCGGTTATCAATTTTATCTCGCAGCCAACCGATATAGGCGTTAAGTTCGTCCACCGTCCCGTAGGCTTCTATTTTAATATGGTGCTTGGGCACCCGTGTGCCTCCTATTAATAAAGTGGTGCCTTTGTCGCCGGTTTTTGTATAAACTTTCATATACTTGACAATTTAATAGTTATCCGTCTTATAAGCTGTTAATAAGCAACTTATTAAAAAACGATTTAATGTAAACCACTGATAACTTAGCGTCCTCTGTTGGCTTCGCGAATATATTTTTGCAGAGCCATCGTCATGGAAGGTGTTTCCGGTGTTGGCGCCATAATATCAATACGCAAACCTTTTTCTTCGGCCGCTTTTATGGTAGATTTACCATAAACGGCTATACGTGTGTCATTTTGTTTAAAGTCCGGAAAGTTCTTATATAATGATTCAATACCCGACGGACTGTAAAACACCAAAATGTCATAGTAAACATTTTTCAAATCAGACAAATCGCTGATGCATGTCTTAAAAAAAGTTGCTGATTTCCAGTCAATTCCTATTTTATTTAAGGCTTGCGGAATTTCAGGTTTTAATTTGTCTGACGATGGCAATAAAAATTTGCCTTCCGGATTTTTACTGATAATATTAGCCAAGTCGGCAATGGTTTTATTACCGTAAGAGATTTTGCGTTTACGATATACTATATAACGTTGCAAATATAAGGCTATAGCTTCGGACTGGCAATAATAGCGCATGGTATTAGGCACTGTATATCGCATTTCTTCAGCCAACCGAAAAAAATGATCGACGGCATTGCGACTGGTAAAAATAATGGCATTATAGTCGGGCAAAAGAATTTTTTGCTTTCTAATATCGCGTGCTGTAGCGCCTTCTACATGAATAAAAGGTCTGAAATCAATCTTAACTTTTTCATTCTCGGCCAAAGCTATGTAAGGGGAGTTTTCTGATGCCGGTTCGGGTTGTGAAACCAAAATGGTTTTTACCCTTTTCTTTTTTAGGACTGTTTTTTCACTCATAGAATTTGAAAAATTATCCAACCAATTACAACAATAAAAGGTAGAATTTCTGATAGGCAAAGATACAAAATAATTTGATACTTTTTTATGTCTAAATGCTTCCTGATACTGACATACAAATTAAACAAATTAATAAACAACCAAACCGTTGATATAGTTACAATTACATAAAAAAACAATAGGCTGTGAAAAGGTAAAAAGTAAATTAAAAAAGCTAAAAAGTATAAATAAAACACTTGATAATTTTCATAAGCTAATCTGATAAACATTATTTTGTTTAAATATTTATTTTTTTTTATCAAAAAAGTAAAAATTATTTCGATTAACGATTTGATAATTGAATAAACAAAAAATATTTTAAATAAGCCTGATATTAATATTTTAGGTTGAATATTAATGGGGGCCATAAATTGATAATAATGTATCAAGGCCAAAAAAAATATCACAAAAACGGCTAATTTGATTACAAAATGTATCAAATTATAAAAAGAGAACCTCTGCCCTACTTGAGCTTCGTATTCAAATATATAAATATTGGGTGATTTGATATTTAAGCTAAACCTTTTGGGAAATAAACTTTTGGTTATAACCAACAAGAACCCCAAGGTTATAAATAATTCTAAAAACAAATCATTTAAAATATTATGATTAATGGCTCTATAAAACGTTTGTAATAACATATCTGGCATTATAAAATACAAAAATAGAACATTTTAAGTCACAAACAGTATTTTTTAAATGCCATTTATGACCTATTTCTTACCACTTATAAACTCATAATTACCTTTAGTTAAAAAAAAGAAAAATACATTAAGAACTGATGTATATTTGTAGTAGAAATAAGAGAAAAAAAGTTTTTCATATTTCATTGTTTTATTTGTGTTGTTAATTGAGTTAAGCTATTCATTTATTTGAATAGCTTTTCTTTTAAGCAACTGTTTTATTTTTTCCGGATGCTCACCGCTTTCTTCCAATTGCGCCGGTTTTTGTTTGGTTTCGGCTTCATAAATCAATTTTTTATCGCCTATAACAGCTTCTTTTGACTTGATCTGTTCGTTGCCCCGCCAATTAAAACCTTTAAAATATTGCTGTTGTTTGATAAAATCTTTATAAGGATATATGATACCTTCGGGCTTATCATACAAGCGCAACAGACTGACTTGACCATGATCAAATTCTAAATAAATCCGGCTCGATTTGTTTTTTTCAATACCTGTCAAATCGCCATTGTCTTCTCTTAAAAAGTAAATAACTTCGGTATTGCCGTATATATCGATGGTTTTAAGTTTGTTTTTTTCAAATTTTCCCAATAATTTTTTGCCTTTTATTTGATTGTAACCGGCACTGTCTTTTTGTATGATAAATACATCTTTGGGAATAATCAACGAGTCTAAATGTTTTAAGCTGTCATTTTTAATATGTATAACTTTACCGGTGATTTGGCTTTGCCCGCTCCATAACACAGGCTGTTTGATTAATTTCATAATACGCCTGTCTTCGCTACGATAAATGGAATCGGCACGCCCCGAAAAATCTTTTGAAAAAAAACGCACCCGGGGATAACCCCATAATCGCCGGTGCCCTTCTTTTCCGGCCATAATAAATTGTTTGGCGCGCATAAACAAGCTGTCTTTGTTACTGATAGAGACCACCAAAGGTTGTTGACTAACGATAGTAGAGTCTAAATTGACCCAACGCTTGGCCTCGTCGGTAAATATCCATGTTTTGTTGATACTGTCAAAAACCACCACGTTCCGGTTACCGGTAGCATAAGCTTTATTTTGATCGTAATACAAACTGTCGCCTTTTATAGTCGTATGCTTGTGTTTGATAAAGGCGTTTTTAACAAACCATGATATTTTTTTTTGCGAGTCATAATGTCCTTTTTCTGAATAAATATAACTCCGGTCATTATAAATTTTAGTAGGACCGTAAAAATCGGAAATGCCTGTTTCGGTAAAATAGTCCAATTGATAAGAATCCAATTGATAATCAGGATTGTCAATATGCACATTATGAATAAAACGAAAACGTTTTTCGTTCAAAAAATATTTCCCGATTTTACTTTTCAAGGTATTGACACTGTCAACTATGGTGCCACCCGAAGTATAATAAGATTCTTGTTTAAGCCTGTCAAAATACAAGGTGTCGGTTTTAAGTTGCATTTTTGGGTCTTCCAACAATACGTTGTCATAAGCTTCGGCAAAACTTTGATTGCCATCGTATTTGAGATAGCCGGCTTGCATTTGTATGGTATCGCCTTGTTGTAATCGCACATGCCCTACGGCTATGGCAATATTGTCTTTTTTGTCTACTATGGCTTTGTCGCAAAACAACAAAGCGCCGTTATGCTCAATCTTTACATCGCCGGACAGCAATTGCTTGCCGGGATATTTGGCATTGGTCGTGGCATGATCGGCATATAAAATATGTATATAGTCCGGCACACTATCAATGGTTTGCCGTTGCGCCTTTGTTGGTAGTGCCAGAACTATAAAGAAAAAAAACAAGCTACTTTTTATACAAAACTGCATTATCTTCAAACGATTTCAAATTTGTTTTGGGTTTGCCATATAGATAGGTTTCGGACTTACCCGAAAGTTTCATATCTATTTTATTATTCACCTTAATAATTACGCGTGTTTTGTCATAGGCTTTCAAATCAACTTTTTGAATGGTTAATTTTTCCGATTCAAAGGCTGCTTTGTTTTTTATTTTTAAATCCAAATAATTGACATTGCCTTCCCAATCGACTTTGGCATGGTCATCCAATTTCAGATTAACATCTTCAATATTAACGACACCTTTTATACGGGCATTTTCGGTCAAATAAATATCTGCTTTGCGGGCGTAAACTTCCATGTCCAAATTGGCTTTACCTCTACCGGTCAAATTCAAATCTTTAGCGATATGCAAGTTTAATTCGGCTCGTGATTTGTCCAAAGCTTCCATCTGCAACGATTCCAAATTGAGCATTTCGTCATTAAAGACTTTACCTTTTTCTATCAAACGGATATTGTTAAAATTTTGTGGCACAAAAACGGTAATACGCAAGCGTTTTTTCTTAACAATTTCCATAGACGTATTAAACTTTAACACACCTTGATCAACGTTGAAATGAATGACATCAAATAAATTGTCATCGGTTTCAATAACCACACGGGTGGTGTCGGTTGCTTTTTGCAGATTGATTTCAAAGTGCTCTCCAACTTCAACACCGGTAAAAACAGGCACTAAAAACTTTTTAATCAACACTTCTTTATTGCCTTTGATTTTTTGTTTTTTTTGAGCAAAACCGGTTATGCTAAGCAGCATAAATAAAAATAATGTTATTTTTTTCATAATAGTTTTTTTATGATTGTATCAAATTTTAAGCCAAATATAATTTTAATTTAAAGCGACAATTCGTTAATGGCAATCAATTTTTGTAACAAGCCGTCCAGTTTGTCAATTGGTAGCATATTGGCACCATCAGATTTGGCTGAAGCAGGATCAAAATGGGTTTCTAAAAAAATGCCGTCCACACCCACCGCCATACCGGCTTTTGCAATGGTTTCAATCAATTCGGGACGACCTCCTGTAACACCGCTACTCCGGTTGGGTTGTTGCAGTGAATGGGTTATATCCAAAATGACCGGAGCAAAATTTTGCATCGCAGGAATGCCTCTAAAATCAACAATCAAATCACCGTAACCAAACATGGTGCCGCGTTCGGTAATAGCGACTTGTTTGTTGCCCGATAGCACCACTTTATCTACGGCAAATTTCATACTTTCGGGACTCATAAACTGGCCTTTTTTTAAATTGACAACCTTACCCGTTTTGGCAGCAGCGACCACCAGATCGGTTTGCCGCACCAAAAAAGCCGGTATTTGCAACACATCGACATAAGCCGCTGCCATATTGGCATCGGCCGGTAGATGAATATCGGTCACTACGGGAATATCAAATGCTTGCCCTACTTTTTGTAAAATATTCAAAGCTTTTTCATCTCCTATCCCTGTAAAACTATCCAAACGTGACCGGTTGGCTTTTTTAAAACTTCCTTTAAAAATATAGGGAATTTGGTATTTATCACTCAGTTTGACAATATGTTCGGCAATACGCATAGCCATATCTTCGCCTTCAATGGCACACGGACCGGCTAATAAGAAAAAATGACCGGCGTTTGTATGTTTTATTTTGGGGATTAAATCCAAATTCATATATTTAACTTTTTAAAATGATGTACGGGATAAAAGTATGAAAAATTTGTCAATCACACAGAAAATTATTTTGATTTTAAACTATTTAGCAGCCCTGTTATTGCTCATAGCCTTTGTGGTACCTTATTTGCCGCCCCGTTTTCTATCATTTCTATCATTAAGCAGTTTGTTTTTTCCGGCTTTGGTGGTATTAAATATTTTATTTCTGTTGTATTGGCTGATTAAATTAAAAAAATATTTATTGATATCACTTTTAGTTTTATTACTCAATTACAATAACTTACAAGCTCTTTACCAGTGGGAAGGTTTGCATCCTATTGATCCCAAAGGCTTCTCTATTATGAGTTATAACGTACGACTGTTCAATGCTTATCATTGGATTAAAAAGAAAGGTGTCGATGTTGACATTTCCAATTATTTAAAGGATCAAAATCCGGCTATTTTGTTATTACAAGAATTTAGAAAGGACAAAAAAACCGATTTTAGCCAATATAAATACAATCACATAGTTTTAAAAGGCAAAAAAAGAAAAGCGGGCTTGGCCGTTTTTTCAAAATTTAAAATTATAAACAGCGGGGATCTTAATTTCAGTCATACTTATAACAATGCCATTTGGGCTGATTTACGCATCAATAAAGACACCGTCAGAGTTTATAATGTTCATTTGCAATCGTATAAAATAGTCAATCCCGAAGCTTTTGCAGAAAAAGATAAGTTGCTAATTAGCAACAAATTAAAAAAGGTTTTTGAACAACAATACGAGCAAGCCAAGTTGCTACAACAGCATATTGAAAAAAGTCCGTATCCGGTTATAGTCGGTGGCGATTTTAACAATACGGCATTTTCGGCGCCTTATCATATTTTAATTGATGGCAAAAACGATGCATTTGTAACTGCCGGCGAAGGTTTCGGTTTTACGTGGCAATATAAATGGCTACCGCTACGTATAGATTTTATTTTACCGGATGCCGTTAAACTTAAAGTTGTCAAGTTTGAAACCCTTAGACATATCAAATATTCCGATCATTTTCCGATAAAAGCTTTGATTAAAATAAAAGAACAATAATAAAATTTAGAACTTGCTGAAAAATACTTAAATATTGAATATCAATATAATACAATCGGGTGTTCGATAAGAAATGCATGATTTTTCACATAAAAGCATAAAATTCCTTACACTTGTAAAACGCATAAATTTTATATTTCTGCTGTCCGGAAGCACTCCATCTTTGCAACTTGTTCATTTTGAAGCATCTATACACATCTGCAATTTACAAATTACAAATCTATTGCACTTCAGGGCTTTTCAGCAAGCCCTATTTAGTTATAAAGTAAAAATATGATTTTATTCTGTTTTATTTAAATTTAACAATTACGCCGTGTTTTTTTACCTTATTTTTGTCAAAAAAAACAATTAATGTTAACAGGCATCATCATAGCAGGCGGCCAAAGTAAAAGAATGGGATTTGATAAGACACAAATAGTTTATCAAAACCTAACTTTTATGGACCGTGCGGTGCAACTACTAACGACTGTTACTTCCGAAATTATTATCAGCAGCAACCAGCCACAATCCGAATATCCATATCCGGTTATTAAAGACAAATATCCAAATATAGGTCCCATAGGCGGATTGGTCAGTTGCTTGCCTCTAATAAAAACGGAATATGCCATAATTTTACCGGTAGATTTGCCTTTATTTTCCGGGGAACTTATTCAAAAGCTTATACAATCATCGGATTTGACCAAGCAAATCAATATTTTAAGCATTGACGGCCGGCCTCAAATGTTAACCGGCATTTATCATAAATCAGTGCAAACTTTGATTGAAAAACAGATAGAAAAAAAGGATTACACACTGCGTCATTTGTTAAACACCGCTACATATAAAATGATTGATGCTACTACTTACCGGCATTATTTCTTTAATGTTAACCGCCCCGAAAATTTAAAAATACTCAAAAACGAATATGAAAAATAGACAACAAGACATTTGGCTAAAAGCAGCAGTTATAGGCAGTATTTGGGCTAGTTTTGAAATAGTCTTCGGAAGTTTTTTTCACAGTTTGCGTCTCCCCTTTGCCGGTACATTTTTAACCTTTACCTCCATAATTTTACTGGTTGCTTTTTCATATAAATGGCAAGACAATAATTTGTTTATTAAGGCCGGTATCGTTGCTGCACTAATGCGTTCTCTAATGCCGACATCGGTTATTTTGGGGCCGCTTATCGGTATATTGACCGAAGCATTTATTTTTCAATTGGCTCTTAATTTATTGGGACGAAATATTTTGGCTTTTAGTATAGCAGCCATTTTAGCAATGTTTAGCGCTATATTGCACAAAATTGTCAGCATTATATTGATTTACGGTTTTGATATAGTTAGAATATTGGGAAATCTATACCATACGCTACTGCATATAACACATATAAAGTTACCTGTAAACCAACTGCTGTTCATAGTGATTGGCACATATACATTTTTGGGCATATTGGCTGCCATAATCGGCCAAACCGTAGGCAAAAAATTGGCATCAGCAGGCTCTCAAACCAAGATTTCATTACAAGAATGGCATCTCAAAAACGGTTTATTCTACATTCAACATTTTAAATACAATTCCAAATATATTTTTTTGCATTTGATTATTCTCATGTTCTTTTTAATGATATTGGAATTTTATCCGCTGTATTATTGTTTGTTGCCTTTCACTTTGTATATGGGTTTTCTTTTTAAACGTTACGGCAAATCTTTACGACGCTTGGCCAAACCTCTTTTCTGGATTCAATTGATTATTATTGTAATGATGGCTGTTTGGCTTTGGAACAACAAACTGGAAGGACTGATGATTGGTCTCAAAATGATAATAAGAGCTATATTGGTGGTATCTACTTTTACAGCAATTAGTGTAGAACTCAAAAACCCTTTGGTTAAAGCTTTACTTTACAAAAAAGGTTATTCGCAATTGTATGCGACTTTGGGACTGGCAACCTCAGCCGTTCCTTTTATATTAAAAAGCATTTCAAGTAATAAAAAAAGCTTGGTTTATCCTTTGCAAACGCTGAGAAAAGCTATTGGTTTGTCAGATGTCTTACTACAAGAATTCAGCAAGCACATGCATCAAAAAAATCAGATATTTATTATATCCGGGCCTACACGAAGTGGCAAAACCACTTTTTTAAAAGAAGTAATATTACAAATAAAAAACACTGACCCCAACAAAAGAATTGGTGGACTTATCGCACATGGTATGGACGTTAACGGTTACCGGTTCGGATTTAATATTGAAGATATTACAACCGGAGAAAAGGCCTATCTTTGTAGTCAAGAACCTGAAGATGGGGCTATCAAAATAGGACGTTTTTATTTTTCAACAAAAGGACTTGAGTTTGGTAATAAAGCACTCACCAAACATCTAGACAACTTAGACTTATTAGTTATTGATGAAGTCGGTTATTTGGAATTACAAGGCAAAGGCTGGTTTGAATCCATAGAAAAAGCCATGCAAAAAGACTTAACCATTATAATGGTGGTGCGCAAACGCATATTGGAACAAATCCTCAATCTATGGCAAAACAAACAATTTATAGTGGTAGATATTGAGAATAACCGGCCTGAGTTTATTGTTGACACCGTTACAACAAATAAAACGTCCCAATAAATATTTTCCCATCATTTATTCAATAAAATACAGGCTTATACAACTTTTCGCCACGTTTTTAAATTTATAATAGCAAATAAATATTAGAATAGTCCAAAATTTTTATGATTTTAATATAACAAAACCATAAGAAGGAATAATTTTTGTAATTTTATAAAAAAATAATAATCATGAAAATCTATTTTTATATTTTGATGTTGACAAGTTTGATTTTTTCTTGTGCCAATACAAAAAAAAGTTCCGGCAACCAAAAACCGGCTACTCATCAAACTGTCACTGATTCGTTAAATTGGCAAAACAAATATGGTTTTAAATATACCATACCGCCCCATTGGCAAACTACCGTTTCAGATTTAGAAGCCACCGATTTACAAGGACATATCAAAAGTGTTGAATTTGATTATAAAATAAATGACAATGCAAATTTGCAAATGGTTTTTCACCCCGGAGAATCCGGCTTAAAACTATTTAATACCTATTACAATTCACGACGAAAAAATCTTGGGCAAACAACCATAAATAAATTGCAAGCTGTCAAAATAACCGAACAAATATTAACCGACGGCAAGGGACATCCTTTAGCCAAGCCGGTCAACCGCACCAAAATTTTTCTTTTAAATTCTGATAAAAGCGCATGCTTAGAGCTAAATTTTGAATTAAAAGGTCAAGATCCAAAAGCTTTGGCCGCGTTTGAATCTTTTTTAAAAAATATTAAACCCGCTAAATAGATAATAATTACCACTGTTTCTACAGTCTTCAATACTAAAATCAAAATTTAAATTCTTTCCAATGATAAAAAAATTAATTCTCTTTTCCGGTTTACTTTTGTCTCAGATATTTTATGCACAAAATATATTGGGTATAGATGTGTCACATCATCAAGGTTCTATTAACTGGACACTGGTAGCTAACGACGGTAAAGTTTTTGCTTATTGTAAATCTACCGAAGGTTTTACTTATGACGATCCCAATTTTCAAAC
Organism: Flavobacteriales bacterium; assembly: GCA_027066995.1. Lineage (GTDB taxonomy): Bacteria > Bacteroidota > Bacteroidia > Flavobacteriales > Flavobacteriaceae > WGBX01. The sequence goes on from JAMOMQ010000166.1 coordinate 39,100, forward strand.
TTATATGACCAACGGACACAATGCCGGTGTGGTTATGGGTGCCTACCATTTTGCCCGTCCCGATAACAATAGTGCTATTGATGAAGCCAATCATTTCTTGTCTGTAGCGGGTAATTATATCGGTGACGGCTACTTACCGCCGGTATTGGACTTTGAAGATCCTAACACATCTACACATTTGGATCAAATATACAGCTCACAAGGATTGACCAATTGGATACAAACTTGGCTTAACAGAGTTGAAAGCGTCTCCGGTGTTAAACCTGTTATCTATACAAACAGCCATTATGCCAATTTTTTACAGAGTTCTTTAAATACTTATGGTTTGTGGATAGCCAAACCCGGCACCAGCCCCACTACACCTCCTACCAATATGGGAATTTGGAATGATTGGCAATTTAAACAATACTCATGGCAAGGTAATGTCAACGGCATATCCGGTTATGTCGATTTAGATGTTTTTAACGGCACAACTTCAGACTTCCTTAATTTAACGGCTCTTGACAATTTTACACAACAACCACTAAATATTTATCCCAATCCCGTTGAAAATATATTAAATTTAAAATTTGAAAATAATTTAACAATCAAGCAGTTGGATATTTATGACAGCAATGGCCGGTTGATAAAAAGCTTTTCCGGAAATTATAGCCAAATACCTGTAAATTCATTACAGCCAGGTTTTTATATTTTACATATCCAGACAAAAAATGGCAGAGATTTCAGACTCAAATTTATAAAAAAACAAGGCGTTTTATAAACCCGTTCTTTCCTGTTTTTTAAATACTAAATTTAAAATGATAACATTTGCTTATTTATATTTAACCTTAACTAAGGTCAAATAATTTTTTTATATTTTTATACATCAAAATATCTCTAATAAAAAAAAACAAATCTCATGAAAAACAAAATCCTTATAAACTTATTATTATTAATTGGTGTTCAATTGACTTTTAGCCAAAATAAAATTGATAATATCCAATTAAAATGGAGTCCGGTATTTAATGATCATAGAATGAATGCTTTTAAATATCTCGGAAAAGATACTCAAAATAACATTTATTTCAATCAAAAAGATTTTACTTCAAAAAGCAATTTTACTTCAAATTTATCTACTAAATTGAGCAAATTGAATAAAAATCTATTAAAAAAAGATTATAAAGTTAAGTTCGATAAAAAAACATATCCCATATTTATGTTAATGTTGAATAAAGAATTGCACCTTATTTCAACAACAAAAGACAAAGAAAGACAAAAAACATTTTTTATAGATCAAACTATAAATAAAAAATCTTTTAATGTAAGTAAGCAACAATCAAAATTAATTGAAATAGATTTTAAAAATGATAAAAAATATATCCTGTCCGATATTAAACATTATTTTTCGCCGGATTCTACCAAACTATTAATTAAATATGTTTTTTCCGGAAAAGGAAAAGAAAAATTTTATCTTGGTTTACATGTTTTTGATACTAACTTGAACAAGTTGTGGGGGAAAAAAATACAGATGCCTGTCGTAAAAAGATATTTTAAGCTACTTGATTTCAAAGTTGATAATGACGGAAAAGTATTTGTATTAGGAAAAGTATACAAGAACAACAGAAAAAATGATTATTACCGTAAGAAAAAGAACTTCTATTTAACGGTTCTTGCCTATAATAATGGAAGCAAAATGAAAGAATATAAAATTAACGGCCATCAAAATTTATTTGATGCTAAACTCAAAATCGGTAATGATTCAAACCTTATAATTAGTGGTCTTTATTCCAAAGATAAGTCTTTAGGTGCAGACGGTTATTTTTTTATGAAGATAGACACTAAACAACAAAAAGTGTTATATAACAAATACGAAAAATTTAACTTGGACTTACTAACGGAAGGAATGGATGAAAAGGAAAAAAAGAAAACATTAAAATTAATTAAAAAAGATAAATTCAAAGGTTTGGAACACCAAATCATTAAAAATGTCGTAGCAAAACCTGATGGTGGTGTTATTATTTTTTCAGAATATAATCACTTTGAAGAGTCTTTAAATTTTTACAAGTATGGCACTTTTGATAAAAATGGGACTAAAGAGTTAAGTTTTTCGTATGGTAATATTTTAATTTTAAATCTTGACGAAAAAGGAAATATTATTTGGCATAAGACTATTAATAAATTTCAATACGCAGAAAATCTATATATTAATGAAGCTATGTCTTTTATGGTGATTGATCGCAAAGATAAAATTTACATTATCTATAATGGTAAAGGAAAAACGCATAGAAAAAAAGATGCTATTACTAAGTTAAAAATAATTGATAAAGCTGACGGATCAGTTGACACCAAAGTATTATTTAAAATGAAAGATAAAAAAGTTTTGTTCATACCCAAGTTTAGTATAAAAATTGATAAAGACGAATATATACTTGTTAACCATAATAAAGCAAAAAAATCTTATAGGTATGCAAAACTAAAATTTGTGGATTAGATTTTATTTTTTCCTGTTTTCAACAATAGGTCACCTAATAAATATAGGTATAGACTATTCTATATTTAATAATACGAAAAAGGAAGCTAACATAAATAAAATTTAACGACAATCACGTTAGAAGCAGCAATACCCATAAGAGGTTCTTGCGTTAAATTTATGATTTTTGAAACGTTAAAGGCTCTGCTGTTCGAAGTGTCCGAAGGCACGTAGGGCACAAGTTCAGAGCATTTAGTGGAAAAAATCTATAAATTTAGCAAGGTTCTCTTAAGGTGTCCTTTTTTGCTACTTTTTTGGACAAGCAAAAAAGTTGAATAAAATATAAGTTGAATAAAATACAAATTAAAATAATCGGGTCACCAAAAATATATAAATAATATTAAATAGCTATTTTTTAGCAACTTACAGAAACTATATTAAAATCATGTCGAAAACAGGTGAAAGATAAAAAAGTTTTGTTTATACCCAAGTTTAGTATAAAAATTGATAAAGACGAATATATACTTGTTAGCCATAATAAAGCAAAAAAATCTTATAGGTATGCAAAACTAAAATTTGTGGATTAGATTTTATTTTTTTAATTCATTTAACCATACCTAAATTTACATAATAAGATTTATACAGTCATTTTAAGATGTTTTGATTGTGTAAAATTGTTGCCGGGTAGTATCACTAATTATTAAGTCATTTAGTTATTGCAACAAACTTATTCTTTTAAAACAAACAGCTTATAAAAAAACGAGTGGCCATGGCCACTCGTTTTTTATCCCTATAAATGTTTATGTTTATTTCACCACCACATTGTCCACTCTATAAGTAGACGTACTGTTAGGATTATCTCCGCCTACATATTTAAAGGCTATATAAACCGTTTGACCGGCATAGGCTGACAAATCAATATCACCGGAATTAATCCAAGCATGATTAGGATCGGAATTGGTAGCAATACGGGCGTTTAAAGGTTGCCAAGTGGCACCTGCCACATCTACACCGTTAAAGTCTGTCGAAATCCAAACACTTAATGCATCGTGTTTCCAATAGGCTTTGGCCGTATCAAAATTTAAAACACTATTGCCGGACACTTGTATGCCGGGAGACACCAACCAACTGATATTAATACTTTCTCCGGATTGATAAGCATTCATTTCGGCATAATGGTTAACTGCATTGCTATAAAAACCTCCCAACCAAGGACGACTTCCGGCTTCAGTATAATTAGTCCATCCGGACAAATCAATAGGTTCTCTTTTAACCACACTACCAAAACTTTCCATCAGTTTTTCGGCATTGCATCGTGTCTGTTGCAAGTCAAAATCTTGAATATTTCTGATATAAATTTGATAATCACCGTTATAAATACCCAATATACCTGTCACCGTTCCATTGCCTGAGGGTGTATGTGCATCGGCAAAAAGTGCATAACCGCTGGTTCTGACTATAACATCATCACCATTACAGTCTTTCAAAATACGATTGGCACTCTTAGGATGACGTGGATAATTATCACTGTCTGAAAAAGCCAATTGTTCTCCAACATCTTTATATTTAAATTGCACATTAGTAACTTTTACCAGTTTACCCAAGTCTTCCAAATTAAAATCGGTCAAATCTTTAAGTTCGGGCACCGGATCAGCGGTTTCGTCCAATACAAACAAGTGGTCTTGATCTACATCATCGGTAATTCGCCCTATACCACCATTGTAAATACCTCCCAAAACATATTCATCATATTTTTTGGCAATATATAAACCTTGTGCTTTAATACGCAGTTTGTTACCCACTTTATAACCTCTACGGTATAAATCTCTCATATTTAAACCTATTTGTAAACCGCCTGTGGCATCTTGCACATATATTTTTTTATAGAAATTGCCAAATTCGTCATCAGCAGTAACCGTAACATCAAAAACCAAGTCATTGGTGATTTGCGTCAAGTTACCATTGGGCGATAAGGCTTTGATATCTGCAATAGTTGCATTGGCTTCTGCCGGTGGTGCACAATAATCGGCTGCTGTGGTGCCGTCACAACGGGCATCGGTAAACTGCACATCATTAGTGTCTCTAATGTATAATTGAAAATCGGAATTATATTTACTCAAAACAGCTACTATGGTGCCGTTACCGGCAGGAATTTTTTGACCGGCAAAGTCGGCATAACCGCTGTTTCTCAAAATTATATCACGGCCAACACAATCTACAATGGTTTTATTGACACCGGAAACGCCTTCATAAGCATAAGTAGAACATAAATCGGCTTGATCAAATTGCACATTGGTAAATCGCACCAAAGTATTGATATCATTTTCAGAAAAATTGGTCATATCAACATCTTTAGGAACAATTTCAACCGGTGCATCACAAGACGGAATTAAGATATCCGGTATCTGACTGGGTGAAATACGACCGATACCGACACCTCCGTGGGTTAAAGTATAAGCTTTACCTAATTTATAAACTTCATGGTCTTTGGCAACAAACAAGCCTTTGGCTTTGACATATACTTTTTTACCAACGGGAAATTCGGTATACATATCTCTTTTGTCAACGGCAATACTGATACCGGCAGTCGGATTGTCAGGGCTGTCTTGTAAAACCAATGTAGTGTAAAAATTACCATGCTCGTCACTGGAAATAACATAGCCCGAAAATACCATGTCGGTGGTAATTTGTGTGATTTCTCCGGTAGGACTCAACGCCAATACATCACTGATGGTAGCATTGGTTGTAATATTTTCTGTTTGACATGCCACTTGGGGTTTATCCCAATTATCGTCATGCACACATGATGAAACCGCCATAACTCCCAGCAGTATCATCAGTGCTTTAAAATTATTTTTTAGTATATTTTTCATTATTCAATATTTTTATTAATTAAAATCTGACACTTAATTGGACATAATAGGTGCGTCCGTAACCATACCAGTATTTATTACCGAAAACCGGTGTCGTATTGACAACTTTATCTTGGTAATATTCGGGGAAAGAAGCTTTTCTCGATTGTTCAAAACCACCTGTTCTTGCAGCGGTATCCAAAGCATTGGTCATAACGGCAAACAAGCCGATATAATATTTTTTGATTTTCCAGGATTTACCACCAACAAAATTAAGATGGAAAAAATCTTCAAGTTGTTCTTGCTCCCATACCTCTGCCAAAGTTTCGTCGTTTACACCGGGATAGGCTTCATTTAAGATAGGATCGGTATAAAACTGTTCTGTTCTGATCAAAGGCGACACCGATACATAATTTTGATTGTAATAGTTCAGGTTAGCCCCGATAAACCAATAATGCGGATCGCGGTATTCCAAGCCCAAAGTATAAGCTTCTTGCGGGCCATTGGCTACCTTATAATCCGTTAATAAACTCTTTCCTTGATATTGGGCGTCAAATACATCCGATGCTAAATACAAATCGGGATTATTGCGGTAAGTATGCACACCGTAAGTAGCTGCAAAACTGGCTTTAACGGTAGGTGACAATTGCGCCTCCAAGCCAAACTCTACTCCTCTGTGTGCTTTATCCTCATTGGTTAAAATTTGCGTCACAAAATAGCTGGCAACATTATTACCCAAATTAACGTTTTGTGCATAATAACGACTGATTTCGGTTGCTTGACTAACATAATAGTAATAAGCCGATAAGCGTGCTTTGACCAATGACGAACGGAAAATATAACTGGCATCCAAACCGGTCATTTTTTCATTTTTAATATCCGGTGTAATTTCGTTGTTGACACGTGCATTATAAAATACGTTTTTCCATTCGGGCGCTTGAGAAGTGCTGGCAAAATGCATGTCAATCAAATGTTTACCCGAAAACTTAAAGGTTGCCCCTAATTTTAAACCGTAATTTGTAAAATCCACTTTGTCACTTTTACCATAAGAATTATCTTCAAACAAACCGTTTTTAAATAAACCTTCTCTTTGATAAGAGGTCATACCATAACTACCGGTTACAAAGAAGTCAATTTTTTTGCCGGACACTTGCACTTGTGCAAAAGTTTTTAAATCGTTGCCCAAAAGATTAAAATCATAATAGAACTTATCATCTACACCAACATTGGGATTGCTGTCAAGCAGGTTATAAGACTTATTGGTATATTGATCAATGTTCAAAGCATATTGGCTACCCATCAAATCACGCATTTTGGCATAACCTTCATTGGTGTAATTTTTATACTGAACACCGGCGTTTAAAACGATGTTATCTTTTAAGACTCTGTCGTAAATACTGCTAAAAGTAATCACTTGGTCGTCTATACGATCGTCATACCAAAAATAGCGGGCGGCACCATTATAGTTTTCATTGATGGCATACAAACTGTTCCAGTCAATTTGTCCGTTTGCCAAAAAATCTTCTTTGGCATAATAAGCTTGTACCGGATCATTTTTTGCTTCCCAATAACTGGGCAAATAACGGTAATAAGTCGGATCAGGATTGGGTGCATTATAATATTGCAAACGACTGTTGGCCGTATAGCCTTTTTGAAAAGCAATATTGGTTTGCAAATCCGATTTATCATCTATGGTCCAGTAATGACTTAAAATGGCTGTAGGTTCAAATATGCGTTTAATACGGGCATTGCGTTGCTCACCGTCTTGATAGCCCCAATAAGAATTATATTTGGTGCCTTTCAAATCAAATACTTCTTGTGTTTGCGGTGCTGATTTACCGCGTCTGTTTGGTGTTACAAAAGCGGTTAAATTAATACTATGCTTATTATTCAATTTTTTTTCAGCTGCAACAAATATACTGTTAGCATCGTAAAAAGTGCCTTCAAAATGTCCTTCTTGCGCCCAACGACGGGAAGCCGATACAGCAAAAGCCCAACCGTTTGACATCAAACCGGTGGCATAACTTCCCATAACTCTGTTACGATAACTACGATTAGTAGCTGCATAAGACAATTTTTTGGTAGCTCTGATTTGAGAAGCTCTCAAAACAAAATTGGTTGTACCTAATAAACCTCCAAAATTATAATCGGAAGCCGACATACCTTTATAGGTTTCCCTGTTACGCAGCATATCATTCAAACCGCCCCACTCACTCCATTGCGGTCTGTAATCATAAGCTTTATTCATCTCTACACCATTCATTAATACGGAACTGTATTTAGAATCCAACCCGCGCAATTTGAAACGTGCCGAACTAAATTGATAAGACACCGCCCGTTCAAAAACATCGGAAGATGCTTGCAACAAACCGGAAATATTTTCCGAACCCGAATTGTCATCACTTAAGTTTTCATCATCCAAACTGATAATACCTTGTTCTTCAATGTCGGAAATGGCAGGTATTAAGATTATACTGCCCAAATCGGTTTCTAATCCTTTAACAATTACCACAGGCATCTGCTGCTTGTCATATCCGGGATGATCAATCACCAGAATTTGTTCTCCGGTTGGCACTAATGTAATTTCAAAAGCACCTTGAACATCAGTAGTTCGCTGTTTATCTGAATTTAAAATTTTAACCACAACCCCACTCATGGGTTTTCCGGTATCGGCATCAATTATAATTCCTTTGACACTTCCGGTTTCTTTTTGTGCATACGTTATAGAAACCAAGAGCAAAAGAATTAAACTTATAAACTTGTTTAATTTTTGCATTGTAATACGATTTTTATTTTTATTTGATTCTCCTGCAAACTTACATCTTTTTTTGATATTTATTTTGTAATTTTGACAGGTTTTACAAAAATAAACCGCCTTTTCTTTTGCAAAAAGATACATTATATTATAACGACAGATTTATTAAAAAAAAGAACAATGAGAAAACTATTAATTTTTAGCTGGTTAAGCATTATTTTATGGTCATGCGGCACCACACAAACCACCACCAAGGTCAATAAAAGGTCAACTATAAATACCGGAAAAAAATATTTGGCGCGAACCATAGCATTTTACAATTTGGAAAATTTGTTTGATACCATTGACAATCCCACAACTCGCGATGAAGATTTTACCCCCAACGGCAGGGATCATTGGACCAGTGAAAAATACCATAAAAAATTACAAAATTTGGCAACAGTAATAGCCGACATAGGCAAAAAAGAAACCGGCACTTCACCGGCGGTTATCGGGGTAGCTGAAGCTGAAAACCGGGGTGTTCTTGAGGATTTAATCAAAACGCCTCCCTTGGCAGGTCAACAATATGGCATTATACATTTCGACTCACCCGACCGTCGTGGTATTGATGTTGCCCTCTTGTATAAAAAACGTTTTTTTAAACCTATCAATTTTAAAAAATATCCATTATTAATATATGATAGTGACGGCAAACGTATTTATACCCGTGATCAATTGGTTGTTACAGGTTTGCTGGACGGTGAAAAAATCAGTTTTATTGTAGACCACTGGCCTTCAAGACGCGGTGGTGAAGCACGTAGCCGTCCCAAGCGTATCAAAGCAGCCCAACTGAGCAAGAAAATAGCCGACTCTCTTTTACAATTAGACCCCCAAGCCAAAATAGTCATAATGGGCGATTTAAACGACGATCCCAGCAGCCCGAGTGTCAAACAAGTATTTAGAGCTACAGCAGATAAAAGCAAAGTGTTAGACGGTGGCTATTATAATGCCATGGAACATTTTTATAATCGTGGTATTGGCACCTTGGCTTATAGAGACGGGTGGAACCTTTTTGATCAAATAATTATTTCATCGGGCTTGTTAAAAAATACCAATGACCACAATTTTCATTTCTGGAAATCAGGCATTTACAGCAAAGAATTTATGAAAAACCGCAAAGGCCGCTACAAAGGATATCCAAAAAGGACTTTGGTTGGCGGCCAATTTATAGGTGGCTATAGCGACCACTTCCCTACATATATCATAATAGTAAGAGCATTGTAAGATAAGTGGTATTGATTAAGCAATACCAAATCAATTTATAAAATGAGGCTGTCTCAAAAGATTAAATTATCTGTCATTCCTAACAAAGTGAGGAATCTCATGCCTGATAATCAACAACTTATATTTTCATTATTATATGAATTGTTTATGAAGAGTACTTTTGAGACAGCTTCATTTTTTACTTAATCAAGAAAAAAACGCAGTAGTAGCCGTAGCTACAGTCGAGTATTTTTGACGATGAGAAAACCAAAAAGAAACAAAATATTGGACTAATTTGATTCGTTTTGGTATTAGGACAAGACAAATATTAAAAACAAAAAAAGCTTACCTAAAATAGGCAAGCTTTTTTGCGGAGAGTGAGGGATTCGAACCCCCGGTGGGTTGCCCCACAACGGTTTTCAAGACCGCCGCATTCGACCTCTCTGCCAACTCTCCTGGCCGGTAATATCTACCTTTATATGTGGCGAGGATAAGCAATTCATCCTCTATAGTAGCGAGGGCGGGAATTGAACCCGCGACCTCCGGGTTATGAATCCGACGCTCTAACCGTCTGAGCTACCTCGCCTCGTCTCTTTCATATTCGGGCTGCAAATATAAAAAGATTTTTAAGAAAAATAACATAAAACCAAAAATATTTTCCTTTTTGTGTAAGCCCTTGTAATTGAATTTTATACCAAATCGATTTATAAATTAGTCCAAAATATTTTGTCCCGAAGCTTCAGGATTACTTAATGAAGGAGAAAAATGCAGTAATAGCCGTAATTTTTTAACGAGTTTTTTTCGACACTGATTTATTAAAAAACCAATTAATGAATTAATTTTTATGTCATTTTGTATTTAAAACTTAATCAAATGGTTTTTCCATCTCATTAATGTAAACCTGTTGCGAACTGTTCAAACCCGATAAATAAATTATTTTATCGGGATGGGGTTTCATTAACAAAAAAAGTAAAATACTGTAGGCAGCAAATATCAAAAAAACCAAATTTTGTGTATTTAAAAACCAAATGGTATTCATAAAACCATAAGCTTCTACAATACCTAAATTGATAATATAATAACTCCTGTAAATATCTAATTTTTCACGAATATCTTTAAATTGTCTTGCTTGAAAACTAAGTCTTTTTTTTAATAAAACAGAGACAAAATACACCAATACCGCACCAAACAAGCTTAAATAAATCCACTTAAGGTCTCTGTCTGTAAACTCAAATTGATGTCGCTTGGTAAAAAAATAAACCACCGTCATAAATAGTAATAACCCTAAAAAAAGTAAGCTATAAATAAAATTTAATTTCCTGTAATAATTCTTAAAATTAGAAATGTAATGAGACATTTTGTGTGTTTTTGAGCTACAAAATTACAAACTAATATTGGTATTTGACCTAAATTTCTACTAAAAAAGAAATTTCAACTTGATTATAATTGAATTTTTATCACATTTTTCCTTTTTTTGATTTGAATAAATTAACAAAATATTGATTTCAATAATAATTATTCAGAATTCAAAAAGTTATTAACAAAGTGGTAAAAAGTGGTAAAAAGTGCAAAAAAAATAGTAATTTTGAATACTTAATTAAACGTCAAAAAATGCAACCACTCAATGGCACATATTATTGCAAAATGGATTCTAAAGGTAGAATAATGCTGCCTGCCGAATTGCGCAAGCAATTATCTGATTTGCAAATGGATAGTTTTGTGCTTAAACGAGCAGTTTTTCATAATAATTTAGAAATGCATCCTAAAAACGAATGGAGCAAATTAATGGAAAAATTAAACAAGCTCAACCGTTTTAAGAAAAAAAACATAGACTTTCTGACACGATTTTTGGCAGGCGTGCGCAATGTTAATATTGACGGGACAGGGCGTCTGCAAATTCCGAAAGATTTGGTAGCTGTAGCCGGTCTTAAAAAAGAAGTGGTCATTGCTTCCAGCATTAACATACTTCAAATTTGGGATAAAGATGCTTATGAACAATTCTTACAAGCCAGTGTCGAAGACTTTTCCGACTTGGCCGAAGAGGTAATGGGTGATATAGATTTTGATAATGAGTAGTTCCAATCAAACATATCATGTGCCGGTATTGCTCAAAGAAAGTGTGGACGGCTTAAACATTAGGTCTAATGGCACTTATGTAGATGTAACTTTTGGCGGGGGTGGTCATTCGAAAGAAATTTTAAAGCGCTTGGGCCCCGAAGGCCGTTTGTATGCTTTTGACCAAGATGCCGATGCCGCACAAAACAAAATAGACGATCCACGGTTTACATTAATTGAAGCCAATTTTGCCAATCTTAAAAATTATTTGAGACTTGAAGGCGTCAAAGAGATAGACGGGTTACTAGCAGACTTGGGTATTTCATCCCATCAAATCAATAAACCCACGCGAGGTTTTTCAACACGTTTTGATGAAAAATTGGACATGCGAATGGATAAATCAGCCGAATTATCTGCCTATGATATCATCAACAAGTATGACGAATATGAACTTAGAAAACTGTTTTGGCAATACGGTGATTTGAAAAATGCAGCCACTTTGGCCAAGAGTATTGTCAAAGCACGGGAAGAAGCCCCTATTAAAACCACCGGCCAACTCAATGAAATTGTCGCCAAACATTTTCCAAAATCGAAAATGAATAAATTCTTGGCCAAATTGTATCAAGCTATCAGAATTGAAGTAAACGGCGAGATTGAAGCTCTAAAGAATATGTTGCAACAAGCGGCAATGATAATTAAACCCGGCGGCCGGTTGAGTGTAATATCCTATCACTCTCTCGAAGACCGCTTGGTCAAGCGATTTATTAGAGACGGCCTGTTTGAGGGTCAACCTGAAAAAGATTTTTACGGCAATATCAGTGTGCCTTTTAAAAAGACAGGCAAACTAATTGTGCCGGATGATGACGAAATTGCTGCAAACCCACGGGCACGCAGCGCCAAACTGCGCATAGCGGAACGAACACAAGCACCTTATAAGCTATGAGTATTTGGTCTATCATTAAAGCGGATTATTTGACCAATGAAAACGCCACAAAAAACTGGCTGTTTATATTGATGTTGGTAGTAATGGGATTGACTATTATCAATCTGTCACATTCGGCCGATGCCAAGGTTAAAAAAATAGTTAAACTCAATAAGGAAGTGAAAGCTTTACGCTCCGAATATGTCGAACTCAAAGCCAGAGTCATTAAACGCAAAATGGCGAGTGATGTATATACAAGATTACAATCGGAAGGTTTTATACTATCAAAAAAACAACCGGTAAAAATTAAATTAAAAAAGTAAATGAATCAAAACAATGCAAATATTACCAAAAGAAGTATGACCGTTTTTGCGGGCTTATTCTTGTTTGCAATACTCATTGTCATACAATTGATTCGCATACAATATATTGACGGCAATAAATACCGTGCTTTGGCTCAAAAATATACCGTAAAAGAATTTACCATTAAGGCCAATCGCGGTAATATTTATACTGCAAAAGGTAATATTTTGGCAACTTCTGTTCCAAAATATGATATCGCTTTTGACCCGACCGCACCTTCTACCAAAAACTTCAATCGTTATATTGACGGCTTGTGTGTGCAATTATCAAGATTTACAGGTAAACCGCAAGCCCAATGGAAAAGAGCTTTTGTCAAGGCACGTCAAAATAACCGGAAATATATCAAAGTAGCCAAAGGCATTGACTACTCCGATTATCAACGTATTAAAAAATTCCCGTTATTCAAATTAGGTATGAATAAAGGCGGATTTATAGCCGAATTGCACAGCGAACGCAGTTATCCTCTCGGGGGAGTGCTCAAACGCACCATCGGTTTTGATCGTGGTAAAGGCAACCGTGCCGGTATTGAAGGCGCCTATGCTACTTACTTACGTGGTAAAGACGGCATGCAAAAAAAACAAAAAATAAAATATGGCGTTTGGAAACCTTTAAGCGACATAAATGATATTGAACCGCAAGACGGTTACGATGTGATTACTAATATCGATATTGACATGCAAGATATGGCACATCAAACCTTGCTAAAACAATTGCAAAAATTTGAAGCCGACCATGGCAGCTTGGTCATCATGGATGTCAAAACCGGTGCTGTCAAAGCAATGGTCAATTTGGGCAAAACACAATCGGGGCGTTATGAAGAACTTAGAAATTATGCCGTTTACGAAACACACGAACCCGGTTCCACCTTTAAACTTTTTTCGGTAATGGCATTGCTCGAAGACAAAGTGGCTGACACCTCCGATATCGTTGATACCGGCAAGGGCGTTTACCAAATTTATAACAAGCGGGTCCGCGATGCCCACCATGGCGGCATGGGTAAACTTACCCTAAAACAAGTGCTTGAAAAAAGCTCAAATGTAGGTGTCGTTAAAATGGTATATGAACATTATAAAGACCATCCTGAAAAATTTGTAAACCGCCTCTATAATTTCGGCATTCACGAAAAAGTAAAAATTGACATCAAAGGAGAAGGGCAACCACATATTCCGGACCCCAAAGATGACAATTGGAGTGGTATTTCTTTACCCTGGATGGCTTACGGATACGGTGTGGAATTAACCGATATACAAATTTTAACTTATTATAATGCCATTGCCAATAACGGTAAGGTTATGAGACCTTATCTGGTTCAACAAATCAAATCCTTTGATAAGACCATCAAAAAATTTAAACCCGAAGTGTTAAATCATTCGCTGGCTTCAAAAGAAACAATCGGTAAAATGCAAGACATGCTCAAGGGGGTTGTTTTGCGTGGCACCGCTACCAATATTAAAAATCCGTATGTCAGCATAGCCGGTAAAACAGGCACGGCACAAACCGAATATTGGAAAGGTAAAGGACAATACATTGCTTCATTTGTAGGTTATTTTCCGGCTGAACAACCAAAATATTCCATGATAGTGGTGATACACAAACCCAATCCGGAAAAAGGCTACTACGGCAATATTGTAGCTGCCCCTGTCTTTAAAACACTTGCCGAATATATTTACGGCAAAACCCCTCGTAAAGTTGAACTTGCCGAAGCCCGTAGTCAAACCGAAACAAAAACCGAAAAAATAGCACAAAAATATAAAACCGTGATGCCCGATTTACACGGAATGCCATCAAAAAGTGCTGTATATATTTTAGAAAACATGGGATTAAAAGTACGCCTGAACGGTAGTGGCAAAGTGGCAAAACAATCGATTCCAAGAGGTATAAAAGTCAAAAAAAATCAAGTAGTTGAACTTAAATTAATATGATAAAATTACAAAACATATTAGAAGATATTAAAATTATCAAGCAATCTGCGCCCGCTGATATTAATATTAACCATATTCAATATGACTCACGTCAAGTGCAATCCGGTGATGTGTTTGTGGCTATAAAAGGTATCAATACCGACGGACATCAATATATTGATAAGGCTATTGATAAAGGAGCTATCGCTGTTGTTGTAGAAAAACGGATTGATAATCTGCCTAATAATATTTTGCAAATACAAGTTGATGATTCACATCGGGCTTTATCTGTAATGGCATCCAATTATTATGGTCGGCCGTCAGAACAACTAAAACTAGTCGGTGTGACAGGCACCAATGGCAAAACAACCACAGCCAGCTTAGCTTACAAACTCTTTAAAAAAGCCGGATATAAAGCCGGTTTATTGTCCACTGTTGCCATTTTAATAGACGGCAAGACTTACCCGGCCACACATACAACACCCGATCCGCTCGTGATTAATTATTATTTGGATCAAATGCTTAAAGCCGGCGTTACTCATGTATTTATGGAAGTCAGTTCGCACGGATTGGATCAGAAACGAACGGCAGGCCTAAACTTTGACGGCGGAGTATTTACCAATTTGACACATGATCACCTGGATTATCATGAAACATTTATCAATTACCGTAATACCAAAAAACTTTTCTTTGATCAATTGTCCAAAGATGCTTTTGCTTTAGTCAATGCCGATGACAAAAACGGCCTGTTTATGCTACAAAATACCGCTGCCCGCAAATTGACTTATGCCCTGAAAAATCCGGCAGATTACAAAGCCAAAATTTTGGAACAAAATTTTTCAGGTATGTTACTAACAATCAATAACATGGAAGTTTGGGTACGATTGGTGGGACGTTTCAATGCTTATAACATATTGGCGGTCTTTGGCATTGCCGACCAATTGGGTATGGAGCCTTTTGACATATTACAAATTATCAGTGAATTGCACAGTGTTGACGGTCGTTTTGAATTGATTTTATCACCCGAAGGTAAAATAGCCATAGTAGATTATGCACATACACCCGATGCTTTGGAAAATGTCTTAAAAACCATCAATGACATACGACCCAACAACAACGAAAAACTGATTACTGTAGTGGGTGCCGGTGGCAATAGAGACAAAACCAAACGTCCGGAAATGGCTGAAGTGGCCTCCCGGTTGAGTAATAGTGTCATATTTACTTCTGACAATCCGAGAGATGAAGTGCCCGACCAAATCATAGACGATATGGAAGCAGGCGTACCGCCCGAACATTACAAAAAAACATTGCGGATTACCGACCGCCGCCAAGCCATAAAAGCAGCTGCCGCCTTGGCCAACACCGGCGATATTATTTTAATAGCTGGTAAAGGTCATGAAGACTATCAAATCATAAAAGGGGTCAAACAACATTTTGACGACCGTGAAGAAATAAAAAAAGCATTCGGATTAATAAAAGAACAAGGCAACAGCCTAACAAAATAAAGAATTATGTTATATTACTTTTTTCAACATATATGGCCTGATTTTCCCGGTGCGGGATTGTTCAACTACCTGTCATTCCGGTCGGGAATGGCTTTTGTAACCGCCTTGTTATTTTCTTTGTTGGTGGGTAAAAAAATCATAGGCCGGTTAAGACAATTGCAAATTGGTGAAACAGTGCGTGACTTGGGTCTGGAAGGTCAAAAATCTAAGGAAGGCACACCCACCATGGGAGGCATTATCATTATTTTGGCCACCTTGATTCCGGTGTTACTATTCAACGATTTAAAAAATATTTACATCCAACTTTTACTTATCACGTTAATTTGGATGGGATTTATAGGTTTTACCGATGATTACATCAAGGTCATCAAAAAAAACAAAGAAGGTTTGGCCGGTAAATTCAAAATTCTGGGACAAATAAGCTTAGGTGTAGTCATTGGCAGTGTCATGTTAATTAATGAAAATATTACCATTCGGACCGAAGACTTTTCCGCCCAAACACAACAAGTTCAAAAAAAATTGGGTGAAAATTTTCGACCGGCAGAAAAATCACTCAAAACCACCATTCCTCTTTTCAAAAACAATGAGTTCAATTATGAAAACATTCTGAAAAGCCTCAAATCATCGTGGGCAAAATATACATGGTTACTATTCATACTGATTGTTATATTTATAATTACGGCCGTATCCAATGCCGCCAATTTAACCGACGGTATAGACGGTCTGGCAGCCGGCACTTCTGCCATTATCATATTGGCTTTGGCTCTTTTAGCTTGGATATCCGGCAATATTATGATATCCGATTATCTTAATATCATGTATATCCCCGGTATTGGTGAGGTATCTGTATTTATAAGTGCTTTTGCCGGTGCATTAATCGGATTTTTATGGTTCAATGCCTACCCGGCACAAGTTTTTATGGGTGATACCGGAAGCTTAACCATTGGCGCTATTATTGCCGTTGTTGCTTTATTTATCCGCAAAGAATTATTGATACCGGTATTGGCAGGTATTTTTGTCATTGAAAACGCTTCGGTAATCATTCAACGTTTTTGGTTTAAATATACCAAAAAACGCTATGGCGAAGGAAGGCGGGTTTTTAAAATGGCCCCTATTCACCATCATTTTCAAAAATTAGGTTGGCACGAAAACAAAATAGTTATTCGCTTTTGGATAGTCGGAATAATTCTGGCAGCCATTAGTATCATCAGTTTAAAGGTAAGATAATAAGAAAAGATTGACCAAGTATGCAAACACAAACAAATCATAAAAATTTAGCCGCTATGACAGCACAATTATTACAGAATCGACGGCGAACATTGAAAAAACCCTTTCAATCGTTTATCAATGTACCTCATAGAATGCAGCAGGTTCGTGTCAAAAATGGCGTTGTTTTTATCAACGATTCAAAAGCTGAAAATGTCAATGCAACCTATTTTGCCCTGCAAAGCATTAAAAAACCGGTGATATGGATTGCCGGCGGAGACGATTCAAATACCAATTATTGGGAATTGATGTCCTTGGTGCGTCAAAAAGTATCGCATATAATCATGATTGGACAAAACAATGACCGTTTATATCAATTATTTGCTCCTGTTATAGACCATATTTATAAGGTAAAAACAATGCGTGAAGCAGTACAGCTAAGCTACCAGTTTGCAGAACAAGGTTGCAGTGTATTATTATCTCCGGCTTGCAAACCGGATTATGCTTTTGTAGATTATCGAGACCGCGGAGAACAATTTATTAAAGCCGTTAATAAATTATAAAATGATAAAATTTATAAAGAACATATCAGGCGACCGACAATTATGGGTTTATACCATATTATTAATGCTATTTTCATTTTGGATTGTTTATAGTGCCAGTAGTAATTTGGCCAATGTTTACGGAAAATCGTCCCCCTTATTTTTTGGCATTAAACACTTTATACATGTTTCTATCGGTTTCTTGATTATTTTCTTTACGCACAAATTCAATCCGAAATACTTTTCTCATTTATCACGGATTGCTATGCCCGTTATAGTTGTGGTTTTATTATTTACATTAACCCGTGGTATGACTATGGGAGGTGCCAATGCCAGTCGTTGGATTCATTTGCCCGGACTGGGCAGTGTGCAACCATCTACTATTGCTTTTGTGTTTTTAATGATGTTTAGCGCCCGCTTTTTTGGCAAAAACGATTTGAGTAAAATAGGTTTTATCGAAAGTATCAAAAGGTATTGGATATGGGTGTTTGCCGTAGTAGGACTAATATTACCTGCCAATTTGTCAACAGCGGTATTAATATTTGCCATGGTGGTTTTAATCAGCATTATAGCAGGTTATCCGTTTAAAGATTTGTTCAAAGTTTTTGGTATCAGTATGCTGGGAGTGATATTTCTAATTTTGGTTTTAAAAGCTTTTCCCAACAGAATGTCTAACCGTTTGGACACTTGGCAAAGCCGTATTGAAAGCTTTTTTGATTCGTCAGACAACTCAAAAGAAATAAAGTTAGATGATAAAAATTATCAAAAAACGCAAGCAAAAATTGCGATAGCCAAAGGCGGTTTGTTTGGGTTTAGACCGGGCAAAAGCGTGCAAAAAAACTTTTTACCGCAATCGGTTTCTGATTTTATCTATGCCATTATTATTGAAGAATACAGTTTGACCGGCGGCCTAATCATCTTGTTTGTGTATTTGCTATTAGGATTACGAATGTTTTTTGTAGCTAAAAAAACGCCCGACAGATATTACAAACTCTTGGTATTGGCGGTGGGGCTTCCCATTATTGTGCAAGCATTGGCTAATATGGCTGTAGCGGTAGGTTTGTTTCCGGTTACGGGACAGCCTTTACCACTATTGAGTTCCGGAGGCACGGCCATTTGGATGAGTAGTTTTGCTATTGGCGTCATCTTAAGTGTCAGTCGTGTAACCGAACAAAAAGAACAAAAAGATTTAGATGATTTTATAACAGAATAAATATTTATGAACCCCAGTAATCGACATATAAAGGTAATTATAAGCGGCGGAGGAACCGGCGGACATATTTTTCCGGCTTTGGCTATTGCCAACGAAATCAAAAACCGGTATCCCCATGCCGATATTCTTTTTGTAGGTGCCAAAGGCCGTATGGAAATGGAAAAAATTCCGGCACACGGCTACCCTATTAAAGGCTTATGGATATCCGGTATCAATCGTTCTAAAATGTGGAAAAATATCACATTCCCTTTTAAATTGATTTCAAGCATCTGGAATGCCAAAAAAATCATCAAAAATTTTAAGCCTGATATGGTTATAGGCACCGGAGGATTTGCCAGTGGACCCGTATTGTATGCCGCCCAACAAAAAGGTATTCCCACTTTTATACAAGAACAAAATTCGTATCCGGGCATTACCAATAAATTACTGGCCAAAAAAGCCCGTAAAATTTATACGGCCTATGACGGACTGGAGCGCTTTTTTGATGCAGATAAAATTGTCAAAACAGGCAATCCTGTCCGGCAAAACCTTATAAATACCAATGTGGAAAAAAATAAAGCCTTACAATATTTTGGGCTCAAACCTCAGTATAAAACCATATTGTCTATTGGAGGTAGTCTGGGAGCACATCCTCTTAACGAAGGCATTAAAGATATTTTGAATCAAATCAGACAAAACAATTACCAATTGATATGGCAAACCGGCCCCAATGATTATGAAAATTATAAAAATTTAAGTGACGATAAGATAAAAGTAATGCCATTTATAACTGAAATGCAAAATGCCTATACCGCAGCCGATCTTATTATTTCGCGTGCTGGTGCCGGCACCATTTCCGAATTGACATTGATAGGTAAACCGGTTATATTGGTGCCTTCACCCTATGTAGCTGAAGACCATCAAACAAAAAATGCCAAAGCTCTGGAAACTAAAAAAGCGGCTGTTCTGATACCTGAAAAAAAATTGCAAACAGAACTTTGGCCCGGCATAAAAAGAATATTTGAAAATGAAGAAGAAGCGCAGTTATTAAAACAAAACATCAAAGCTTTGGCGCAACCCGAAGCTGTTCAAAATATAGTAGATGATATACTCAGAAGCATAAGTAAAAAGTAAATGAAACAAACATTTATAATCATAGCAACCTTATTCTTGTTTATCCTGACATTGGTGTTAGGCCGGTATTTTAATGCTGTTTCGCAACAAGAACGTATACAACAAACACAGGTTTATGTCTTTCCTATGGACAAAACTTTTATACTGCCTCAAGAGGTTTCCAAACTTATGCCTATAAATGATAGTGTGTATAAACAGATAGATATTGCCGCCATTGAAAAACAATTGGAACAAAATGCTTATATTGACAATGCCGAGGTATATAAAGATTTGAACGGCCGGTTAACAGCCGAAATTTCTCAATACAAACCAATTGCCAGAGTCATTGGAAACAAATCATATTATATTGACTATCAAGGAAATAAAAAACCATTGTCTGACCACTATACCGAAAATGTTATTTTAATATTTGGCGATATAAATAGCAATATTAAAAAACAGCTCATTAACTTAATACATCAAATAGAAAGCGACCCGAATTTAAAACAAATAATTTCGGAAGTGCATATTAATGATAAACAGGTTGTAATCAAAACCGATCAATTGTCAGCAGATATCAGCATTGATATACTACAAAATATTGATAAACAACTGGATAAATTAAAAGCCATTTATAGCTATTTGGTCAAAACAAATAAAACCAATCAATATCAAAAAATAGATTTAAGATTTAAAAATCAAGCAGTTTGCAAAAAATAAATGCCTATGAACACATCACATTTTCCTTCCAACCAAGAGCGACCGGAGCAAGAGTCTCCATTTAGAGATCAAGACGACCGGTATGAAGTGGTCGGTCTAGATATCGGCACCACCAAAGTTGTGGCTATAGTCGGCAGAAAAAACCAATTCGGTAAAGTAGAAATACTCGGCTATGGCAAAGCACCCAATAACAAAGGGGTAAAAAACGGTGTGGTTATCAACCTGACCGAAACCGTTAAAGCCATTAACGAAGCTATTCAAAAAGCCGAATATAATGCCAAAATCAAAATTAAAAAAGTTGTCGTCGGTATAGCGGGGCAACATATTCGCAGTATTCAAACCAGCGAATACATTATGCGTGAACATCCAGAAGATATTATCACGCAAGAAGAAATAGATAAACTCATCAATCAGGTTAAACGTATTCACGTTGAACCCGGTGAAAAAATTATACACGCTTTGCCGCAAGAATTTAAAGTGGATGACGAAGGCAATATACCCGAAATGCCGATTGGGATGGCCGGCACGCGTTTAGAAGCCAATTTTCATGTGGTTGTTGGCAAAGTTGCTTCCATTCAAAACTTAGTCCGGTGTGTTCAAATGGCCAATTTGGAAGTTGTAGATGTTACTTTAGAGCCTTTGGCGTCGGCCGAATCGGTATTGGTAGATGAAGAGCGCGAAGGTGGCACTGTTTTGATAGATATAGGTGGTGGCACCACAGATATTGCCATCTTTAAAAACAATATCATACGCCATACAGCTATTATTCCCTATGGTGGCAATATTATAACAAAAGACTTGGCCAACGGCATTTATGTCTTAGAACGTAATGCCGAAGCCATCAAAGTCCGGTTCGGTTCGGCTTGGCCTGCAGAAAACAGTGATATGGAAGTGGTATCCATACAAGGATTGCCCGGCAGACCACCGGTAGAAATAAGCTTAAAAAGCATATCGCGTATAATCAAAGCACGCGTAGAGGAAATTATACAACTGGCAGATATAGAAATCAAACGCTACCAAGAAATCAGTAACGATCCGGTTTTATTAGGTGGTATAGTCCTAACCGGTGGCGGTGCCGAACTTAAACATTTACCGCAACTGGTAAACTTGATTACCGGCTTATATACCCGCGTCGGCAAACCCGTACAACACTTGGCAGGTGGTACCGAAGAAGATCTGATTAGTCCTATGTATGCTACAGCAGTCGGTTTACTAATGAAAGGCTTAACCGACAAACCAAATTACGAAACCTTTGAATATGAAGAGTATGAAGAAAAACCAGCATATAACAAAACTGAAAAAACAGAATTACCAATAGATAAACAAACGGAACAATCCGAAGAAAAAGAACCGGTTGAAACCGGCGAAAGTATAGATAAAAAAAGAAAAAAATCGCTGTATCAAGCTATGATGGAATTTTTAAAAAAATTAGAATAAATCATTGTAAATCAAATGCTTGATAAGATAATTAATACCAAATTAATGCAAAAATAATATCTATTTTAATTTGAAATATAAACCAGTTTGGTATAAACTAAACAGAGATAATAAAAATTTAAAATACTGTATTGTCAAAAACAAAAAATATGAACGATTTTAATTTGAATTTGGAATTTGATTTGGAAAAAAACAAATCCAATGTAATAAAAGTAATTGGTGTTGGCGGCGGCGGTGGCAATGCCGTAAATTACATGTATCAAAAGGGTATAAAAGATGTAGATTTTGTCGTGGTCAATACCGATTCGCAAGATTTGTCTAAAAGTCCGGTGCCGGTCAAAATACAAATAGGCAAATCCTTAACCGAAGGTTTGGGCGCCGGTGCCAATCCGGAAATCGGCGAGAAAGCTGCCATTGAAGATATAGAGGCCATCAAAAGTGTGCTGGAGAACAATACCAAAATGATATTCATCACAGCCGGCATGGGCGGAGGAACAGGCACAGGTGCAGCTCCTATAATTGCCAAATTGGCCAAAGAAATGGGTATATTAACGGTCGGAATAGTGACCAGTCCGTTTATGTATGAAGGTAAAAAAAGAAATATTTATGCCCAAAAAGGTATTGAAAATTTGAGAGAATATGTAGACTCTTTGATTATAATCAACAATAATAAACTAAGAGAAATTTACGGCAACCTGACTTACAAACAAGCCTTTGCCAAATCCGATGAAGTCTTAGCCTCGGCCGCTACCAGTATTGCCGAGGTTATCACCCGCAACTATACGGTTAATGTTGATTTTAGAGATGTTAAAACCGTTTTGGAAAACAGTGGCACTGCCATTATGGGATCAGCCAAAGCTGCCGGCAATAACCGCTCTAAAGAAGTCATTATGAATGCTTTGGATTCGCCTTTGCTTAATGACAATAAAATTACCGGAGCTAAAAATGTCCTACTTCTGATTTTATCCGGCAGCGAAGAACATGAAATTACCATGGACGAAATAAGTGAAATCAACGATTTTGTGCAGATGGAAGCCGGTCACAGCGCTGATGTCATTTTAGGTATCGGAGAAGATGAAAGCTTAGGCGATGCCATTTCCGTTACTATTATTGCGACCGGATTTAATAAAAACCAGCAAGACCTGATTACCAATGCCGAACCGGATAAAATTGTTCATATATTAAAAGACGAAAACGGTAGCGATATAAATATGACAGCCGATAACCAAATGGTTGAAAACACTTATGCAACAAGTGAAGTTATCTCCGAAAAACAACCGGATATCGTAGCAGAAGAAGATGATTATGGCAATACACAATTGACCATTGATTACAAACTGGAACCGGAATCAAAACAACAAACCGGCACAACCCAACCGGACAATTACGACTTAAATATTGAGCTAAAACAAAAAGAACCACAAACGCAGCAACCAAAAGTAGTGGAAGAAAAAACGGCACAACAGCCTTTGTTATTCAATTTTGAAGAAAAAATGCCGGAAAATGACTTTAACGATGTTGAAGATTTGTCAGAATTGCCCATTGAAATTGCATTAAAATTGCGTAAAAAACGCAAAAGCTATATAAAAAATTATGCAACTAAACTCGACGACAAATTATTGGAAAAAGAAGAAATGCCTGCTTTTAAAAAGAAAGGTATTGATGTTGACTTAACCCCTAAATCATCAACTGAAATACACAAAATTGAAATGGATGTCGATGGTAATTTTAAATTAAAAGATAGCAATTCGTTTTTAGAGGATAATGTCGATTAATCAAATAAAATCATTAAAAATTTTAAACCTTTTGCTTGTTTAAAAGTTATAGATAGATTAATTTTGCAATCGAAATATTTTCGTTGTGTAACATAGTGCAACGCTTAAATAAGAATAAGCCCGCGTGGCGCAACTGAATAGCGCATCGGATTTCGGCTCCGAGGGTTGGGGGTTTGAATCCCTCCGCGGGTACTTAAAAGAGATTGGCATTGAGCCGGTCTCTTTTTTTTAACAGGGCAGATGCACACACTAAAATTTGTATAAATTGCATTATAAAGCTTATCAATTCGAGTATCCCGAACTTGTTTCGTGATGTATCAAAAATTTAGACAAGCGCGTTAAAATATTAATAGCAATGTCTTACATTTCGATACAAATTTTCTCATAAATTCGAAAATTCACTCAATGTGACATTGCTTTAACAATATAATGCTAAAGTATGAGTTTCCCTGTCTTTTTTTATACCAAAATCAAAAAAACATTAAATTATTTTGCATCTTTGTAAATTAATAAAGAACCGTAATGACACAAAAAATATTGATTATCAATTTTGAAGAAATTTATCTAAAAGGTAAAAATCAAAAAATATTTATCAAACAATTGGTGCGTAATCTTAAACGCAAATTGACCAAATATCAAGATTATCTACAATTTACAAAGGCACAAGGCGGTTCTTATTTTATTGAGATTATCAAGGAAATTCCCAAAGACATACTCGAAGATATTGTCCATATTGTTAAAAACACACCCGGCATCACCGGTTTTTATGTAGCTGATACTGCCGGCATCAACATGGATGAAATCATTGAAAAAGCAGTAGCACATGCCCAAAGATATGCCGGCACTTTTAATAGTTTTGCCGTTGTAGCCAAACGGATTAACAAATCGGTGCCGTTTGATTCAATGCGCATAGGCCGTGAAGTGGGCAGTGCCATCAATGAACGCCTTGGCAAAAAAGTAGACCTAACCCGTCCCGACTTTAAATTACATATCAAAGTCAGAGGCCAATACACCATTATTTATTCTAAAATCATTCCCGGCATCGGCGGTTTACCGGTAGGCACTTCGGGCAAAGCCATTGCCATGTTATCCGGCGGTATAGATTCGCCAGTCTCTACCTTTATGGCAATGAACCGGGGCTTACATATTACGGCTGCCCATTTTCATTCGGTGCCGAAAACATCACCGCAATCAATTGAAAAAGTCAAAATGCTAGCACGACAATTGACCAAGTTTCAAGGACAAATCAAACTCTATTTGATACCTGTGTTGGATATTCAAGAAGCCATAGCCAAACATACCGACAGCCGCTTACGTCTGATTTTATTACGACGCATCATGTTAAAAGCAGGCGAAGCCATAGCCCGTCAAGAAAAAGCCAAAGCACTGATAACCGGCGACTCACTGGGGCAAGTCGCTTCTCAAACCTTAGAAAACATGAAAGCTACCGAAGCTGCCACCAATATGCTGGTATTGCGTCCTTTGGTGGCTTTGGACAAGAAACATATCATACAAACCGCCCAACAAATCGGCACCTTTGAGATTTCCATTTTACCACACGATGATGCCTGCGGATTGTTTACGCCCAAATCACCGGAAACTAAAGCGCAGCTAAAATATGTAGAAGAGCAATGCAGAAAATTACCCGTAGATGAATTAATATCACAAGCATTGGCAAAAAGCGAAATTGTAATAATCTCAGACACTTCACTAATTAAACCCGATTAAAATGACTGCTGTTTTTCCTAATAACCATAATTTATTACTCAAAATAGCCCGTGAAACCGGCACGCCTGTCTATGTATATGACAAACAAACCATTGTCCGTCAAATAAAAAAACTTAAATCGGCTTTTAATAACCTGCCGCATCAAATACATTATGCCATGAAGGCCAATGAAGCGCCGGAAATATTACAAATAATGAAGCAAAATAATATTGGTTTAGATGCGGTATCACCCAACGAAATTGATCATGCCTTAAAAAACGGTTTTACTTCACAACAAATTATTTACACGCCCAGTTGCCCTTCGGACGAGGAACTACACAAGGCATTCCGCTTGGGCATTCATACACATTTGGGCGCCACCGGATATTTTGATTTTGTTTTAAAAAACTATCCTGATATCCCCGTAGGATTAAGAATTAATCCGGGCAATAGTATTGCAGGCAATCAAAAAATAGCGACCGGCCACCACCATTCAAAATTTGGCATACCCGTAAACCAATTGCCTCTTATCAAAGAATATATGGCTAAAGGGTTAATCATTGACTCATTACATTTGCACACAGGATCGGATGTCAAAAACTGGCAAGATTTGGCACGTTCGGTGGATGTTATTTTTGATTTTGCCCGGCATTTTCCCGATTTAAAATATTTGGATTTAGGTAGCGGATTTAAAGTCCCCTATCATGAAGACGATCCGAGCATTGATTTGCAAGCATACGCCGGTTATATTCAAAAAAAATTGGAAGTACTTGACCGACCGCTGCGCATTAAATTTGAACCCGGCAAGTTTTTAGTCAGTGAGGCCGGCGTTTTATTGGTCAAAGTCAATGTAGTCAAACAAGGATTTGATAAAAAATTTGTAGGTGTCAATTCCGGTTTTCATCATTTGATCAGACCCATGTATTACGATGCTTATCATCATATCGTCAATTTGTCAAATACGGAAAAACCTGCTGATAAATATGATGTGGTAGGTGTCTTGTGCGAAGAGGATACTTTTGCTTACGACCGCCCGTTGAGTCCGGTTAAAAAGGATGATATTTTAATGATTAAAAATGCCGGTGCTTATGGCTATGCCATGGCTTCAATTTATAATTTGAGAGATTTGCCCAAACAAGTTTTAATAGAAGACGAGAATTTTAGGCTTATATAAATAACCATCATCATCATTTTTTAAAGGACAGTTTTTCCGCCAGATAAGGTGTCAGCAATGATTTTCCGTGACGCACCAAATCTTCGGGCGTGCCTTGAAACACCAAATTACCACCGTTTTTGCCTCCTTCGGGGCCTAAATCAATCAACCAATCGGCCGATTTAATGATTTCCAAATTGTGTTCAATCACCAAAATACTATGGCCGTTTTCAATTAAGGCTTCAAAGCTGGCCAATAGTTTTTTAATATCGTGAAAATGCAAACCCGTGGTCGGTTCGTCAAAAATAAACAAAGTTTTGGGCTGCCGGTTCCCTTTGACCAAAAAAGAAGCCAGCTTAATCCGTTGGGCTTCACCACCCGATAAAGTCGATGATGACTGTCCCAAACTCACATAACCCAAACCAACGTCTTGTAAAGGTTTGAGTTTGTCAACAATTTTGTTTTGTTTGTATTTTTGAAAAAAAGCAATGGCCTCGTCCACTTGCATTTCAAGTATATCGGCAATATTTTTGCCTTCGTATTTGACTTCTAAAATTTCGTCTTTAAAACGTTTACCGTTACATACTTCACAAGTCAAATGCACATCGGCCATAAATTGCATTTCAATGGTCACAACACCTTCACCTTTACAATGTTCACAACGGCCGCCTTCTACATTAAAACTAAAATGTTTGGGTTGCAAACGCTTAATTTTGGCCAAGCGCTGCGATGCAAACAAACTGCGAATATCGTCATAGGCTTTGATATAGGTTACCGGATTGGACCGGCTACTGCGTCCAATGGGATTTTGGTCGAGATATTCCACATGTTGCAATTGATTAATACTGCCTTCC
>JAMOMQ010000167.1 GCA_027066995.1 Flavobacteriales bacterium
CAAAGCCATATACAAGCCCGGCGACAACACGGCGCCGGCTTTATACCAATACATATACATTTACAAAGACCACTTGGGCAACAACCGCCTCAGCTACACCTTAGACCCCGAGAGCGAACGCATAAAAATACTGGAGGAAAATCATTATTACCCCTTCGGTCTCAAGCACAACGCCTACGTGCCTATTCGCAAAGATGTCAAATACCAAGAACAACTGGTCGAAAAAAAAGAAATAAAACAAATAGCACCGGAGGAGGGGAAATTTAAGTATAAATACAACGGTAAAGAGTGGCAAGATGAACTCGGTTTGAACACTTATGATTATCAATGGCGAGATTATGATGCGGCAATAGCACGCTTTAATAATATTGATAGATTTGCCGAAAAATATCATTCTTTAACACCATATCACTTTACAGCTAATAATCCAATGTTTTTTAGAGAAATTGCAGGGGATTCTTTGACTGATAACGCACAGAAATGGGATAATAATTTAAGAACTGAAATGAACAAAAGGATTAATAGTTATGATAATAAAATATCTAAAATAAAAAATAAACTTAAAAATGGGAAAATTTCACAAAAAAGAGCAAATAAAAGAATTAACAAACTAACATCAAAAAGAGATCAACTAGATAAACGATTTGAAGAAGTTCGATCAGAACTTACAAGATTGAAGAACTCTTCACAATGGTATGATTTTCGGGAAATAAAACCTGTTGAAATGGAAAATGGAAATATAAAAGAAGGAGAACTTACATTTGATTCAAAAAATAATTATGTGGTTATAAATTCTGTATCAGACTTAAGTGTTGTAGCTCATGAATTTAAACATGCTTTTCAATTTGATATGGGTAATATAGGTTTAAAAGGAAGTGGAAAGGGTTATGGTTTTGTTTCAATAGGAACATTTCCTGAAAAAGAAGCCAATCAACGTGCAAAATTATTTGGTTCATCAACTGTTAGTCCATTATATACAGGTTCAAAATATAATCAACCACGTAATACAATGGAAGCACAATACTTTTCCAGCAAGTTTAATGTTATATTAAGGTTTAACAATAAAACATATTTACCCAGATGATTAAAAAACAATTATTTATTATTTTAAGTTTTTTATTAATAATAGTTTCTTGTAAATCAAAAAAAATATTTACATTAAAGGGAGTAGATGTCTATGAAAGAATAGAACTATGTAGCAATGGTAAATTTTATAGATATATATCAGGAGTATTTGGCAATGATTCAATCAAAGGTAAATGGAGAAAAAAAGGAGATACAATTTTTCTTAAATACGACGAAAAAATTTTTCATATTAAAGATTATGATTCGCTTGCTACAATAAAAGAAAAGTACTGTCCTAATAATGATTCTTTAATTTTTAAGATTAAAAGTAATGATAATTACAATTTATTTTATATTAAAATAAACAATACAATAAATTGTATGACAGATACAACAGGTTTGGCAAGATGCAAAAAAGTTAAGATTAATAAAATAAAAATTTACAGAAATCTTCCTTATTTTTATACAGTATTTAGTAAAAATAATGAAAAATCAAATTATTTTGAAATTAAAATGCATAATCCCAATACATTTCTTAATTTCAATAATAATAAAGTATTACACATTGACCCACCAAATTATTTTATAAATAAAAGAAATAAGTTAATTGTAACAAAAAATAACAATAAATATTTTTTATTGAAATCACATAATAAAAATGAGCATTATAACAACTGTAATAAATAGAGCTTTTACTTCCTTGCAGTCGCAAAACCTAAAAATAATACGGCGGGACGGAATGCAAGCCCCCGTAAAAGCCTATAAAAAAGCACCTTTTTAAAAAAGTTATTAACAATCGCCCATTTTAGCGCTTTGCTACAATATTTACAGGGCATCGGCGCTATTTTGCGCCCGCTCCTGCCTGCCCCTGCAATATCGATTACATTTTCAATATAGTCTAATCCGCATTACATTTGTTTAGACTATTTTCAAATGGTATCGGCATTATACCCAACTTTTTTGCTTTAAATTCTATTTGTTGATAGTATAAAATCCCCCAATCCGTCCTATCTGTGCGGTGTGGGTAATTATAGAAAATGAAAATACAGTATATTATATTTTCAAAACTGTAAAGAAATGAAAATATAAATCTGTATATTTGCAGAAATAGAAAATTATGGATATTAAAGATTTTAAAGCAGGGAAATATGTAAAACAGATTGAATATTCTTCATTTCTACCTGAAAAAATTTCAAAAGAATGGATTGTATCATCACCAAAGATAAACTCATTATTATCAGAAGCAAACAGGTTACTCGGAGAATTAAATGCTTTTTCTCAATTAATACCTGATGTTGATTTCTTTATTAAAATGCATATTTCAAAAGAAGCAACAACCTCAAGCAGAATTGAAGGAACAAAAACAAATATGGAAGAAGCTCTTTTAAAAGAAGACGACATAAATCCGGAAAAAAGAGATGATTGGAATGAAGTTCAAAATTATATCAAAGCAATTAATTATTCTATTGACCAATTAGAAAAATTACCACTATCAAATCGACTATTAAAACACACACATAAAGTGTTATTAGAAGGGGTTCGTGGCAAACATAAATTACCGGGAGAATTTAGAAAAAGTCAAAATTGGCTTGGAGCAACCTTGAAAGACGCTATTTACATTCCGCCACACCATACTGACGTTCCCGACCTAATGAGTGATTTGGAAAAATTTCTAAATGATACGGAATTTCATGTTCCTCACTTAATCAAAATAGCTATTGCACATTATCAATTTGAAACCATTCATCCGTTTCTCGACGGAAATGGCAGACTTGGGAGATTATTAATTACATTATATCTTGTAAGTAACAATATACTTAAAAAACCGGCATTATATTTATCTGACTTTTTTG
Source organism: Flavobacteriales bacterium (assembly GCA_027066995.1). GTDB lineage: Bacteria > Bacteroidota > Bacteroidia > Flavobacteriales > Flavobacteriaceae > WGBX01. The sequence continues at coordinate 2,919 of JAMOMQ010000167.1, forward strand.
AAAAACATAGAAACTATTACTATGATAATTTAATGCAAGTAAGACTGAAAAATGATTTGGAACAATGGATAAAATTTTTCTTGGTTGGCGTGATTGAAACTTCAAAATCATCAATACAAGTATTTAAAGATATTATAACACTAAAAGCCGATATTGAAAATAATAGATTGCTAAAATTGGGAAGTAAAACAGAAAAAGGGAGCAAATTATTGAAAATATTGTTTGAAAATCCGATAATTACAGCGGGGAAAATAGTAGATGAAATGGGTATTTCTCATTCAACAGCAAACAGGTTATTATCTGATTTTGAAAAATTAGAAATAATTAAAGAATATACAGGTTTTAAAAGAAACAGAAAATTTATCTTTAAAGAATACTTTGAAATTTTTAATAATGAAAAAAGGTAGATAAAGACCACCCACCATAACGGCTATAAGAAAAGCTGCTGAAGTGATACAAATGAAATGCAATAAAACCTGTATTGCTCATAGCAAAACCGGTGGTGGGACATTTTGCGAAGCAAAAAATCTGCGTTAATCCGGCAAATCCGTATAAATCCGCGTCAAAAATTTTATTACCCAGCGGTTCAATATTTTTTGTATTTTTAAAAAGTGAAACAAGCTAACCACATGAACCTGCCCACACACATACAATTTGCCGGCGGCCAGAACATTACTTACCGCTATGATGCGGCCGGTATCAAGTTGCAAAAAACGGTAGATGACGGCACCCGGCAGGTAACCACCGATTATATGAGCGGCTATCAGTATGAAGACGGCAAGTTATTGTTTTTTCCTACGCCCGAGGGCTATGTCAAAGCCATATACAAGCCCGGCGACAACACGGCGCCGGCTTTATACCAATACATATACATTTACAAAGACCACTTGGGCAACAACCGCCTCAGCTACACCTTAGACCCCGAGAGCGAACGCGTAAAAATACTGGAGGAAAATCATTATTACCCCTTCGGTCTTAAACACAACGCCTACGTGCCTATTCGCAAAGATGTCAAATACCAAGAACAGTTGGTCGAAAAAAAAGAAATAAAACAAATAGCACCGGAGGAGGGGAAATTTAAGTATTATTACCAAGAACAAGAACGCCAAGACGAACTCGGGCTAAATTGGGACAGCTTCAAATACCGCAACTACGACTACGCTATCGGGCGGTTTATGAGTATTGACCCGTTGGCGGAAGATTATCCGTATATGTCAACCTATCAATTTGCAGGGAACAAACCTACTTGGTCAAGAGAAATTGAAGGATTAGAAAGTGGAGTTGATTTAAAAATGAGATTGAGAGAAGCAGCTTATAATGCGTCTAAACTCAATATGACTTCTCAAGCATATATGAGAGCAACCAATCCGTCATATAATTATCAAACCGCTTACAATCCTGCTCGAGATGTACAAGGTAGAGTGATTATAGATAACAATACCCAAGCTATAACACATTACTATCGAGGGAATGGAGAAAGCGTGGTGTTAGGACCCAAAACGGTAGATTTAATAAAAAATTCAAAGGATGTGCAGCACTATATTTCCAGGATAACTTCCGGAGAAACACCCGGACCTGCTGAAGGAGAAGATTTGTCTGTAGATATGGAAGGTTTCAACAGAGGTTTTCATTTGGGAAAAATGACTTTTTCTTATAAAACAACCTGCGCCGACGGCAACTGCACAACAGACATTACCGTTGATGATGACGGATTTGTAGATCCAAATAGTATTAAATCTCGTTTTGTTGAAGGCAGTGATGATAGTTATGGTTCTAACAATGAATTAGGGGGAGATCCTTATGATTATGAGCCTGTAAAATGGTCTATCACTTTTCCGAATCCGGGCTATCAGGTAGATGCTTCCGGCAGACCTTCAGCGATGAATGGTAAAACGGTACCCTCCGGAGGTGAAGGGCAAGGGAGTAATAGCTCCGGAACAGAAGAAAAAGTAGATTAAAACATCCGAATAATGAAATACAAAAAATTGATAAACATAAAACGATTTTTTGAGTATTATACGGTTTTTATCTTGCTACTTGTTTACTTTATGGGTAATTACCACGCTTCTCATTATGGCAAACAAATCACAAATTTTGCTGTCTTTAAAATGCCCTATGGACTGAAATTAGAAGATTTTGGAACAGATTATTCCATAAACGACGCCTTAGGAATGGGGAGAGGTGTTATAATGCCGGATGCTTACCCTTTTTATTCGAAGGATTTACCTTATGTAAAACAGTTATTAGGTTATTGTGTTTTAAAAGACCGTTTGGCTGTTTTTGTAAGAACCCAAGAAAATGACATAAAAATTATTACATTAAATGGAAAAACCCAATCCCTTCCTTTTGACGAGCGATTTAATTATAAAGTTTATTCGCCCCGAGAATTTTATAACGATACCACACTTTTTAAACACGATTACGACTATTATATCTCATGCACGAATCTCCGAGGAGAAACGGGGATATCGAGAAGTTGGTCATTCACAGGGAGCAGTATTTTATTTCTGCTATTTTCTTGGGTTTTGTATAAAGTTTACCGGTTGTTAAAGAACAGGTACAAGATATAGTATTGCAGTTTGAATAATTTATCAGATAGACGCTTCCGGCAGACCTTCAGCGATGAATGGTAAAACACACGAAATAATTTACTGGTTTGTGCTTTGGTAATATAAATTTGTAAATGATTAAATCTTTATGGAGGCTGTCTCATAAGGCAGTCTCTTTTTTATTTTAATAATATGCCACTATTTTATTTTTTATGAGGAAATAAGACTTTATTTCAAAAATAGATCTAAT
>JAMOMQ010000168.1 GCA_027066995.1 Flavobacteriales bacterium
CCCATTTCTTTGAGCATGCGAGAAGTTTCGTCGCTGCTGTCAAAAATAGCCAACAAAAGATGTTCGATACTTACGTAGTCATCTTTCATTTTTTCGGCTAAATTCAGCGCATCGGTTAGAGTTTTGGAAGCGGTTCGAGACAATTGCGGCTGTCCGCCACCGTGTTGTTTGGGTAACGAATTTATATATTGATCCAATCGTTGTTTAAACAAGCTTACATCTACTCCGGTTTTTTTTAAAATATGCGGTGTTACGTTTTCGTCCACCTCGAGGATGGCTTTCATTAAGTGTGCATTTTCAATCTGCGGATTGCCCAATCCCTGAGCAATTTGCAGTGCTTTTTGCACAGTTTCTTGTGATTTTATGGTAAATTTATCGAAATTCATAGTCTGTAATAATTTTTTGTTAATATTAAATGTTCGCTTTACAATTTACAAAATTTATTCCCGATAAACAAATACGACAAAACGACGTAAAAAAAAACTTTTGACTGAAGTCTTGTCGCTTTTTTGTGACTTTTTTTCCGATTAACCGGAAATAGTTTTTTATTATGTAAATCCGATTTCAAAATTGCCACGGCAATACTGTCTTATAAGAAATATTAGAAATAATTTTAGTAAAAAGTAAATTGTTAAACTATTGATTTTCAGCCTTAATATGCCTCACTTTTGTTTGGAATGTTCTTATTTGCCGTTCTTTTTTAAAAAAACTTGCATCAAAAGTTTGCTTTGAAATGTTAATTCTTATAATTTTGGTTATAATATATATTTTTTTGAAAGGTAATAAACTACTTTTTGTCTTATCAATACTACATACATGCTTTGTGCCTAATGAACTGTTCAAGATTAAAAAGTAGAGGAAAAAAGGGACCGGCATTTCGATCGGTCTAAAAAGACAAATGACAGACAACAGTCTTATTCTTTTTCCCTTTACCTTTCTTGGTTAAACGTCTTTTCAATTTACATTATTTTTTCTATTTTGCAAATATAGGGTGGCGGGAGTCAGATGACGGTTGTCGGAAGTCGGAGGCTGAGGGCAAATGTCATTCGGAAGGAGTGCAACGATTGAGGAATCTTTTAGTAAACAAAAAAGATTTCTCGCTGCGTTCGAAATGACACGCTTTGTTATCTAATGTGCTGATTAACAGTTTATTGTCATTGCGAGGTGCGAGATACGAGCACCGTGGCAATCTTTGTTTTTGGGTCGGTTTATTGAATTAGATTCTTCACTTCGCTTCGCTTCGTTCTGAATGACAACACACTTCACTCCGTTCGGAATGACACGACACCGCTGTTAGCCCATTCTGTCAATTTAGGTTATTTTTTCTATTTTGCAAATATAGGGTGGCGGGAGTCGGATGACGGATGTCGGGTGTCGGAGGCTGAGGACAAATGTCATTCGGAAGGAGTGCAACGACTGAAGAATCTATTATCAAATGGAAAATGATTTGTTACTGTGTTTGACATGATTGCTGCCAATAGATGATTTAAAGAAATGTCTAAACCGGATTGCCCCGCGAGAGGGATAGCAGCGGTTATGAGGTGCCGGCTTGCCCGTGTGTTTGAAGGAACGGCGGGGGCGACCGCAGGAAGCCACCGGCAGACTATCAAACACCGGTGCAAGACCAACCGAATTTGAGCGAATAGCCCGACCCCGAGGATTGGGCGGCGGCGTTAAGGAAGGGGACTCGCCCAAATAATTGATAAATATATAGCGGATAAAGATATAAGTTTAAAATTTGATAAAATAAACACGAATATTCGTTAAGATTGAATTGTTTTTGTTAATTTTACGCACTTTTAAAAAAATCATACGATTATGAGTGAAGAAAAAAAGAGATATACCGATGAGGAATTGGCTGAATTTAAAGAACTCATCAACCAAAAATTGGCTCAGGCTCGAAAAGATATAGAAATATTGCGCTCGTTGCTCGATAACCACGATATGACACAGACCAAAATCGTAACTTTTGAAGATAGTGCTTCGACTTATTCGAAAGAATCGAATTTGAAACTGATTGGCCGGCTGGAACGTTTTGTGCGTGACTTGGAAAATGCTTTGATACGTATTGAAAACAAAACTTATGGTATTTGTCGTGAAACGGGTAAACTTATCAGTAAAAAACGACTGATGGCTGTGCCTCACGCTACTTTGAGTATTGAAGCTAAAAACCGTCAAGACAGTAAGTAAATAATGAGTTTGAAAAAATCGTTGCTGCTGGTTTTTATCATTTTGTTGATTGACCAAGCTGTTAAAATATATATCAAAACGCACTTCCGGCTGGGAGAATATGTAACTGTTTTTGATTGGTTTAAAATTTATTTTGTTGAAAATAACGGCATGGCTTTCGGGACGGAATTGGGCGGTAAAGCCGGTAAATTGTTTTTGACAGGTTTTAGATTGGTGGCCATTGGCGGGATTGCCTATTGGTTGTGGTCGGCTATTAAAAAGAAAGAATCTCGGTTGCTTATTTTAGCTATTAGTTTGATTTTTGCCGGTGCTATTGGCAACATCATCGATTCGGTTTTTTACGGTCGTATTTTTTCGGATAGTTTTCACCATGTGGCCGAGTTTATGCCGAAAAACGGCGGTTATGCTCCTTGGTTTCAAGGACGTGTGGTGGATATGTTTTATTTTCCGCTTTTTGATGTAAATATTCCGTCATGGGTTCCGTTGGCAGGCGGTAAACATTTTACTTTTTTTGAACCGGTATTTAATGTCGCCGATAGTGCTATTACCATTGGGGTGTTTATTCTGATTTTGTTTAATAAAAAGATTTTTAAGCCCGATGAAAAACCGGCTTTTCAAAAAGAAATTGATGCCGTAACTGATAATCCGGATAATATGATTGCGTAATATTCTCTTTTGTTTATTGTTCCAAGTGCTTTATACTATCAAAACAACATACATATTAATCTAATACCAAAACGACATACAAAATAGTCCAATATTTCGTCCCGAAACTTCGGGGGTTTTTCACTTACTCATCGTCGAAAATACTCGACTGTAGCTACAGCTACTACTGCGTTTTTTCTCCTTGATTAAGAATAATAGCGAAGCTTCGACACCAAAATGTTTTGGACTAAAATATAAACCAAATTGATATTAATTATAGAAATTTATAGGTGTTCTCGATACTTTTACTCATTGCATTCGCAAAAACTCGAACGGACATGAGTAGTAAATCTATTTTAAAAATTGTTTATAGTCAGCCATTTTTGTTAATAATTGTCGCCGGTATTTTTCGCCGTCTTTTTTGGTTTTAACGGACATCAGGTTGTGCATATCGGCTTCAATACTATGAAAAAATTGCTGCACTTGAGACAAATCTTGACTTTTGTAAGCCGGATTTAAAAGAATACCTTTGGCTGTATTAAAAAGTTTTTTACCCAGATTTTGATAATCGGTCACGCTTGCTAATGATGTATTTTGCAGCCACTGTATTGATTGTTTTATTTTGATTACATCTGCTTTTTGTAACTCGGCTTTTTGGCCCGTTTGCCTATTGTGCATATTTTGCATCCGGCCTCTATGACCTCCTCCAAAATTACCAAAGTCGTATCGGTATAAGTAAGTGGCAATTTTTTTGATATTTTCGTCACCGACTGGCATAGAGGGCATCAGACCAAAATGGCGCACAGCACCGGGCATTTGAACAGCGTCATCAGTGGGATGATTGACCCATTTGACTATAGCGGCAACAAATTGTTTTTCTGAAGGATAACGGGCTTTATAATGTTCTACCACTCTTACAAACGGAGGCGCAGCCATTTTATCTCTTTTGGCCGGATCGGGGGTTAACATATGACAAGCGGCACAATATTGTTTTAACAAGGCAGCTCCATCATTTTGACGGTTTGAGTCTATTAAATTCGGCGTATTTTTTGAAACTGATTTTTGTGTTGATTCGGAAACCTTATGATTATTTTGACAAGAAAGCAAAAAACTGCTCATCAACCATACCAATGCTATTTTTTTCATACTAATTGATTTTAATTTTAAATCAAAATTAACAAATAACACGATTGCAAACCTGCTGATTATCAATTTTTAAGCTTATTTTAAGAAACCGCTTTATCAGAAAAAAATTAACTACGACCATTTCTTTCTTTTAAAAAAAGCATTTATCAAGCTGCCCAGTATAAATAATACCGACAGGGAAATAAGCCCGAATTTTAAAACGGCAGACATATAAGCTACTGAAGACCAAATTGCTTGTCTATGACCGGTAAGTAATTTGATTAAAGTTATGTTTTCAATAATATCAAAAATACCGGCAAAAAATACAGCAAATATTAAGATATGCCCTGCTTTATACATAAAATGACGTGTATTGTATTTAGATATGCGAAGATAAAGCAACATAGATAGTAAAAAAGTGTAAATAAAAATATATAAGAAGTCAAAACCTAAACTAATACCGGCAAAAGTTTTAGCCCTGGTATTCCATGCATTTACAATAGCTTCGGAACTTGATAAATCTTTAGCCAATTCAAAAGAAACGATGCCTGTGCTATAAGGTGTTTGTAATTCATTATCTAACAAATACAATACAAAAGTTGCTGATATGAACAAAAACCATAAAAGAACTAATAAAATCTTTTGGTATTTCTTAATAAAACTTTTCATATTAATTTATTTTTTTGTATTAATCGGTTTGATACATAGCAATTTTCTTGTCTTCTGTAGATTTTTTATAGGCTCTAAACATACCTGGCGTATTAAAAAACCAAGCAATATTACCTTGTTTATCAATTCCTATCATACCACCGTCGCCTCCTAAATTTTGAATATTTTGCATGGCTTGTTTTTGAGCTTGTTGCAGTGATAAATTTTGGTATTTCATCAAAGCGGAAACATTATAAGCGGCAACTGTTCTGATAAAATATTCACCGGTTCCGGTACATGATATACCACAGGTTTGATCATCGGCATAAGTGCCTGCTCCAATTATAGGCGAATCGCCTATCCGGCCAAATTGCTTATTCATTAAACCACCGGTAGATGTACCGGCTGCAATATGACCTTGTTGGTCTAAAGCTACACAACCTACCGTACCATATTTTTTGATACCGTTCAATTCATGAAGCAAATAAGCCGTTTGTTTCATTTTTTCTTTTTTTTGAATCCGTTTGAGTTGCTCAAGGCGTTTGGGTATAATAAAATAGGATTCATCCACCAATGACATGCCCTTTTGTTGACAAAATATTTCGGCACCTTTTCCCGAAAGTAAAACATGACGTGTGCTGTCTTTGACCAAAATAGCCGCATCAATAGGATTTTTGATATGTGACACGCCGGCTACGGCGCCACAATTTAATGTTTGACCGTCCATTATAGATGCATCCATTTCAGGCTTACCAAGACTATTGAGCACGCAACCCTTTCCGGCATTAAACAAAGGTGAATCTTCTAATATATTGATGGTTTTTTGCACCGCAGAAACAGCCGAACCGCCTTTGTCCAAAACCGCATAGCCGGCTTCCAAAGCTTCATTAAGTTTGTCTTTGTAGGCTTGTTCGACGGCCGGTGACAAGTCCTTAATATAACCGGCCCCGCCATGCAAAACCAAAGCATAAGGTGCCCTTACATTTTTTTTGATCGAATGTTTTTCTTGTAATTTTTGTCCGGATTGATTGGATTGACAACCGGTAAAAAAAACTATCAGTTGTAAAATTAGAA
>JAMOMQ010000169.1 GCA_027066995.1 Flavobacteriales bacterium
CGGCGGATTCAAAAATGAATGCGGTTGTATCTATGAGCACGCCAGCAGAGTGGAATAGCACCGAACAGATAGGTTTTATGGTAAGAGGAGCAAAGTTTCACACAAATTCGCTGATACATCCCATAGGAAGAGCTCAAATAGTGGCAGACATTTTAATAAACAACGCCAATCATGATATATCATTTCGTTTTAAAAGTGCCGAAGTGCCTGCCAATCCCAATCATCCGGGTTGCTATTTGGAATGGGATGAAAACGGTTTTCAACAATTCGGTTTGGAAATAGAAGCGTCTTTTACCAGAAATTGGTTTACGCCCATACCTGATGATGGTTCTTCAAGAAGTAAAGCTACATTAGTGGGACAAGGCAGTTGGGGCGATATAATCTTGACCGGAAATTTTGAAAAATCGAATATTGTAAATGCACATAATTTAAGTATTAAGGCTACCAATTTAAGTTTTGACATGTCAGATTCCATGAATCCGGTAAACATATCTTTTCCTAGTGATTATGAAAACTTGCCTAATGTGCAAACCAACAATATATGGAGAGGGTTTTATGCCAAAAACGTCACCGTGGAATTGCCGGATAATATACAAACGCATCAAAACGGTCCTGTTACGGTAGGAGTAGATGATTTTATCATTGACAATCAAGGTTTGACCATGCATGCATTTGCCCAAAATATTGTGCAATGGCCGCAAGCCAACATTTCCGATTTGAACGCTAGCATAGATACCTTGACAGTTGATATTTTGACCAATAGTTTACGCGATTTCAGAATTCAAGGCACTATAAATATTCCTACATCATCGGTTGATTCCATTCAAAATCCCTTACAGTTTGTGGGACACTATATTGATACTACTCAAATACCCGTTAATCTTTTAACTTTTCCAAATACAAGCATTACATTTCGTGATGTATTATATTTAAATATTTCACCAACAGGTCCTATTTATAGTGATTTATTAAGAGGTGAACTCGAATTATATCCCAATTCGGAAATATATGCTTTGCAGCATAAGGTTGGAACCAATACTATAAAACGATTTGGTATGAATTTACAAGGGGTTTTGCTTTACGACCATATAAATTTGGACGAAGTGCAAGATTTGGAACTGGAAGTAGAATTTGACGATTTGGGTTTTGAATATGATTCGGACGCAGGATTACATTTTTTAGTGCCGACTTTCTCGCTGGCAAGTCCGCAAAAAAAAGCACATGGTTTTCCTATAACCATAAATAATATTACCTATGAATCTTTACCTATTACAGGAACAGAAGACTTGCACGGACAACTCAATTTTGACTTGTTGATGAATCTTTCCGGTAATTCCAGCAGTGTTTCGGCAGCTACCGGATTAGGTATTGAGTTTGAAATAAAGAACGATGCCGTTAATCAAAGACGTTTTAAGCCCAAATATATAGCCACTCATGTCGATTCGTTGGCAATTGATGCTCATTTAAAAGCAGTGGACATTTCGGGCAATTTATTTATAAAAAGCAATCATCCTACTTATGGCAAGCGGGTTGGCGGCAGTCTAAATGCAGCCTTTAAAGGTGTTGATGTAGCCGTCGGTGTGGAAGGTGAGTTCGGCAATACCACATTTCAAAACAATAATAACAAGTATCGTTATTGGAGGGTGCAAGCCAATGCCAGTTTTCAAAACGGAATACCCTTTGTTCAAGGTTTAGGTTTTTACGGCTTTGCCGGAGGTGCTTACAATAATATGAATTTGCAATTAGATACTTCTAATCCGGCCAATATTACACAAAACTATACGCCGCATAATCATATGTTTGGGTTAAAAATTGGTGCTACCATAGGCACTATACCTTTGGTGGACGCGTTTAACGCGGATGTGTTGTTGGAAGGTGCATTTTCCAATGCGGGACAAGGTATGCAGTATATCAATTTTACAGGAGATTTCGGCACCAATGCCAAGGTTATAGACCGGAGAAACGGTAAAGGTAAAATCAATGGCAATCTGACGGTGCAATATGATTTTCCTTTGAAACATTTTTATTTAGGGGTCAATGCAAATATTAATGCCGACCCTATTACTACGCCGTCACCTATATGGTTGGCTCTGGATATTGACGGTTTGCATAACAATTGGTATTTTAAATGTGGTGAGCCCGATTACAACAGCAGTAGTCCGAATAACTTGATGAATACGGTAAGAATAACACTGCCCGGAGAAGCTGGATTAAATATGTATGAATATTATATGTTTGGTAACGATTTGCCTAATGTAAACGGATTTACTTATAAATTTAATGACAATTATGCAGCTGCTGTAGGTTCTGCTCCGGGTTTTGGTAGTAATGTCGGGAATATATCCAACGATGCCACCACGCAATTGGGCACGGGAATGGCTTTTGGTGTCGGATTTGAAGTCAATAAAAATATAAATGAGCATATTACGGGAAAATACTATCTCAATGCCGGAATAAATGCCGGTGCAGAGGTTAATTTATCATATATGCGCTATGCCGGTTCTTGTGCCGGCTATAATCCCATAGGTATAAACAGCTGGCGGGCTAATGGAAGTTTGGGCGTATATGCAAGAGCCATGGCACAATTGCAAAAAATCAAAAACGGAAATATTGCCAAAACTTGGCTTTTGGCAGATTTGCAAGGAGGCGCTTGGATGCACGGCGAATTTCCAAAACCTTATTATATTCGAGGGGCTATTGACGGTTCTATTAATATTCTTAATATTTTAACCAGAGATGTGCATATAAATTTTGAAAAAGGAACCAATTGTAATAATCAACCAAATAACAGCACGCCTGATTACCAGCAACAATATGCTACCGATGAATTTAATAACAATTTAATAAAATATTTGGCGCCAAGTCAAAATTATAACATACCGGTAACCACACCGATAGCCGTTAAATATAACTTTGAACCGGATGAGGTCTTTCATGTATCGGAACAGCAAGCCAACGGAAGTATTATCAACCGGACTTTTAAAATGGTTAATGAGGTTAAATTGATAAAAGCAACGGCTGTGGTTAATAATCAGCCTCAATTTAGTAATAATACTATGCAAGCCATACAAACCAACAAGACTTTGGCTTACAGGGTTAATGATATTGGTGACTATCAGTATATTTTGAAACCTATCAGTATCAATATGAATATGAATGCCTTACAACATTCAAACGGTGATATGCAATTGAATCAAACTCTAATGCAACAAGTCAATATGCCGTTGACCGCCATTATTAATCCTACCGGTAGCATTAATCAAAATCAGGTCAATAACATACAAGTGGTTAACCAAACAGTGTCACCGACTCCATTAACGCGCTTTCCGGGACCGCAGCCTTATTTAAACGATTTGTCTTTAAATACTTTTTACAAATTTACGGTAACAGCTACACTAAAAGAACTTAATTATACAAACAATCAATGGGAAGATGCCTTAAATACTGACGGCAGCATTGTGCGAGAAACAATAACTAAAATATTCAGAACAGGTCCGATGTTGCCTTATGTTCCTGTTTATAGTGACGGAAATACAACCATATTACAAAATAATATAACACAATAATCATGAAACACATATATATAATTTTATTACTTTTTTGGACTATTTATTTTTATGGACAAAACAAAAAAACGCCGGTTATAGCAAATGAAATAAATATCATAGCCAAATATACGGATGGTTTGGGTATGGAATTAAGATGGTATCCAAACACCCTTGCCCTTTTTAAAATGGGAAAAAAAAACGGTTATTCCATACAGCGGGCGGATTTTAATCCGGCAACTAAAACTTATGGCGATTTTGTTAAAATACAAGAAGTAAAACCTTACACAAAAGAAGAATGGCAAAAATCGATTAGGAATAATAAAAACAAAGAAAATAATTTACGGGAATTGGCTTTTGATTTGATACAGGACACCCGTAGTAAAAAACCTCAAAAGCTTATTTTTAACGGAGATACATCTCATTTAAAAACCTTGAAACAAAAACAAGACAATGAATTTGCATTTTTAACTTTAATGACTTTTCAAGACAAAGAAGTAGCATTAGGCATTGGATTAGGTGCTGTGGATAAAACTGCAATCAAAGGCGATAAATATTTATATAGAGCTGTTGTCAATCCGGATACAGGCATTAATAAATCAAATTTAAAAGATATTATATGCAGATCAACAGCTATAACAGCGCTCCAACAGCCGTCACCTGCAAATAGTAGTATTGGTATTGTAGAAAAAGATCATGCTTTATCTATTCTTTGGGAAGAAACACCCGAACTGGTCGGTTATTATATAGAAAAAAGTGAAAATGGACAAAATTATACATCTTTAAATAAAACGCCACTTGTTTTCTTAAAAGGTAAAAGATATAATGATGTTAAAGCCGGCACATTTGAAGATGAAAATGTGGTAAACGGCAAAAAATATTTTTACCGGATATATGCCAATACATTATTTGGTGATAAGATTTTGGTTGGGAAAGCAGCCGGCACACCCCGAGATTTGACACCACCTAAAACGCCTTATTTGGAAACGCCTAAACATGAAAAAGATAAAGTAGTCATAAAATGGAAATTTTTGAGTGCCCCGGATGCCGATTTAAAAGGTTTCGATATATATCGTTCGAACCAACACAACGGAGAATATGTTAAATTAAATCAAAAATTATTATCTAAAAATACCCGTTTGTTTGAGGATAAAAATTATGCAAAAAAATCGTCTAACTACTATAAAGTAATAGCTTATGACAAAAAGAATAATGCCAGTGCATCAATGCCTGCTTATGCTGTTATCATTGATGATACACCTCCTGGAAAACCCAAAGGAATTGTGGCATCTGTTAACGATGCGGGTGTGGTGCAAATAGTTATTCCCAAACAGGTTGATGATGATATTATCGGATATAAAATTTTTAAAGCCAATCAAGAAGATCATGAATTCTCGGTAGTAGAAGAAGTATTTCCTTCCAACCGGGAACCCTTATTTAAAAAGAATGACAAAAAAATATTTACCGAAAAAATTCCCTTGAAAACATTGACGCCTCATATTTTTTATAAGGTTAAAATGTATGATAAAAATTTTAACCAATCGGAATATTCAGATGTTATTAAACTCGTTAAACCTGATATAGTTCCGCCTTCTCCTCCGGTTATTCAAAGTTTAATAACCGGCATAACGGATATTAAAATTACAATTATTAAGCCTTCGGCAAAAGATTTAAAAGCCGTTCGTTTATACCGGAAAGAGCAAGAAGGTAAGTGGCAATTGGTGTATAGCAGTAGCACCGAAAAATTAAAAGAAATTTATGTTGATAAGGATATAAAGCCAGCTGCCAAATACCAATACCGTGTGCAAGCAGTTGATAAAAATGAAAACACATCAAGGTTTTCTCCTGTTTCGACAGCCGTTACCGTTAATTTTGAAAAAATACCTTCTGTTAAAAAATTACAGGTTTCAAAACAAGGAAAATATGTAAAAATCAATTGGAAATATACCAAAAAGCCCGATTTGTATTTTGTCATATACCGCAAAACTAATAATGGTGTTTTAAAGCAATTAGGGCATAGTGCCACTAACAGTTTTACCGACAAAAGACCCAAAAAAGGTAAAAATTACTATGCGTGCAGGGTTATGGATAAAAATGGTAACAGCTCGGGTATCGGTAAAATAGAAAATA
>JAMOMQ010000170.1 GCA_027066995.1 Flavobacteriales bacterium
AAACAAAATAAAAACCAATAAAAGAGATATACCCAAAGCCACCAAGTATTGTTTAAACATATTACGCCGGTCAATAAATTTATGAACCGATTCTTCAAAACCGGTCAGTATGGCGTTAACACCGTTGGCCATAAACAATACCGAGAGCATTATACTAAAAGACATTAAACCTTTTTTAGGCTTGGTAGCAATGTCATAAATAATATTGTCCATAACGTCAAAGGTTTTGGGTGGCAAAATATCATGTATAAAAGCAATAAAATCAGTTTGAAAGCCTTCAATAGGCACCAATGGTATCAAACTCAATGTAAATAACAAGAAAGGAAACAGCGCCATAAAAAAACTGTAGGCAATAGCACCGGCTCTTACCGTTATAAAGCCGCGAATAATACCCTCCCAATATAGTTGTAAGAGTTCATACAAACTCATGCCGGAAAAACCGGGCACGGGTAAGGCTTGTAATTTTTTCTTAAAAGTTTGTCTTAATTTATTCAGCATTGAACGAGATTGTTTCAAAGCAAAATTACATTATTTTTTTGACTGTATTAAATTTGTGCCGAATAGTAATTATACCAAGACGACATACAAAATAGTCCAAAATTTTGTATGTCGTTTTGGTATTATATTGTATATTGCTGGCAAAAATCGACAGATGAAGAAATATTTGTTTTTATTAGGCGTCATATTAAGTATTTTATCTTGTAAGACCAGTCAAAAACCGGCGCAAACCCCTAAAACACAACATTTTTTATCAAAAACAGAGCCGGAAAAACGCGGCTATTGGCAACAGTATGTCCGTTACGAAATGTTTGTTGATATGGATACCGAAAAGCATCAATATACCGGTAAACAAAAATTGACTTATAAAAACAACTCGTATGATACTTTGACCAAAGTGTATTATCATTTGTATTGGAATGCCTTTCAACCCAACAGTGCCATGGCTTGGAAAGCCCGTATTGTGCCTGATCCCGATCGTAATATGGATAAAATATTACCGGCTTTAAAACCTGATGAAACAGGTTTTGTCAAAGTTAACCGCTTATTACAAAACGGGCAAGCCGTAAATTATAAAACCGTTGGCACTATTTTGGAAGTTACTTTAAACCAACCTGTTTTACCCGGCCAACAAGTGCAATTTGATATGGATTATGTGGCGCAAGTGCCAATCATGATACGCCGGGCCGGTCGAAATAATAAAGAAGGCATTGACTACTCAATGGCACAATGGTATCCCAAATTATGTGAGTATGACGAACGCGGTTGGCATACCGATCCTTATATTGCACGGGAATTTTATGGTGTGTGGGGCGATTATGATGTAACCATATACATAGATAAAAAATACACGGTGGCTGCCACCGGTTATCTGCAAAATCCCGAACAAACCGGCAAAGGTTATCCTACCCAAAAACCTTTGGCAATTCCCAACACCCAAAAACTGACTTGGCATTTTAAAGCCTCTAATGTGCACGATTTCAGTTGGGCAGCCGACCCCGATTATGTGCATGATATTGTAAAGGTCAATGATAGTTTAAGCTTGCATTTTTTCTATCAAAATGATGAAAAAATAAAAGATAATTGGAAAAAATTACAACCTGTAGCAGCTCAAACCATGGCTTTTTACAACAAATTTGTAGGACCGTATCCTTATAAAAAATACAGCATAATTCAAGCCGGTGACGGCGGTATGGAATATGCCATGTGCACTTTTGTCAGCGGTAATAAACCGTTTAACAGTTTGCGTGGCACCGTGCAACACGAAATGGGACATGCTTGGTTTCAATTCAGTTTGGCCAGCAACGAATCAGAATATCCGTGGATGGATGAAGGCTTTACATCCTTTATTCAAGACATGGCCAATGTAGCCGTAAACGGCAAACGCGCACCCAATCCGTTTGAAGGTTCTTATCAAAGCTATTTGTATTTGGTGCAACAAGGCAAAGAAGAGCCCTTGTCAACCCATAGTGATCATTATCAAACCAATTTGGCTTACTGGATCAATGCGTATGACAAAGGAAAATTGGTATTGACGCAACTGGGCTATATCATGGGTTTTGACAAACTCAACCAAACGCTAAAAAATTATTACAAAAATTGGGCTATGAAACATCCGCAACCCAACGATTTTTTTAATATAGCCGAAAAAACTTCGGGCATGAATCTCAAATGGTTTCAAAATGAATGGATTAATACTTTACATCATATTGATTATAAGGTAGATAGTATTGTTGATAAAGATTCAAAAACCGAAGTAGTTCTTAAAAATATAGGAGAAATGCCCATGCCTATTGATGTGCTTGTTGTATATACCGACGGCAGTAATGAGAGTTTTTATATTCCGTTGGACTTAATGCGGGGGCAAAAAAACAATCCATTTCCTGAAATTCCGCGTCAAACATTACCGGCTTGGCGCTATCCGGTGCCGCAATACAGTTTTAAAATTAACCGGCCCAAAAAAGATATTAGTGCCGTTGTTATAGATCCGTTTGGTTTTATGGCAGATATTGATACGGAAAACAATGTGATGGCTAATAAAAAGGAAAAGGAATGACCGAAACAAAAAAAATATTTGGTCTATCCAGGCACAAAAGTTTAAAAAATAAAAAACTGATAGATCAACTGTTTAAACAAGGCAACAGTTTGGTGGCTTATCCTTTGCGAGTGGTTTGGATGCCGGCTGATTATAAGCAAGATGAACCGTTTTTGGTAGCTTTTTCGGTGCCTAAAAAAAAGTTTAAACGGGCGGTTGATCGTAACCGTATCAAAAGGTTAATGCGTGAGAGTTTTCGGCTCCAACAAAATGATATGAAACTACCGCAAAAAACCGTTATGATGTGGTTGTATTTGGACAAACAACTGCCTGATTTTCAAACGGTTTTTGAAAAAACTTCCGAACTTATAAAACTCATTAACAACAAATACCAATAACCAAAATGGCACAACATAATGATTTAGGACGGCAGGGCGAATTATTGGCACAAAAGTATTTAAACCAAAACGGCTATCAAATACTCGAAACCAATTGGCAATATCGGCATGCCGAAATTGATATTTTGGCCATCAAAGAAAATATTTTGGCCGTAGTGGAAGTCAAAACGCGAACTTCTGAACATTACGGTAAGCCCGAAGCCTTTGTCAGTAAAAAAAAGATTAAGCTATTGATGGAAGCTGTTAATCATTATGTAGAAATAAAAAATCTTGATGTGGAAATCCGTTTTGATATTATTGCCATAATCAAAAATCAATACCGGGAAGATATCGAACATCTTGAAAATGCGTTTTTGTGGTATTAATACCATAAAATTTAATCTTAAATTTGTTTTGTAATCCGTCTAATTAACGTAATTTTGCCTTTACAAATTTTGTAAAGATGACACTCAAACTGATATTTTTGACCTTATTGATATTGGCCATTGCCGTAATGGGTATTGCCGTAAAAATCATTTTAAAAAAAGACGGCCGTATTGAAGGTACCTGCGCCAGCCTTAATCCCGAAACCAATCCCGATAACAAACCTTGCTCATTTTGCGGACGCACGCGCGAAGAATATGAAGGTAATTGTGATCACGAACTGCACCGTCAGATTGCCGAAGAAAAGAAAAAAGGCGATTTGACCAAGTTTTTTGAAATGATGCATAAAAACTAATCTGATTGATGTTTTTCGTATTTCTACTATTTATTCTTTTCAGCGGCAGTTTGTTTTGTTACTATTTGTGCATTTTTAAAAAGGTTATTGCTTATAAATCAAAAAAGTTAAATGCGTCAAACAAACCTGTATCGGTTGTTATCTGTGCCAAAGACGAGGCTGGCAACCTTAAAACTTTTTTGCCGTCAATCTATGCCCAAGATTATCCTGATTTTGAAGTTGTGCTAATAGATGACCGTTCTAAAGACGACACCTTTGACGTCATACAGAGTTTTAAAGAAAAGCATCCCGGCAATACTAAAGTTGTTCGTGTTAATATAAGCGAAGACAATCGATTGCGAGCCAATAAGAAATACGCTTTGACTTTGGGCATTAAAGCGGCTACACATAATCATTTACTTTTTACCGATGCCGATTGCCGGCCGGCTTCACCGCAATGGATTCAACGTATGACTGCTAAATTTACCGAACGTAAACAGCTGGTTTTGGGTTATGGTGCTTATGAATCAAAAAGAAGTTTTCTTAACAAGCTGATTCGTTTTGAGACTGTGCAAACCGCTTTACAATATTTTTCTTACGCTCTAAAAGGTATGCCTTATATGGGTGTTGGGCGCAATTTGGCTTATACCAAAGACTTGTTTATGGATAACAACGGTTTTTATACCCACTTGGACATACTGTCCGGCGATGACGATTTGTTTGTAAACGAAGCTGCCACTGCTGAAAATACTGCTGTTTGCCTTGCGCCGGAGGCTTTTACCGTTTCTAAACCCAAATTGACTTGGAAGGCCTATATCAATCAAAAAAGACGCCACATTTCTACAGCCAATCATTATAAAACCAAACACCAATTGTTGTTGAGCTTTTATTTTTTAAGTTTGGCGGGGTTTTGGATTACCGCCCTTATTTTGTTGATAAAAGCTTACTATTGGCCGGTGGTTTTAGGCATTGTTTTT
Organism: Flavobacteriales bacterium; assembly: GCA_027066995.1. Lineage (GTDB taxonomy): Bacteria > Bacteroidota > Bacteroidia > Flavobacteriales > Flavobacteriaceae > WGBX01. The sequence goes on from JAMOMQ010000170.1 coordinate 4,606, forward strand.
GTAAGAATAGGCATGGCATGGTATCTCAATTACAAAATCAACAATAAATTGCACGAAACATCACTCAATTTGTATTATCCGGTATTGGAAATCAGCCTTTTGTTATTTCAATTGTATATATTTGTATTAAATTTGATTAAAAAACCGCCTCATTGGACATCATAAATCAAAAAATTAAAGAAGCACTCGAAGGCCGGCAGTCGGCCTACAAATATTTGCTCAATACCTATTGGGATGATGTTTACCGTTTTCAAAAATCACGGATTAATAACCAAAATGATGCCGAAGATATCACCATTCAAACTTTTGCCAAGGCTTTTGACAATTTAAAACAATACAATCCGAAATATGATTTTAAAAATTGGTTGATAATGATGTCTAAGCAGGTTTATATTGACTACCAACGCAAGAAAAAACATAATTTTATATCGATTAAAGAAAACAACGAAGTCTTTCAATTGCCGGACAAAGAACTAACCGCCGAAGATAAAATGATATTGGCACAAAAACTGATGCAACTCAAACAAGCCATAAATCAACTCAAACCGCATTACAAAGAAGTCATTGAATTGCGTTTTTTTCATGATTTGAGCTACAAAGAAATAGCCGAACAATTGGGCGAACCGCTTAACAATGTCAAGGTTAAATTGATGCGGGCGCGCAAATTATTAACCGACCGCTTAAAAAAATAAGTGGTGTCGTTAAAAAATCTTATTTTTACATTTTAAAACGAAGCAATGCAACCACCGCAAATTCCCTTGGCAGAACGTGTGCGCCCCAAAGACTTGCAAAGTTATATCGGGCAAGAACACCTAATGGGCAATAGTGCGGTTTTGCGCAGACAAATAGATTCAAATCTGTTGTCTTCCATCATTTTGTGGGGACCACCGGGCACAGGTAAAACCACTTTGGCCGAAATTATTG
>JAMOMQ010000171.1 GCA_027066995.1 Flavobacteriales bacterium
ATCTAATCCCGCAGACGGCGCTACAAATGTATCTGTTTCAACTTCACTGACTTGGAGTGCCGTAAGTGATGCAACAGGCTATTACCTGACTATTGGAACAACTCCGGCGGGTAATGATGTATTAAACAACTACGATGTTGGAAATACAACTTCTTACACTCCTGCTAACAATTGGCTGGAAAACACAACTTATTATGTTACCGTAACAGCTTATAACAGTGTAGGTGCCGCACAAAATTGTAACGAAACAAACTTTACAACTGAAAACAATAAAGAAATTAGCATAATGAACTTTTTTACACCCAATAATGATGGGCAAAATGACACTTGGCATTTACTCTCCAATAGTGTGATACCTGTTGGAATGATCTATATATTTGACCGATATGGGCGATTAATCCATCAAATGAGAACTTCTGATAGTTGGAATGGATATAGAAACAGCAATTTGATGCCGGCTGATGATTATTGGTTTAAAATTGATTTAAAAAATGATAAAACATTAAAAGGACATTTTAGTTTAATTAGATAAAATTACGATTACAATAATGAAAAAATACATCTTATATATTTTAATTTTAAATAGTATTTATAAAAACTATTCACAACAAAACCTGCCTGTTTACACTGACTACCTCAGTGACAACAACTATTTGGTACATCCTGCGGTGTCTGGCATCTCTACAATAGATAAAATCCGGTTCACAGTCCGCCAACAATGGTCCGGCATAGCAGAATCTCCCAATTTACAAACATTAAGTGGTTTTATTCACCTCAATGATGAAAACAGCTTAGGCATGACCTTATACAATGATCAAAATGGAAATTATTCACGACAATCAATTAAACTGGGGTATACATATAAAGTCAATTTAGGAAAAAATGAACAACAAAAAATGGCTTTTTCCATAGGACTTTCTTATTTATCTAATTTCTTAAACACCGAAAGTTTTAATCTTCCCGACCGTATTATCGGACAGACTGATTTAAAACAGCGGCAATACAATATTGATGTTGGTTTTGCTTTTAGAAGTAAACGATTTTTTAGTTTATACACCATAAAAGATCTGGCACCCGTCAAAAATTTTTTTACCGATAAAACAACCAACATCCGGCATCATTTAGTAAGCATTGGCTATTTTATTAAAGGTGACGAACATAAATTTAAAATTCAAATGTCATTGTTAGGACAATATTTGGAACAAACCGATCAAAATATTTTAGATACCAATATCAAATTCTTTTTTCCTCTTAAGAACAATGAATTTTGGTCCGGTATTTCATACAGACAAGATTTTGGCAATGATAATGATCTTCAAAAAAGTAGTTTTGGCAGTTTTATTTTAGGTTATTCTATCAAACAGTTTATTTTTACTTATAGTTATATGAAACAATTTAATGAAATTACTTTTTCAGCCTACGGCTTTCACCAAATAGGGATTGGATATAATTTTGACTTAAAACGACAACAACATTTTTGGGAATTATAGAAAAATGATTTAATTTTTTTGTGTAAATTAGTATGCAAAAAATTTAGTTTTGTCTTATACTCGATCAACTCAAATAGCATTGGAGAATTTACGAGATACCGGTCATTTAAGCTGGTATGTTATTCCTTTGCTTGCCTTAGTGTTATATGTTTATAGCAGCGAATTTCAAAAGAAAAATTGGGCAATTATCTTGGCTGGTCTTGCTTTTTGGGGAATGGACTGGATTAATGAAATTATCAACGCCGTTATTTTGCATATTAGTCAATATGCTCCTTTATGGATAACCCCTGACAAATCTGCTTATATTATATTGGTAGGCTTAAATATTGAAATTATGTTTATGTTTGCCATCGCCGGCATTGTATGGACTAAATTTTTGGCTGCTGACAAGAACACGAAATATTTGGGTATAAACAATCGTTGGTTTGTGGCAATTTTGGGTTCAATCTTTTCAGTTTTTACAGAAATTCTATTGAATAAAGCCGATTTATTAATTTGGGAATACCCCTTTTGGAATATTCATTGCCCTTGTTTGATTGTCATTTTCGGTTATCTTACATTTTTTATCGTGGCTTTTTGGGTATATGACATGTCTAGTCTAAAAAAACAAATAAAAACTGTATTAAGTATTTATGCTATAGTATTTTTGGGATTGATAATTTTCGGCAGTTTAGGATGGCTTTAATTAATTATAGATCAAATATTTACTCCTTATTTTTTTAAATTTGTTTATCTCCGGCTGCCAAGTATCTTTGATTTCGATTATACTCTTACCGTCTTTAATCATTTGCTTTAAAGCTTTATCTCCGGATAACCGGTCAAAAAACTTATTAAAAAAAATTGCCTTATCCGGATATAGTTTATATGTTTTAACCAACCAATCCAGATAAATTTCGGCAGGTGGCGTTATGTTTCGCAAATCTTTACCGTAACAAACTTCGCCTTGGTGTTTGGGCCATTTGCTTCCCGAATTTGGTTCGGGCGTAAATTGAAAACCGGTATCGGGCAAATACGGACTGCCGTAAACCTGAAAAGGAAAATTTGTTCCCCTGCCTACACTCACATCAGTGCCTTCAAACAAACATAAAGAAGGATACAGACGTATCGCTTGATAATTGGGAAGGTTGGGCGAAGGTTTTACGGGTAATTGGTATATATCGCCGTGTTGATAATTATTAATTTTAATCACGGTTAAATCCGTTTGCACACCGTTTTTAAGCCATTTTTCACCATTAATCATTCGGGCATATTCGCCAATAGTCATAGCATAAACAATAGGCACCGGATGTAAACCTACAAAAGACCTATTGTCAGGTTGCATAACCGGCCCATCTATATAATCACTATTTGGATTAGGACGGTCTAAAACAAGCAACGGAATAGCATTTTCAGCCGCCGCTTCCATTACATAATGTAAGGTTGAAAGATATGTATAAAAACGCACGCCCACGTCTTGAATATCAAAGACAATTATATCTATATCGTGCAAATCTGCCCGCGTAGGTTTTTTATGCTTGCCATATAAAGAAATAATAGGCAAACCTGTCTTTATATCCTTGGAGTTTGACACATGTTCACCGGCAGAAGCTTGTCCCCTAAAACCGTGTTCGGGCGCAAATACTTTGATAACATTAATACCCGAATGCAACAAAGTATCGACCAGATGCACCCCATTGATTTCAGAAGTTTGATTACCGACAATAGCCACCCGTTTGTTTTTTAATAATGGCAAATACTTGGCGGTTTGATAAGCTCCGGGGTAAATTGTTAGTAATTTTTTTTCAACCTCTTGAGTTAACTGACGGCCTGATTGTGAACTTTTGCACGAAAAAAAACTTAAAAATAGGAGAATCGTGAATAAATATGTATTTTTGGGTTGCATAAACACTATTATTTTGAATATTGATTTTTTTATAGCCAAACGTTTAATCGGTTCGGGCAACTACAAAAGTAAGATTTCTTCTCCGATTATTAAAATTGCCATTATTTCGATAGCCATCGGCATGGTTATCATGCTTATTTCTATGGCGACCGGTTTTGGCTTGCAACATAAAATCAGAGAAAAAATATCGGCTTTTTCAGGTCATATTATTATTAGCAATTATGATACCAATCAATCCGGATTGACTTTAAAACCTATTTCGGTCAAACAAGATTTTTATCCCCGCTTTAAAAATATTAAAGGTATAAAAAATGTGCAAGCCTTTGCAACCATTGGTGGTATCATTCGAACGCCGGCTGATTTTGAAGGTGTAATACTTAAAGGTGTAGACAGCTTATATGATTGGTCTTTGTTTAAGCCGTATCTGTTGGAAGGTAAAATTCCCCGTTTCGGACGACAAAAAATCAATGACAGCATCTTGATCTCTAAAACCATAGCCAACCGGTTACATTTAAAGTTGCATCAAAAAATTAATACGTTTTTTTTAAGAAAAGGCTCACAAAAGCCTCAACTCAGAGTTTTTAAAATTGCCGGAATTTATGACTCCGGGTTTGATGATTTTGACAAAGCCTATATTATAGGTGACCTCAAAATGGTGCAAAATCTCTATAAATGGCATGACAGTTTGGTAGGCGGTTTTGAAGTGGTTTTAAACGATTTTGACCAAATTGATACCAAAACAAATGATATTTATGAAAGTATTCCTTCAACCCTAAACACAGAATCTATAAAAGAGAAATACCCGTTGATTTTTAATTGGTTAAACATGTTCGACTTTAACATTCTACTAATATTGGTTATTATTATTTTTATTGCCGGACTCAATATGATTACCACTTTACTGGTTTTAATTTTAGAAAAAAGGCAATTTATAGCCATCATAAAAGTATTGGGCAGTCCTAACAAAAAATTGCAACATATTTTTTTAATACAAGCAGCTTATATTATTAGCACCGGATTACTTATAGGGAATATTATAGGATTGGGATTAATTTATTTGCAAAAATATTTTGGTTTTATTAAGCTGGATCCCGAAACTTATTATGTGCGCACAGCTCCGGTTTTTATCAATTTAAAACACATTTTTCTACTCAATATTGGTGTTTTAACCGCTATCCTGTTGATGTTATTGCTACCGGTTTTATTGGTCAGTAAAATTTCGCCGGTCAAAGTTTTAAAATATGATTGAGTAACACACCAATACTTTTGTCACCTTAATAAGCTAACTTGTGTGTAATCAGGTTTTTATAAAAAGTATTTTTTGCTTTTTAAACAATATTTCCTGTTTAGTATCAGTTATAGTTAAACAAACAAACCTTTAAAATTTATTAAAATGAAAACTTTTCCTTATAAGCAAATTATAAAGTATTTATATTTGCTATTTACCTTAATATCTGTAAGTTCGTTGCAAGCTCAAAACGGATTTGTAGTGGGTCATAATCAAACGGATTTATCATTGATTCCGGATTTATGGATAAATCAAGCCAAAGCAAATCTGCATATTGCTTATAATCATACTTCGCATGGCAGTCAATTGATTACGGGAATGAATGCTTTAAAAAATTATCCTGATTTTGGAGATAAATACAACTGGTCGGATACTTCATCCGGAGATAATCTTTCTTTAAGTTTAGATGATCATGGCATACCCGGCATACCGGATCTGAGTCAAGGAGATACCGATACGGATGGTAATGGTATTGCGCAATGGGCAGAAGACACTTATAATTTTTTAGATAACCCGGACAATTATCATATTAATGTTATTATGTGGTCTTGGTGCAATATCAGTGGTCATGATATTCCCAGATATTTAAACAGTATGTCTTGGTTAATTAATCAATTTGGTGTCAATGGCTCCCACCCGAGAGCTGCTTCACATCCTGTTCAATTTGTTTTTATGACAGCTCATGCCAATGGCGGTGGCGAAGGCGATTCATCCGATTCCAGAAATGAACAAATAAGAAATTATGTCAACACACATGATGCCATATTATTTGATTTCTCTGATATTGAAAATTATGATCCCGATCAAAATTACTATTTGGACAAAAGATTAACCGATGCTTTATTCTATGACAACACGCCACCTTATGATAGCGGCAGCAGAGATGGTAATTGGGCTGTAGAATATATAAATGCCCATAGTAACAGTGAATTGGATAAACTTACCACCGGAAATAATGTTGCTAATTACAACGGTTGTAGTAGTTGCGCACATTCAGACGGCCCAAATAATTTGGCTAGATTAAACTGTGTTCTCAAAGGGAGAGCCGCTTGGTATCTTTTTGCAAGGCTGGCAGGTTGGGACGGATCAACTAACGAGATTTCCACTTTAAACCAATCTAATTCAAACTTTAAAATATATCCCAATCCATTTAAAAAAGAAACTATTATACACTATACATTAGAAAAAGATACTCCGGTGTTTATTGATCTTTATGATGTTTACGGTAAAAAAATTAAGAAACTTGTTAACGGATACCAAACATCCGGCAAACACCAAATATCACTTACCAATGAAGGCTTATCCAAAGGTATTTATTTGGTTAGTTTTAACACACCAAACAGACATGAAATAGCAAAAATCATATTAAAAGGAATATAAGAATCTTTTTAAATCCAACCGTCACGATCGAGGCTACGGTATTGTATGGCTTCGGCAATATGATGACTTTGAATACCGGTTTCATTTTCCAAATCGGCTATGGTGCGAGCTACTTTTAAAATACGATCATAAGCACGCGCCGACAAATTGAGTTTTTCCATCGCATTTTTGAGCAATGCTAAAGAAGCCTCGTCTAACTGACAATATTTTCTGATTTCTTTGGTATTCATCTGCGCATTATAATGAATATGTTCCTTACCGGCAAAACGTTTGGTTTGAATTTTACGGGCAGCAATCACCCGTTCTCTAATAACTTTACTGGATTCGCCGCGACGTTTGTCCGACAGCTTGTCAAAAGGTACCGGATTAACTTCGACATGTATATCAATCCTGTCGAGTAACGGCCCTGATATTTTGTTTAAATAACGTTGTATTTCGGCCGGCGAAGATGTCATACGACTGTCACCGTCGTTAAAATAGCCCGACGGACTGGGATTCATACTGGCTACCAACATAAAACTGGCAGGATAAGTAACCGAAAAACGGGCGCGTGAAATATTTACTTCACGATCTTCTAAAGGCTGACGCATCACTTCCAAAACGGTACGTTTAAATTCGGGCAGTTCGTCTAAAAACAGCACACCATTGTGCGCCAAAGATATTTCGCCGGGTTGCGGATAACTACCACCACCGACCAAAGCCACATCGGAAATGGTATGGTGCGGACTGCGAAAAGGCCGCTGGCTGATGATTCCCGATTCATTCTTTAATTTGCCGGCTACCGAATGTATTTTTGTAGTTTCCAAGGCTTCTTGCAAAGACATAGGTGGCAAAATACCGGAAATACGTTTGGCCAACATGGTCTTACCACTTCCGGGCGGCCCAATCATAATAATATTATGTCCACCGGCTGCCGCTATTTCCAAACAACGCTTAACGGTCTCTTGTCCTTTGACATCGGCAAAATCAAATTCGGGCCGGTCGAGTTGTTCATAAAACAAACTTTCCAAATCTATACTTTCGGCTGTTAAATCTGCTTTTCCTTCAAAAAAATGAATCACATCCAAAATATTTTCAACACCAAAAACTTTAAGACCGTCCACAATAGCGGCTTCTTTGGCATTTTGTTTTGGTAGAATAATGCCCTCAAAACCCAATTCTTTGGCTTTTAAAGCAATAGGTAAAGTGCCTTTTATAGGTTGCAGGCTGCCATCTAATGACAATTCGCCCATTATCATATACTTTTCCAAATCATCGGTTACTATTTGACCTGTTGCATGTAATATACCAATGGCTATACTTAAATCATAGGCCGATCCTTCTTTGCGCAAATCGGCCGGTGCCATATTGATAATATATTTTTTGCCGGGAATACGGTAGCCGACATTTTGCAAGGCGGCCGTTATACGGTAATTACTTTCGCTGACAGCTTTATCGGGTAAACCTACCAAATGATACCCGATTCCTTTATCTACATTGACTTCAATAGTAACCGGATGAGCATCAATACCATAAATGGCAGCAGCATAAACTTTTGTTAACATAAATATCTTTTTTAAGAATCTACAAGATTTTAGATACTTAACAAATTTAAGACAAAATTTTTATACATGACATAAATTTGTATATTAGAATTCAAAAAAAAATTAAAAATGACTACACTTTTGAAAGATTTACAATGGCGCTATGCCGTCAAAAAATTTGATTCTAATAAAAAATTGACTACAACTCAAATTGACTTGTTAAAAAACACCTTTAATTTAACGCCTACCTCCTACGGTCTGCAACCCATTCGTCTGCTTGTTATCAGCAATGATACCCTCAAACAACAATTACAAGTCTATGCCTATAACCAAATACAAATCAGCACTTGTTCGCATTTATTAGTCTTATGCAGTCAAACCGATTTCGGGGCCAAAGATATCGACCGATTTGTTGCTTTAAATATTGGTGCCATGCCAGATAAAAAAAACTATTATACAACCTACGGAAAAACTTTAAAGAAACGGTTTGCGCAAAAAAGTCAATCTGACATTCAGAGGTGGGCTGACGACCAAAGTTTTATCGCACTGGGTAATTTAATTGATGTCTGTGCCTCAGCCCATATTGACAGTTGCCCGATGTCAGGTTTTGATCCGGAAGCTTTTGATACCATATTAGGCTTAAAGGAACTGAACTTAACAGCCGTCAGCTTATTACCGGTCGGTTATAGGGCACATGACGATTTGCACCAATTTGACCCGAAAATCAGACGCCCGTTAAACGAAATGATTGTTGAAATTACTTAACAAAATTCAAACCGAACTGTATTGCTTGTTTTCTTGATTGTGCAACATCGGACAAGCCAATCAAATTATCAGCCATAACACTCATTTGCAAAGCACCCATATTTAAAACCAAACCGGCACCAACGGCTGAATACGAGAAATTATCAGCAGTTATATTGATTTTAGTATAAAAATATTTTGACCATTTCTTTTCGTAATAAGCACTGGCACCCAAATGAATTTTGACCGGCCGGTATTGTGCAAAACCTGTAAAACCAATGAAATCAGAATATTGTGTAATGGGATTTAAAAAATTCTTACAGTCTTGTTTTTCAATATTTCCCAATCCTGTTTTGACACCGGCATAAACCGTAGTAGGGCGCCATGAAATATAAGCATCATTATTATCTGTTTTCCGGATATTTTTATTAAAGCTGTCTTTAACATCTTTCCAATAATCAATATATGAACTTTCGGGAAATTGCAATTGAGCGCCTTCAAACTGAAAACTCCCTTTAACATACGTATTATTAATATCGGTTGTGTAATAAATAAAGCCTAAATCTAAAATAGCAGCAGAAATAGCGGTGCGGTGATTCATATCATAGGTCACACCCAAATCAAAACCCGGCCCGTAATTGCCACTAAATAATAATTTGCCCAGATAATGTCCCAAACCGGCATCTTCTTGGTAACCGGATGATTGCACTTTGAGATCAATATCTTCCAAATGGTGGATATAAAAGTTGTTTTGTCCTTCGTTGGTATAAAAACGACCGGAATTGTGCATGCTTTGCACATTGGCCAATCCGGAATATAATTTAAACCGGTAACCTATATTTAAAGAAGGATTGGGATTTTTATGCACACCGTAATATATGGTTTGCACCAATTCTGCTTTACCGGCCAAGTATTTGGCTTCAAAAGTCTGATCCATATAAGGAGCATTACCATACAAACCCAAATTTAACAAGTCGGCAGGTGTATAAGTAATATAATCGGTTTCCCAATACAATCCAAAATATTTAAAGCGTTCCAAATCGTCTGTCCGGCCGTATGAAAACAAATCGTGGCGGTAATGTACCAAAACAAAATCGGTATTGGTTAATCCGGCAACCGTTTGATACACATTGGCATCAAAAGATTGATTTGTACCAAAAAGATCTGCCAAACTAAATCCGCTACTACCGGCAAAAGCTTGAATGTTGGTCAAAAAAGGTACACCAAGTCTTTTGGAATAGGGGTATTTGGCTCCGGGATTGGTTTGTAAAGCCGTTGCAGATCCAAAGAAATCATAGGCTACCGCATCAAATTGGGCAGTCATTTTTAAGGCTGTCAATAATAAAATAATGGCAAAAACTTTATCTAATTTCATCATACTATTCAATAACTATATGCGTATAAAAAGTGCCTTTGACTTGCACATGCAACGTTTGGTCTTCGACGGGGAGCTGATCCGGTGAAATTTCCACTTGCATCACAATTTTTCTAAAATTGACAAATTCGGGATGATTGATTTTGTCAAAACTAAAAATAGTATCTCCTGCTATGACAGGCTGTACTGTTGTGGCCGGCATAATAAGCAAGGCCGATGAATCAACGGCTTGTTCATGAACATCAATAAAAAACAATTTGGTATCAAAACTGCGTTCAAAGGTATTGTTATAAGCCACAGTAATATCAGCTTTTATAAAACCGTCACGCACTTTGCCGTCTTCAAATATACCGAAATCAACCGTATCACTAATAACCGATCTAAAACTACCGGTACTGTCAATAAGATTGGGCTTTTTTAAATCAAAGTATAAAATATCACCTTCAAACACAGGCATAACGGTTAAATGGTCTGCCTGATCAAAATCCAACGAAGTTGTTGAACATGAATGCAAAATCAACAAACCTAAAAAAAATAAAATAAAACGTTTCATACAATATGATAAGTAGATTGCAAAATTATATATTTTTCACCTTAAATAGGTAACAAAAATAACATATTTATAAAACCGGAATAAATATTATCTTTGCTGCTATGAAAAGAGATGATAATACAACGAAAAAAATAGACGAAAAATTGCAAGGTAAGGCATTGAATTTTAACAAAGCTGCCGGCAATCACAAAAAGGTATTTATAGAAAGCTATGGTTGTCAAATGAATATGAACGATTCGGAAATTGTGGCATCCATACTTTTAAAGCAAGGTTACAATACCACTACTAATATTGATGAAGCGGATTTGATATTACTCAACACCTGCTCTATCCGTGAAAAAGCAGAGACTACCGTACGCAACAGGCTTAAACATTTTAATAAGCTAAAACAACAAAAACCGCAAACTAAAATCGGGTTAATGGGTTGTATGGCCGAACGTATTAAGGAAAAGATTTTTGACGAAGAAAAATTGGTAGATTTGGTAGTCGGCCCCGATGCTTATCGTGATTTTCCTAAATTGATCAATGAATTGGAAGATGGCCGTAAAGCTGTCAATGTATTGTTGAGCAAAGAAGAAACTTATGCCGATATTGAACCCGTGCGGCTTAATTCCAACGGTGTTTCGGCTTTTGTATCCATTACCCGTGGCTGCGACAATATGTGCACATTTTGTGTAGTGCCGTTTACACGTGGCCGGGAACGCAGTCGCGATCCGGAAAGTATTTTAAAAGAAATACAAATATTGCAAGACAATAATTTTAAAGAAGTCACACTTTTAGGACAGAATGTTGACAGCTATCTTTGGTATGGCGGGGGACTTAAAAAAGATTTTGACAAACAACCCGAAGCTATAAAAAAACAAGCTGTAGATTTTGCACAATTATTAGATTTGGTTGCAAAAAAATTCCCCGATATTCGTATTCGTTTTTCAACATCAAACCCTCAAGATTTCAGTTTGGAAGTGATAAAAACCATGGCCAAGCATAACAATATTGCCAAACACATTCACTTACCGGTACAATCGGGTAGTGACCGTATTTTACAATTGATGAATCGGAAACATACTGTAGCCGAATATAAAGAAAAGATAGATGCCATACGCAAATACATACCCGATGTGGCTATTTCGCAAGATATGATTGCCGGTTTTAGCACCGAAACGGAAGATGACCACCAAGCCACACTTGATTTGATGGATTATGTCAAATACGATTTCGGATTTATGTTTGCCTATTCGGTGCGGCCGGGCACTTTGGGAGCCAAAAAACTAGCCGACGATGTGCCACATCATATCAAATTACGCCGTCTGCGCGAAATTATTGACAAACAACAAGCACACAGTTTATATCGTATGCAACAATTTATTGGTAAAGAGGTTGAAGTGTTGATTGAAGGAGATTCCAAAAAATCGGACAAACACTGGATGGGTCGCAATTCACAAAATGCCGTAGTTATTTTTGAAAAAACCGGTATGGAAAAACCCGGCGATTTGGTCAAAGTTAAGGTTAACGACTGCACTTCGGCTACCTTGTTTGGACAAAAGGTATAGTTTTAAAAAACTAAAAATAATGATTCTACCACAAATTTAATGGTAGATGGCTGTTATACCAAAACGACATAAAAAATATTTTGAACCATTCTATATTTGTATTTGGTATTGCTTTTCTTAATTTATCAGGTCACCGGTTCATCTCTCGACGTTTCAAGACGTCATAAATTATCTACTAAATAACATTAGAGTGAAAATAATTAACCGCCTATGATAAACAAAGGCGGTTTTTAATTCTAATATCAAAATAATTTAAAATATTTTGAACTACTCTGTAACTCAATCTGGTATTACATTCCCAATCTTTTTCGTCCTTCTTCACTAATCATAGAAGCATCCCAAGGCGGATCAAAAACCAAATCTACATCCACATTAAAGTCCGGATATTTCTTTTTAATGGTATTAATTACATTGTCGGTAATGGCATCGCCCAGCGGACAAGCCGGCGTAGATAAAGTCATCTCAATACGCACATTATTGTCACCGTCATATAAAATATTGTAAACCAATCCCAAGTTGATAATATCCAACTCTATTTCGGGGTCCATGACGGTTTTTAACAAATCATAAATGTCATTTTCTACTTTTCTTATTTCGGTCAAATCTTTTTTACTCATTTCTATATATTTTTCTTTTTATTTATTTAAAATTTCTTTATCTCTTTTATTGATATATTGGTCTGAATCATGAAAAAACATCTTCCAAACATTGTAATTATACAAAATGCTGACTATCAAAAATAATACCGTGGCTATTTGCATAACCATGGTTTGTTGCAGTATGACTGCAAAAATAGTCAAAATCAAAAAAACCATATATATGTAAAATTGCACACCGGCTACTTTCTCCGAATACAATTCTCTGGGTAGCGGTGTGTGATATTTACCGACCAATTTTTGATATTTTTCCAACCAAATAATAAACGGCAAAGTTTTATAAGTTTGTCCCAAAGCAATGGTGGTAAAAAATCCGAAAATCATACTCAATCCGAATAAAAGCACAATGACTTCGGCATAGGCTTTCAAGCCCGTTTGCGGCAAAAAAATCAAAATTAAACTAATAACAACCGGCGCCAATAAAAATACTAAAGACAACATGGTATATTTCATACCAACATCCAAGGTTTTTTTCATCCGGTGTTTATAAGACTCGTGAATGTATCTGAAATAATATATCACACCGGCTATGACAACAACCCAAAACAAAAATATAATATATTGATTATCAACGAAATATTTGCTCAACACTAAACCTGCCAAACCAAAATTAAGCAAGTAAAAAGAGATTTTTAACAGCTTATCATTTAAACGGTGTGATATCAAAAACATGGGAATCAATGTAGTGCCAACCCCAAAAATCATCATGACAAAAAAACCGACCAAACCCATAATGGCGTGTGTATGTAAATGTGCCAAATGTGATGCCGAATAAAAATTGTATTTAAAATTAAGTGCCGTTAACAAACCTTCGGTTTCGGCCATCAATAACCAAAAAACCGCTGCTAAAATAAATAAGGATTTAAAATTTTTAATCCGTGCATTTTTATAGCTCATCATAATATTAAAGATGAAAAAAAACAATGACAAATACATTGTTGTAGCGGCATAAGGCAAATATACCGTATAATCGCCAATCCAAAAGGTATAGACCAAAAAAACAATACTGGCAGCCGTCAGCCAAAAGGTAAATTTAGCCAAAGGCTCACTATACAAAGCCGTATCAAAAATAACGGGAATCAGTTGGTATAAAGAACCGAAAATCAACATCATAAGCCATCCTAATACAGCTGTATGGGTGATAGCCAAAAGGTGATGATTGTAAGATACCTCAAAAAAGTTTGAAGCCGATAACACCATTAAAATTCCTAAAGCCAAAAAGCCGATGGCTGCAAATAAAAAATGCGGTTTGACGGTATTGATAGCCGGCGCATTGTCGGTATGTAAATTTTTTGCCATAATTATTAGTTTTCAGCGTTTTTATAAATTATTAAATAAGTATAATCGGGATTTATTTCTTTGGTAACATAAGTATAACCCCTTTTGCGTAATTCGGGGATAAGAAATTGCGGAATACGTTTATGATGCACCAATAATGCATGACGGTCTTTTAAGCTTTCTAAGTTTTCCAAAATGGTTTGCATGGGCATCGGCATATCTAAGTGACGCACATCTATTTCTTTAAAACGGCCTTCATACTGCTTTTTGATTTTATCAAATTCCGGTGAACTTTGTAATGTCTCTCGGGTAGTATTAGTATCCTTTGATTCGGTTTTACTTTTATTAGACGAAACATCATGAAAACGGCACGGCACATTTTTTTTACCGAATAAGCGTTGCAACAAACCGGGTTTTTTACAATTCAATTTAAAATAGCTCAAATAATTACCGGCGTCATCTTGGGTCATCCAATGCACAAAATTTTTACCTATTAGATATTCTATCAATGGAATAGGCTCAAAATCATTGATTATCAATAAAATTTGATGTGGTTTTATGGTTTTAGCCACTTTATTGATATAACCGAAAGGGTCTTTACCATCGTTGATAATCGGTCTTACATCAAGGGTAACCACTTCTTTGCCGGAAAAATCCGGTGGCATAATGGCCAGTTTTTTGTCGTCTTTATAATCATCGGGCACATATTCCACGGCAAAACCTATTTTTTCCAAAGCTTTTAAAAAATCGTTGACCGGCACCTTCCCTATTCGCGCCGCATCACTGACAGAAACCCGGGTGGCCAAACTCCGTCTTAATATAGGATTTTGCAGTTTTTTAAAATTGGGATTGATACCGGCAATGACGTCAATAGCTTCCGGTTTTGCCTTTAGTATTTTAGATATTTTGGTGTCTTTGGTCAGCTTCATAAACCTGCTAATTTTGAATGTTCAAAAATAATATAAAATAATTAATTTGGAATGGTTTTAAATAAGTTTTTTGTAGTTAAATTTTTCAATTTATTAAAAAAATGTGGTATTTTTAAATTCACAAACAGAACAAATGAAACGATTACTCGCTAAACTAAGCTTATTAGTGCTTTTTTCGGTTGCTCAAGCGCAACAAAAACCTATTGACAGCTTGGAACAATTGCTGACAAAAAGTCATTCGGACTCAGAAAAAATTGCTTTGAGATTGCAACTCAACGATTATTATCTCAACACGTCTTTGCAAAAGTTAAAAGAAAATAATACAATAATTGTAAATCTGGCTCAAAAACTAAATCAACCGCAAGTAGCCGCTAAAGCTTATAGATATTTGGCAGAAGCCGGTTTGCGCATGCACCAATTTGAACAGGCAAAATCTAATGCCGAAAAAGCACTACATATAGACGACAGCTTAAAAGATTACAGAAATTTAATTTTGGATTACAACCAGCTGGGGCGCGCCTATTATGATTTTGACCGGCCAAAAGAAGCTATTAAAATATATCAAAAAGCAGTCAACTTATACGAACAACATCCCGAAGGAGATAAAATAGGAACAGTGTATGGTAACATTGGTGCAGCTTACAATCGCTTAAACCGTCCACATGAGTCTTTAAAATATTTTTTAAAACAAGCCGAGTTTGCCGAAAAAAATAATAAAATCAGACAAAAAAGTAAGGTTAATTACAATATCGGCTATACTTATATGCAGATGGAACAATTTCCTAAAGCTGAAAAATATTTTCTTAAAGCTTTAGCCGATTCGGCTCAAATAAAGGTTAAAGATTATGTTTATGTCAATTATCATGCTTTGGGAATGTTATATTCCCGTTGGAACAAACCCGAAAAAGCTCTGGAAGCCAATCAAAAAGCATTGGCATATTTTGACCGCACGCAAAACAAAATGTATCAATTTGATTTACATAACAACAATGCTGCTATTTATTTAAAATTGGGTCAAAAACAAAAAGCTTTGGATGAAGCTGTCAAAGCCAAAAAAATTGCCGAACAAATAGGTTTTAAGCTCGGCATAGACGCCGCTAATGCTACTATAGCTGACATTTATGTGCATTTTGGCGAATATCAAAAAGCAATGCCAATACTCAATAAAATGGCTAAAGACTCCACCATTCAACATCATGAAATTAAAGAAGCATTGTATAAAAATCTGTATTTGGTCAACAAGTATAAGAAAGATTATAAAACGGCATTACAGTATCATGAAAAATTAAAAAAACTTTCGGATTCTATCTTAAAAGCTCAACGTGACAGCAAGGTGGCTGAAGTGGAAACCCGTTACCAAACAGAAAAAAAGGAACGGGAAAATTTGCAACTTAAAGCCGATAAAGCGCATCAACAACTTCTTTTGGAAAAAGAAAATAAGCGTAACACATATTTAACAGCCGGAATTACCATGGCGCTACTTATTTTAGGTATCATAATTTTTTATTACCGCCGCAGCCAACGCCAAAAAGAATTGATAGAACACCTTCAAAAAGATTTGCACCACCGTATCAAAAACAACTTGGCAATAATAGATGCGCTGATAGAAGACATTAAAGATGAATATGAAGACAATGGCATTCATCAAAAATTAGCCGAATTGCAAAACCGGATTAACAGCATCAACGAAATTCACCGGCAATTGTATCACAACAAAGATATTACACATCTTAATCTTAATAATTATATAGACCGTATTGGTCAATTGGTCAAAAAATCATTTGGTAATCCGGACATTACTATCAACAACTTGATAGACCAAAAGCACAAAATGAATGTCAACACATCTTTTCCTATTGGATTGATTGTCAACGAATTTATAACAAACTCCTTCAAATATGCCTTTGACAAAGGACAAAAGGGCGAGATAAAAATAGATTTGAAACAAGAAGGCAAAAATTATATTTTAAGCCTGTCCGACAATGGCAAAGGCTTGCCTAAAGATTTGGATATTGACAACTTAGACAGCTTTGGATTAAGTATTATGACCTTACTGGCAAAACAACTCAAAGGCACCTTTAGTATTGAAGGTAGTCAAGGTGTGAAAATCATTATCAAATTTCCAAAAAGCTAGAATTTTTGCCTAAAAAATTCATTCATAACAACAGCAGCCGCCACTGAAGCATTTAAGCTCTCGGCCATAGCCGACGAACTCTTGGGAATGGTTATCTGACGGCTTATCAAACTTTCAATTTCGGGACGTATACCATTCCCTTCATTGCCAATCACAACCACCGCTTGCGCCGGGAAAACAGTCTTATAAATATTATCACCTTGTAAAAAAGTGCCGTAAACCGGTTTTGCGGTTTCTTGTAAAAAAACGGCCAAATCGGTATATATCACAGACACATTGGCCAAAGCACCCATGGTAGCTTGCACTACCTTAGGATTGTAACAATCCACCGTATCTTTGGAACAGACGATCTGACGGATACCAAACCAATCTGCCGTGCGAATAATAGTGCCCAAATTGCCCGGATCTTGTAAATTATCAAGTGCCAAAATAAAATCGGCAGAAGTAATTTTACCGGCCACAGGTTTCATTTTGAAAACGGCCAATGCGTTATGCGGGTGTTTCAAAAAACTGATTTGACGAAGCTCCCTGTTAGTAATACGCTCAAAATCAGAATACAACTGCTCATCTAAAATTGTTGTAGAATATATGTGAAGCGGTGTAAAACCGGCTTTTAAAAAATCGGAAATACTTTTTAAGCCTTCAACCACAAAAGCCTTGTGCAATTTACGGTATTTTTTTTGCTGTAATTGTTTTATAAATTTTTGATCGGCTTTGGTCATAAGAAAATAATTGTTAAAATATCGTCAAAAAAAATTACTTTTGTAAGATTAGTTGATTTATGAAATTATCTACAAAAATATTATTTATTTTTTTAAGCATCTCTATAAGTTCGTGTAATTTGTATCGTAAAATTCCACCTGATAAATACTTATTGCGAAAAAATGAAATTATTGTTGATAAAAAAAAGGTTACAAAAGAATCTGTCAACAGTTTGGTTATTTTACAACCCAACACCACTTTTTTAGGTTATCCGTATTTGGCCGATCTATATATGTTGGCCGATCAGCATCCTAACAAAACCTTTATCAAATGGATTAAAAACCACCCGAAAAATTACCGGTTTTTAAAAAAATTGATTTCGCGCAAACAAATTTTGCAATTACAATATTATTATCGTGACCTCAACAAAACCATTAAAAAAATAGGTGAAAAACCTGTATTTATTGATACCAGCAAAATTGATTTATCAGCCAGACTTTTAAAGAATTATTATGTCAATCATTCCTATCTTGACGCACAGTCAATTTATAGAATAGACACCACCGGTAAACATAAAGCCAACGTCAAGTATCAAATACACAAAGGGCAACCTTACATCATAAATTCTTACGAGCAACATATCAAATCGCCTTATTTGGTGCAACTCTATCAAAAATATCAAGCCAAAAGTCCCATTAAAACCGGACAAAAATATAACAGGGAAAACTTTATCAAAGAAAAAGAAAACATTAACACACTGTTTAGAAACAAAGGTGTTTATCATTTTCAACCTTCATACATCAATTTTGACTTGGTATTTGACAGCATTCCAAACAAGCGGCTAATAGACGCCTACTTAAACATTCCTGACCGGACTATTACCAAAGCCGATACGGTTTATACCGAACCTTTTTTGCCTTATCATATCAAAGATGTCAATATTTATATTTCCAAAACCAAAGACTTTGACATTCTAAACAAAAAAGACTCGATCAGTTATGAAGGCATGCACATTTACGGTATTGATGACCGTATACGCTACCGTCCCAAATTACTTACACATTCCATATTTATTAAGCCCGGTCGCTTATACAGTGACCAAGACCGCTTGCGTACGCACCGGCTGATTATGAGTTTACAAAATTTTAAACAGGCTTACATCCAATACGAAGAAAACAAACAAGACACTACCTTGACTGCCAATATTTACTTAATTCCCGAAAAAAGATTCAGTTGGAAAGGTTCGGTAGATTTTACCCATTCCAACATACATGATTTCGGTATTAAAGGCAGTATGTCGTTTGGCGCCAAAAACCTGTTTCGCGGTGCCGAGGTGCTCAGTACTTCGTTATATTTTATGACGGCCTCATCTGCCGGACTAAATCATACCGGAGATTTTTTTGATGTTAGTGAGTTTGGAGCCGACGTCACTTTAAAATTTCCACGTTTGCTCTTGCCTTTCGGTTTTAGCAAATATATTCCCAAATATATGTTGCCCAAAACATATATTACCTTTTTGTCCAATACTCAAAATAATATCGGATTAGATCGTAATAAATACGCCGGTATATTCGGCTTTGAATGGCGCCCCATCAAAGAACGAAAATTTAAAGTAGACTTGCTTAATTTTATGTTTATTACCAACAAAAGAGCCGATAAATATTTTACCATTTATAATTTGGCTTACAATCAGGCCGAAGAAGTCGCCCAAGAACTTGGAGAAAACATAACCCCCGAAACAGCCAGTGTGTATATTAATTCGTTGGTTTCACAAATAAAAGACGGCACATTCTGTCAAAACCATCCCGATGAACTATGCAAAGAAATATTGAGTATCAAAGAACGGGAAGAACGCATCACCCAAAACATCTTTATATTGAGTAACAAATTCGATTTTTATTATGACAGCCGTAAGCATTTGCTCGAACCCGATTTTTATTTGTTTAATGCCACTTTTGAATTGGCAGGTTCTTTGTTGAGTGTTTTTTCAAGAAGTTTGTCATTACCTAAAAACGATTTGGATCAATATACCATTAACAAGGTGCCTTATGCCGAATATTTCAAAACCGACTTGAGTCTGGTTAAACACTGGCAATTGCACAAGCAACATATTTTGGCTTACAGGGCTTTTATCGGTTACGCGGCACCTTACGGCAATTCTAAAAGTGTGCCGTTTGTGTCAAGTTATTTTGCAGGAGGCTCTAACGATATCCGGGGCTGGCGTGCCTATTCTCTGGGCCCGGGCACTTCGGGAGCACCCAACGAGTTTAACGAAGCCAATTTTAAATTGACCACCAATATTGAATACCGTTTCCCGATAGCCGGATATTTTAAAGGTGCCTTGTTTACCGATGCCGGCAACATTTGGAATATTGATAACGATGCCACCGATGACAAAAGTAAATTTAAAGGTATCAGCTCTTTAAAAGATATTGCTATAGCCAGCGGATTTGGGCTACGAATTGATTTTACCTATTTCATATTCCGCTTTGATTTAGGATATAAAGTTTACGATCCGGCTAAAAACGGCAAAGACCGTTGGATTGACCTTAAAAATACCAAATTGACCGATGGCGTATTAAATATAGGTATCAGTTATCCGTTTTAAACAAAATATTTGTTTGGTATTACACGTTATGGTTGTTCAGCAAACAATAATAAATAAAATTTAACCCTGATGATACAAAAATATATATTCCTATTTACCTTATATTTTCTGTTAAGCTTTTCATCTGCAGCGCAGTTATCCGCTATTTTAAAGTCTCCGCCTTATTACATTAAAACCGTTAAACTGGATAATGGCAAACAACCCAAATCATCCCCTATTATTCAATTGGGGCATCGTCTATACTTTTCTTTTGACGACTTACAGGCCGACGAAAAAGAATACAGCTATAACATCAAGCGCTTTGACGCATATTGGCAACCAAGCATTTTAAACGAATCGGAATTTATCGACGGCTTTGCATCAGATATTATTACCGATATAAATCAATCAAGCGGCACCTTACAATCCTACACCCATTACAGTCTGCAACTGCCCAATGAAAACACCCGCATTTTACTGTCGGGCAATTATTTGCTGGAAATATTAGATGAAGACGGCGAAGTGGTTTTTAACAAGCCTTTTATTTTATATCAAAAAGATATTAATGTAGGTGTGCAAGTCAAATGGCCCAATGAGGTCAGCATCAAAGATCAAAAGCAAATGATATATTTTTCGCTTTATAAAACCGGTTATACCATTCTAAACGAAAGTGAAAATCTGCTGGTCAAAGTATTTCAAAATAACAATTTGAATTACAGCATCAATTTTCATCAACCCACATTTTACAAAGGCGATGAGTGGGTATATCACTATCCACAGCAGGCATTGTTTGACGGCATCAACGAATTTCGCCGGTTTGAATGTAAAGATCTGCGCGGTTTTAATTATGGTATTGCCTACAAGGAACTCACTGACAAACTCTATGATTTTTATACCTACACCGCCACACCGCGCACACATTATTTATACTATAAAGATATTGACGGCTGCTATATTTTAACCTCGGAACAAGCCTTTGACAATGTCAATACCGAGGCCGATTATGTGCAGGTGCATTTTGCCTACAACGGCGATATACCACAAAATAACAAGCTTTATGTCATTGGCCGGTTTAACGATTTTAATCCCCAATCTGCCGATGAATTAAAATTAAATCCTGAAACAGGTTTATACGAAAATACCCAATTGCTCAAACAAGCCTACTACGATTACATGTTTGTAACGAAAAACAGCCAAGGACAAATCAACCGGACAAGTATTGAAGGCGATTTTGCACAAACTGAAAACGATTATACCGTATTGGTTTACTATAAAGCCCCCGGTGCCCGTTATACAAAAATAATCGGTTATGGCACCGCTAATTCCGATAATATCCGTTAACCGGTCTTAAAATTATGCTTAAATTTGTCATAAAATCAATTGCCCATGAAATTATCAGAAAAAGACCGTCAACACATACAACAACACGGTTTAAATACCGGTGAAGTATTACGGCAACTAAATATTTTAAAAACCGGACTGCCTTATACAAAAATATTAGAACCGGCTACTGTAAACAATGGCATTATAAAACTCGATCCCGAACAAGAAAATTATTATGCAAGTGTCTTTGAAAACAAGAAAGCCCTGTATAATTTACAAAAATTTGTTCCGGCATCAGGCGCTGCTACCCGTATGTTTAAAGAATGGACTTTTTTTCACAACAATTACCAAACCGGCCGTGATTATTATGAACGTTTTGTCAAAAAACACCAACTCACAACCTTTGAACCTTATTTAGACGATTTTATCAATAACTTCCCCGGCTTTGCTTTTTATCAAGATGTCATGGACGTCATCAAACTGCATGCACCGGATTTTCACCAATTGGACGAAAACGAACAAGCTTGGCAATTAATTCATTTTACCCTGTCTGATGACGGCTTGGGCTATGCCCGTAAGCCTAAAGCCTTTATCAAATTTCATCGCTATAACAAAAACGACATACGCACCGCCTTAGAAGAACATTTGGTGGAAACAACTGCCTATACAGCCAATAAACAAAGTAACGGACAGGTAAGTTTTAGCATATCACCCGTTCATACACAAGAGTTTGAAGCTATAACGGCACAATTAAAAGAAAAATACCCTGTAAGCATTGATTATTCCTATCAAAAACCCGAAACCGATACCATAATGTTGGATTTGCAAACCAATGAACCGGTGAGAGATACCGGCGGCAATTTGGTTTTTCGTCCCGGAGGACACGGCAGTTTGATTAATAATATTCAAGACTTAAACGGTGATATTATTTTTATAAAAAACATTGATAATGTTCAAAAAGGACAAACACAAGAAACAACGGTAAAATATAAAAAAATATTAGCCGGCTACCTAATGGAACTGCTGGATAAAACCAAGACATATCTGGCACAACTGCGCGACGAAAAACCCATACATGAAGAATTGAAAAAAATAGAAGATTTTGCCCGAAACACTTTAAACATTCATTTTATTGAAGGCTATGACACCTTAAACAATAGTGGCAAACGCAAATACTTAACCTATAAAATAAACCGTCCCATTCGAGTGGCCGGTATGGTTAAAAACACCGGTGAACCCGGCGGTGGCCCTTTTTGGGCT
>JAMOMQ010000172.1 GCA_027066995.1 Flavobacteriales bacterium
ATTATACGAAGCCATTTATACAGATTTTGGCAAATCTCCCTTTGAAACATATTTGACAGAATTAGCTTTGATCTATCACGAAATCAAGCTTCTAAACAAAAAAATACCACAATGGAGCCGCCCCAATCGTGTATCGACCGACTTACCCAATTGGCCAGGCAAAAGTTACATCATACCCGAGCCTCTGGGTAACACTTTGGTTATTGGTGCTTGGAATTATCCTTATCAACTGTCTTTATTGCCTGCTATAACGGCATTAGCCGCCGGTAATACTGTTATTTTAAAACCCAGCGAACTGCCATCAAATACTTCAATGGTCATGGCTGAACTAATTAATAAACATTTTGATCCCGGATTTTTTCATGTCCTACAAGGAGGCGTAGGCGAAACCACTGCCCTGCTCCAACAACGTTTTGATAAAATATTTTTTACCGGCAGCACGCGTGTCGGTAAAATAGTTTATAAGGCCGCCGCCAAACACTTAACCCCAGTTACATTGGAATTGGGTGGTAAAAGTCCCACTTTTGTATTGGCCGATACCGATTTGCCCATGACCGTCAAACGTATTGTTTGGGCCAAATTTTTAAATGCCGGACAAACCTGTGTGGCGCCGGATTATATTTTAGTTGATAAATCTATTGAAAAGGATTTCTTAAAAGCTTTAAAAAAGGAAATTGAAAAGCAATTCGATCAAAAGCAAAACCTATCGGACAATTATGTGCAAATTATAAATGAAAAACATTTGCAAAGTCTGGCACAATTGATTAAACCCGACAAAATATATTCGGGCGGACAAATAGATTATGAAAAAAGACTCATCATGCCAACGGTTTTACACAATATCAGTTTTGAAGATACGGTTATGTCCAATGAAATTTTCGGTCCCATACTACCGGTCATTGCTTTTGATGATTTGAATCAAGCCATCAACCAAGTCAAAACTTTACCCAAACCTTTATCTTGCTATGTTTATGGTCGAAATAAAAAACAAATCAATCAAATAATACAGAATATCTCATTTGGCGGTGGTGTGGTCAATGATAGTATTATGCATTTGTCCAATCCCAACTTGCCTTTTGGAGGAGTTGGTTTCAGTGGCATGGGAACTTATCACGGCAAAGCCGGTTTTGATACTTTTACACATTACAAAAGTTTATTAAAAAAAACCTTTTGGTGGGAACCTCCACTAAAATATCCCCCTTATAAACCTTGGAAATTGAAAATTTTAAAATGGATTTTTGAATGAAGGCAAAGGATTTTTCTTATGATTATATAATAATAGGCTCAGGTTTTGGCGGTGCCGTTTCTGCCCTGCGACTAACAGAAAAAGGTTATAAAGTATTGGTAATAGAAAAAGGACGTTTTTTTAAACCGGAGGATTTTCCAAAAACCAATTGGCAATTGCGAAAATGGTTGTGGTGGCCGGCGCTGAAAATGTTTGGCATTCAAAAGGTTTCTTTTTTTAAACATATTTCGGTATTGAGTGGTGTCGGCGTTGGTGGTGGCTCATTGGTATATGCCAATACACTGCCTAAACCCAAATCACCGTTTTTTAATCAAGGCACATGGCAAGGTTTAGAGCCTTGGGAAAGAGTTTTAGAACCTTATTATAAAAAAGCTTACCAAATGTTGGGGGCTGCTGAAAATCCCTATCTGGCTCCGGCGGATTTGGCCTTAAAAAAAATAGCCGAAAAGATGAACAAGCCTTTTAAACCGGTCAAAGTTTCCATATTTTTCGGCCCTAAAAACAAACAGGTTTCCGATCCTTATTTTAACGGAAATGGCCCTAAACGTTCCGGATGTAATTTTTGCGGTGCCTGCATGACAGGCTGCCGCTATAATGCCAAAAACAGCTTGGATAAAAATTATTTGTATCTGGCACAAAAAAAAGGTGCCCGCATTTTGGCGGAACATGAAGTTATTGATATAATACCACTCAATAAAAACGGATCAAAAGGATATGAAGTGGTATTTAAAAAATCTACGGCTTATTTTGCCAAAAAGAAACAATTAAAAACCAAAGGTGTTATTTTTTCCGGTGGTGTTTTAGGGACAGTACCTTTGTTGTTAAAACTCAAAAAAACAAATTTGCCATTATTAAGCGATATGGTAGGTAAAATGGTAAGAACCAATAACGAATCGCTAATTTTCAATACAGTATATAAAGGGCATTTGAAAGGTAAAATGTCAGAAGGGATTGCCATAGGTTCTATAATGACTTATGATGAAAACAGCCATATTGAACCGGTACGCTACGGCAAAGGCAGTGGTATTTGGGGACTTTTGGCCGTGCCGACAGTCCATCAATCCAATTTTGTTTTGCGTTCTTTGACTTTATTGTATAAAATAATCAAATACTTACCGGTCAGATTAAAAATGTTATTATTTGACGATTTTGCAGCCAACAGCGTGGTATTGCTGTTTATGCAACATCTGGACTCTACCATTCAACTAAAAAGAAACCGGTGGGGTATCTACACCAGCCAAGAAAAAGAAGGAATAAAACCCACCGCATTTATTCCGGAAGCTTTACATTTTGCCCACAAATTTTCTAAAACTATCAAAGCCATTCCTATGGTTTTATTTACCGAATCCGTTTCAGGCATTCCTTCCACTGCACATATTTTAGGCGGGGCTTGTATGGGACAAACCGACTCAGAAGGTGTTATTGATAAAAACAATAAAGTCTTTAACTATCATAATCTCTATGTATTTGACGGTTCCATGATTTCTGCCAATCCGGGGGTTAATCCTTCATTGAGTATTACAGCCATTACTGAATACGGCATGAGTAAAATACCACCAAAAACAAATGCCGTCCATAAAAAATAAGACGGCATATAGAATTTTAAAGATGATTCATCTTTCTTATTTTTTCTTTTGTTTGCGTTTCATTTCTTCTTGCAATCGTTTTTGCTCTTCCGCTTTTTCCATCAACTCAGCCATTTTTTTGGCAAAACGCCCTTGTTTTTTTGGTTTCTTTTTATTTTCTTCTATAACAGATTTTATTTTTTGCTCGTCAATGACATATTTTTTAATAACAATTAAGATAATAATAGTCATTAAATTGGAGATAAAATAATACAAACTTAATCCGCTGGCATACGAATTAAAAAAGAACAACAACATCACCGGTGATAAATATATCATCCATTTCATCATTTTTTGCATATCGGGCATCCCTTCTTGGGTAGGCATGGAAGTTTGATTAGTGGCATTCATTTTCATATAGACAAACATGGTTATAGATGCCAATAAAGCCAACAAACTTACGTGGTCTCCATACATGGGTATTTTAAAGGGTAAATGTGCAATGGAATCATAAGCCGACAAATCGTCTGCCCATAAAAATCCTTTTTGACGCAAACCGATAGCTGCCGGAAAGAAACGGAACAGCGCATAAAAAATCGGGATAAATAATAAGGATGGTATACAACCGGCCAACGGACTTACACCGGCTTTGCTTTGCAATGCCATGACTTCTTTTTGACGTTTGGCAGGATTGTCCTTATATTTTTTGTTGATTTCTTCAATCTCGGGTTTTAAAATTTTGCTTTTTGCTTGTGATAAATACGTTTTGTAGGTCAAAGGCGAAACCAACAAACGAATGATAATAGTCATTAAAATAATGACAATACCAAAATTGCCGATAAAACTACTTAAAAAGTTAAACAATGGCATAAATAACCATTTGTTAACCCAGCCAAAAATACCCCAACCCAATGGGATAACTTTTTCAATACCCAAATCATAACTTTGAAGCAGTTTATAATCATTGGGGCCGTAAAACATTTTCATTTGGTAAGACAAATTACCGTCTTGCGGTTTTAAAGCGGTATCGGTAAAAAAATGTTTGGTGTATTTTAACGTATCTTCTCCCGACTTGGCTAAGTTAATTTGTTTAAACTTGGCTTTGTCAAAAGCTTTTTCGGGTGTGATTAAAAAAGTAGAGAAAAAATGTTGTTTATAATCAATCCAATTGACATCATCGGCTTTGTCTTCGTCTTCTTCTTTCATTTCACTTAAATAATCAACTTTGCCGTCTTCATATTCAAATTTTAAACTTGTAAACCTGTTTTCATAAGAAATAGATTTTTCGTGGCGGTAAGCTTTGAGTTCCCAATGCAATGGCACTTCGGTATTTTGCAATACACCGGCCATATTTTTAGTATAGATATTAAAATCAAACATATAATTGTCCGGTTCAAATACATATTCATAAGCCAAAAACTTATCCGGGCCGGCATATAATTTCATGGTAATGGTAGTCTTATCACCGTCTTTTTGAACGGAAGGATGAAAATCCAACACATCCGTATCTACCTCTTTGCCGTCAGTGGTTTTGAGTTTT
Source organism: Flavobacteriales bacterium (assembly GCA_027066995.1). Classification (GTDB taxonomy): domain Bacteria; phylum Bacteroidota; class Bacteroidia; order Flavobacteriales; family Flavobacteriaceae; genus WGBX01. Next base: position 4,352 of record JAMOMQ010000172.1, read on the forward strand.
AAGTTAAATTTGGCATTGTCTTTTACCAAAAACAAAGGCAATGAATCATAGGTTTTGTATTTTTTCAACTCAAAAGATTTGAAATACCCGCCTTTTTTGGCAATCACAGCTTTGATCAATTTATTTTCAAAAACTACATCCTGCTGTTGGTCGTTGACCGTTAAATTGTAGCTAAAACTGCCAATAAGCTGAGCAGCCTTTGCCACGCCGGCAGAATCTTTGGCAATAATCAATTCTTTGGTAGTTTCTTGTTGTTTAAGCTTGGCCAAAGAGTCTTTTATTTTTTGTTCTTTTTTCTGCTTGGCTTCCAGCATTTTTTGTTTTTCACAACTTTTCATCATCATATAGGTTGATATGAAAAGCAAGGTATAAGTAATAAAAAACCGTAAATTAAATACTTTCTTATTTGGTTCTTCTTGAGTTTTTTTTATTTGTTTTTTATTTTTTGCCATTAGGTCTTTTTTATTTCTATTTTAGTGGAGCAAAGATACTTATTTTTTTATTCTTTATTTTTGTTTTATAATTGCTTTAACTTAGGAAGTTAACTTTATTCTTTGGCAGAAAAGATTTCTCACTACGTTCGAAATGACAAGAATCATCAATCACTCTTCACCGGTGGGTTCGATACGATTTCCTCATTCTTTATCAATCACTCAGCCACCTTTGTTTATATTTCATAATAGATTATTGAGTGTTTTTCTGACACAGGAATTTCGGCTGTGCATAGAGAAATGACCGGTAGGTTTTCTACACAAGCAGAATTTCCAACAAAAGCTCTGCTTCTTTCAACTTTACAAACTTTCAATCCCGAATCGCATCCGCTCTCGGGACTCCCTTCGGTCGCTTTCAACTTTACAAACTTTCAACTTTTAACTTTTAACGCATAAGCCGTTTTAATAAAATCAACAAATAACGGATGCGGATTTAAAACCGTACTTTTATATTCCGGATGAAATTGCGTCGTAATAAACCAAGGGTGATCTTTCAATTCTAATATTTCGACCAAATTGGTTTTCACATCACGACCGGCAATACGCATACCGTTTTTCTCAAAATCATCAATATATTCGTTGTTAAACTCATATCTATGACGATGTCGCTCTTGAATTGTGTCAGTTTGATAAATTTTATATGATTTTGAATCCGGCTCTAAACGGCATTCTTGCAAACCAAGTCGCATGGTACCTCCCAACAAATCCAATTTTTGATCTTCTAATAAATTGATAACCGGATATGGTGTATCAGGATTGAGCTCGGTAGAGTCTGCATCTTTAAGTCCCAATACATTACGTGCAAACTCAATAGCGGCAATCTGCATTCCAAAACAGATGCCTAACAAAGGCAAACGGTTTTCACGGGCATATTTCAAGGCGGTAATTTTACCTTCAACACCACGACTTCCAAAACCCGGTGCTATAATAATACCATCTACCTTTTTAAGCTCGGATATAATTTCTTGGTTGGTCAGTTTTTCAGAATGTATCCAACGCATTTCCAGTTTGAGTTGGTTATGGGTTGCACCGTGAATCAATGATTCGTGTATTGATTTATATGCATCGTGCAGTTCTACATATTTACCAACCAAACCAATGGTTATGGTGTCTTTCGGATTTTTAAATTTTTGTAAAAAAGCTTTCCATTCTTTTAATGCCGGTTTTTTTCCTTCGGGCAAATGAAGTTTACTTAACACTGCCAAATCCAATTTTTCTTCCTCCATTAACAAAGGCACATCATAAATGGTTTCAGCATCACGGGATTCAATCACATTACCTAATTTGACATTGGTAAACAAAGCTATTTTACGGCGTATTTCTTGCAATATCGGTCTGTCGGTACGACATACCAAAATATCGGGTTGCACGCCACTTTGCATCAAAAATTTTACAGAATGTTGCGTCGGTTTGGTTTTAAGCTCACCGGCCGCCGCCAAATAAGGAATCAAAGTCAAATGAATAATAGCCACATTTTCTTCGCCCAACTCCCAGTGCATTTGTCGCACCGCTTCTATGTAGGGCAACGACTCAATATCACCCACTGTGCCTCCAATTTCGGTAATGACAATGTCATAAATACCTTTTTCGCCCAAACGCTGTATCCGGTTTTTAATTTCATCGGTAATATGCGGAATAACTTGCACGGTTTTTCCCAAAAATTCACCACGCCGTTCTTTGTCTATGACACTTTGGTATATACGTCCTGTCGTCACATTATTATCTTGCGAAGTGCGAATATTGAGAAAGCGTTCGTAATGTCCCAAATCCAAATCCGTTTCGGCACCATCATCGGTCACAAAACATTCTCCGTGTTCATACGGGTTAAGCGTGCCCGGATCAATATTGATATAAGGATCCAGTTTTTGAATGGTAACCGAAAAACCGCGTTCTTGTAATAACTTGGCGAGAGAGGCGGATACTATACCTTTTCCTAATGAAGAGGTAACACCACCGGTAACGAATATATATTTGGTTTGTGCCATATACTTATGAAAAGGCAAAAGTAATAATTTTTACCGATGATGACAAGCTGTTTTTGATTGAATGATTTATATTTCAGAGATTTGGGCTATTTATTGATTATCAATAATCTATAAAAACATATAAAAAACATCTCGCATATACTAAAATCAAAACATTTATTATTAAACTAAAGATGTGTATTATCTGTATTCATAAAACAATCATTAATAATTAAAACTTTTTTTATAAATTTTATTAAATTGACAAGCAACAAGATGTTATTTAGAATTATTATAAAATAAAAGGTATAATTTTTGTTATATTTAAAAAAACTTCTTTATAATGAAAACTTTAAATCTTTTTCGCGTTACCGGTTTAGCGATTCTAATAATGTTTTTATCAGCCTGTGATAAAAAAACAGATGAACCGGATAAAATAGAAACCGGATTATTTACCAAACACATAAGAGTGGACGGCGTCGACAGAAGATATGCTATATATATACCAAAAGGAATTGATAATCAAAATGTTCCACTTGTTTTTGAGTTGCATGGCGGCGGTGTATATATTGAAGACATGACCGGCGAAAGCGGTCATAAAACACCCTTCAAATTATGGATGGAAATAGCTGACAATGAAAAATTTATCGTTATTTATCCCGAAGGATTAAACGGAGCATACAACAAACCCACTTGGAATGATTGCCGTGGCGATTGTATTGTCAGTTCCGATGCCGATGATGTTGGTTTTATCGACACATTGATTGATACTATATCCGCCAAATATTCCATTGACAGTAATAGAATTTATGTATCAGGTCTATCAAACGGCGGTTTTATGGCCCAACGGATAGCCATCGAATTAAATGACAAAATTGCTGCCATTGCTTCAACTGTAGCCTCAAAACCGGCGGTTTCGGAGTGTAATGATCCGCCGCAACCCATACCCATATTGTTTATGTTTGCTACAGATGACAATCATATGCCATACAATGGCGGTTTATTAAGCAACCCGCCCAATCCCGACCATGGTAGTGTTATATCCGTAACTGAAACTATAGACTATTGGGTCAACTTTAATCAAACCGACACCCAACCTCAATACCGGGTTTTTCCTGATTTAGATCCCAACGATGGCGGCATTGTTGAAAAATATTCTTATAAAAACGGCCAAAATAATTCGGAAGTTATATTTTACAAAATTAATGGTGCAGGTCATTCGGCACCCAGCATAAGAGAAAGATATTCTGCCTTATTTGAACAGTATTTTAACAAACAAAACCACGATATAGAATACACAACCGAAATTTGGCAATTTTTTAGAGATAAACAGCGACAAAATTAATAGGCGCTATCTTTTTCAACAAACGGTATATCAGGATTAAACAATTCTTCAACCAGTCTAATTAATTGATTTTCAAAATCTTTAATAACAGACACATCTATATCTTGTTGTCCTGTAACTTTGGCGACAAGCAATCCTTGTTTGATATGACGGGTAGATAAAATACCGGCGGTTAGAGGAAAATCTGTGGTCAACAAAGCGCTGTGTTTATAAAATAACCACGCATAAGTTAAAAGTTGAAACAGTTTTTCAGTGGTTTCATCTTGTAACAATCCGGACAAGTCTTCAGCATTTTTTGCCGTTTGAATATTTTTGGGTTCAACCTTTCCGGTTTTGTAATCGATAATACGCAATCGCCCGTCCAGGCGGTCAATACGATCAATATGCCCTTTGATATAAACCTCTCTACGGGACACGGGCAAACGGGCTCGTAACTCTTGTTCCAAACTGACAATTTCCAAGCTGTGTCCTTGCTTAACCAATGCCTGATCAAGGCGTATTAAATCTTGAATGTTTCTCTTAACGATTTCAAAAACAATCAAATTTTTACCTTTAATCATTTTTTTGTCTACAGGCGTTCCGCCACCAAAGGTTTCTTCAATAAAATAGCGCAAAGCCAAAGAAGGATATTGTTTAAAAAAATCATCAAAATCATTGGCTTGCAAGATTCTGCCGGTATGGTTTTTATACAAGCTTTCCATGACTTTATGTATAATATTTCCAATAACATTGGCAGGTAAACTATCCGAGGCTTCTTCGGGCTCTTTAAGTTTTAAAATATATCTTTGATAATAGCGCAGCGGATTACGAATATAAGTGGTCAATGCCGAAGGTGAAAAGCCTTTTCGGGCTATAGCTTCCAATTGTGCGATAGCAAAATCCGTTTTTTTAACCATTTCTAAATCAACTGGTTGCAAACTTGTTGACAACCCCAAGATTTGATGTGTAATTTGATGAATTTCAGGATCTAATTCATTCTCAACCTGGCTGATAAACCGGCTGGGTTCGCCGGCGCCAAAACCGTCATTGGCTATATTATACATCAAAGTAATATTTTCGGCACGTTGCAACAAACGGTAAAAATGGTAGGCAATAACGGCATTATTTTGACGGTGCATGGGCAAACCAAAGTGCTTTTTTAACTCGAATGGAATGATGGAACGGTCATTTTTTCCTTGAGGTATTACACCTTCATTCATTGAAGTTATAATGACATTTTTGTAGTCTAACAAACGCGTTTCAAGTATTCCCATAATTTGCAAGCCTTGTAGAGGCTCGCCTTCAAAAGCCAGACGTTCTTGATGCAGCAATTGATTAAACAAATAACTGAATGTGCGCATATTATTTATTTCACCGGTTTTTTGCACAAAATCTTGTAAAGATTTAAACAATTTTTCAAGCTTTACCAAAGCCAATTTATCCATATCATTGAGTGCCTTACCGGATAAAAAGTCAATCCAATCCAAAAATAATTGCAATAACCGGTCGACGGTAAAATCGGGTATTAACAAGCGTTTTATAACGGAACCGGAATCTTCAATGGTTTGCCACCATACATCTTGGTTGATTAGTTTTGATTTAAAACGAGACATTTTTTTTACCAATTCACGGTTGGCTTCATTTTCTTCGGGGGTTAAAATATGTTCAAACTGTCCTTGTTTTATAATATTTAAAATTGTGTCAAAGTTAAATCGCCCGTATTGTTCCTTTTCTTGGTATAACTTGACCAGCCATTCGAACATTTGTGTTATTTGTAAGTGTTTGAGCGGCAGTCCCAAAGTAATATTGACATTAGGCACCGTATCGGGCAAGCTGTTTATAACCGGCAACAACAAATCATCTTCATTGAGCACAATAGCCGTCTCTTGCCATTGGCCGTCATCGGGCTTTTTTTGTGCTAAAATTTGTGCAATAGCTTGAGCTTGGGTGGTGCTGCCGGGCACACCGATTATGTCAATTTTTTTTGGTGATGAAAAATGATCAAATATCCATTTAAAATCTTTAAAATCTTTTTGGTGTTTTTGTAGAAATTGGCCGGCTTCAAAATAAGATTTGTCAGCATCTAAATAATACCGGTCGGCATCCCAGAATATTTCTGCTTTTTGCTGATTGACCAAATATTTGATAATTTTTTCTTCGGTGGCATTCAGAGCATTAAATCCGGCAAAAATAATTTGACCGGTTTCTATTTGTTGGGACAGTTCGTCAATATGACCGGCAACATAACGATTTATCATGCCTTGATAGGCAATATTTTTGGACGTCAAACGTGTTTGAAAATCAGTATATAAATCATAGAGAGAACTGTAAAATTTAAGATAATCGGTAATTATTTTAGGGTTTTCGGGTTTGAGTTGCCAATCTTCAATTTTTTTGACTTCGTTGATATAATGAAACACGGCTTTGGCATCAACATTAAAACTGTCTATTTCGTTAAAATCTTGCAAAACGGTAGGCGCCCAGTGAATAAATTCATCAAATTTTTGAGCTTTGTCTCCATAAACCGATTTATAAGTCTCAAAAAACTCAAACAATAAGACCAACCGGTCTGCCGGTTGGTAAGGTGCCCATTGTGCCAAAAAAGATTCTATGGTGTGTATTTGAGGCGATAAAATGGCTTGCCGTTTTTTTTCTATTAAGGCTTTTTTTAGAAAAATACCGGCACGTTTATTAGGTAAAACAATGGTTTTATTATAGAAGTCAGGCGATTTTAAGATTTCACCCGCTACTTTATCAAGAAATTTTTGCATATAAAAGACTTATATACAAATATACGGCAATTTTGTATAAAACTGCTATGACTATCAAGTATGTTATTATAAAAAATATCTAATCAATCGTTTAAAAACACCACAAAATGTTTGATTTTAGAATGATCGGGAATTAAGGTTTCGTCAATTTTAATACTGCTGTCATTACGTGCATTAAGGGGCAAAACATCTTTGGGCATGTCAATAGTGGCATTCAAATCATCTATAAAAACCACTATATATTTAAAGGTTTCGTCTATACGGCCTATTTTATGATTTTGTTTAAAACTGCCAAAATCGGAATCCAAACCAACACCTTTTTCTGTTTTAAAACGCGGACTTTTAATCTCCACCTGTTTGATAACTGATTGGTCATCATTCATTTTTTGAGGTATAACAACCATTAAGACTTCTTTACTTTTTTTATCTATGATGGTATATTCGTCATAAGGCTCAAAAGCCGATGCGCCTTGGGTATGTTTGACAATAGAATCATTTTGATACAATTGCTTCATTTGTCCTACCGTAGTGCTATCGGTTAGTTTATCTACTTGTTTGTTTTTAATAATTAAATCGTTGGTTTTGGTTTGACATGCAGCCAATCCCACCAAAATTAAACCGGTAAGGATAATTTTTTTCATATATTTTTCTTAATTCGTTTATTTGTTATTGTTACCTGCGACGTCTTCTGTATGTGGAACGCAACCCCAAAACACCCAATAAAGAACGTGTGACTTCTCTGATAATCATTTTACCTATAGAGCTTTTCATGGCTTTTTCGATTACTCCGGGTTCTTCTTTCTTCTTTTTCTCAATTCTTTTTTTCTTTACTTCTTCTTTTTCTTCTTCGGCTTTTTCTATTTTTTCTTTGAGTATTTCGTAAGCTGTCTTCTTATCTATGGCTTTACTGTATTTTTTGCGTAATTTAGATTTGTCAATCAGATTTTGCAGTTCTTCGTCAGTCAAAATATCCATACGACTCATAGGTGCACGCATCAAAGTTGCAGCCAAAGGTGTAGGGCGTCCTTTATGTCCCAGCACACTTACCAAAGCTTCACCTATGCCCAGTGACGTCAGCACCTCATCGGTATCATAAAACTCGGTAATGGGAAAATTTTGTGCCGCCAATTTTATGGCTTTTCTATCTTTGGCGGTAAATGCCCGCAAAGCATGTTGAATTTTAAGACCCAATTGTGCCAATACCTCATCGGGTATATCACGCGGATTTTGGGTTACAAAATAAATACCAACGCCTTTGGAACGTATTAATTTGACAATGGCTTCAATCTGTTCCAACAAAGCTTTTGAAGCATTGCGAAATATTAAATGTGCTTCATCTATAAAAAATACTAATTCGGGACGATCGGCATCGCCCTGTTCAGGCATTTTGGCATATATTTCGGCCAACAACTGTAACATAAAAGTTGAAAACAGTTTGGGTTTGTCTTGAATATCGGTCAAGCGAATGATATTGATCATACCACGGCCATCATCATCAATACGCATTAAGTCTTCAATGTCAAAAGACGGTTCTCCAAAGAAAATATCGGCACCTTGCTGTTCCAATTCTACAATTTTGCGCAATATGGAACCGGTAGAAGCGGTTGACAATCGTCCGTATTCGGCTTGAAATTCCTTTTTACCTTCGCCTGTAGCCCATTTGATCAGTTCTTTAAAATCTTTTAAATCGACCAATGGCAATTTTTTGTCATCGGCATATTTAAACAATACGGCCACTATACCGCCTTGGGTATCATTTAAATCTAAAATACGGGATAACAATATAGGACCGAATTCCGACACGGTAGCACGCAGTTGCACGCCTTCCTTACCGGTAAGCGATAACATTTCCACCGGAAAACCTTTAGGTATAAAAGGCAAACCTATTTTTTGCATACGCTCGTCAATCTTGGGGTGTCCGGGACTGGGCATGGCCAAACCGGACAAATCTCCTTTTAAATCCATCAACAACACCGGAATACCTTTTTCAGACAGTTGTTCGGCCATCACTTGCAAGGACTTAGTTTTACCCGTTCCGGTAGCACCGGCTATCAACCCGTGCCGGTTCAAGGTTGCCAAAGGCACTTTGACATGCAATCCGGGAATAGCTTCACCCTCGAGCATAGCGCCTCCAATCACAAACGAATCGTCTTTAAAGGTATAACCATCGGTAATTTCCTTGATGAATTTTTCTTTTCTATCCATAAGTCAAAACTGATTTAGAGCGTAAAAATAATAATATTAATTGTTATAATTCTTGTATTTTAAAACTTATTAACGTTTCTCATAATGATTTTTTCAATTTCTACAGAATCGTCTTTGTTTTCCAACAAATCCATGCGTATTTTCACCGTTAATTTGGCCAACGATTCCGAAATTTTATCAAAATCCGTTTCAGAAATCAACTGATCATCCACCGCCTTTTTTATGATGTCAATAAAATGAGAATATTCTCTCAACACAGCATCACTGGCCACAATGGAAATTTTGTGTGTCAAAAATTCTAAATAAATCATTTCATCGTCAGACACACGTCCTTTGGTCACAATCTTCTCCAAAAAATCAATTAATCCTAAATAAATAGACGATTTCAGTTCAAATATCTTGATATGATGTTCTTTATCCAGTTCCAACTCGCTTTGTTTATTAATCAAAGCGGCCGTAATCATAATGGTAGCAATAGTTCCCAATACAATCAGCACAATTTCCTGTGCATACGGATTTTTGGTATGCTCGTAATAAGCGGTATGTAAAAAAACAAAACCCACCACAAAGGTCAGCAGGGTCAATAAAATATATTTGGTAGTCTGCGTCATAATAAAATTTGTGAGACAAAAATACAAAAATAAACCGGATGAAATAATAAGTTTTATGAGGGCGTGCCCCGCACAAATTTGTCTGGCGGCTGCTTTTGCTAAATCAGCCGGTCTGCATTTGGCGGGGACGGGCTGTTCGCTTATAGGCTACTTGGTTGGCTTCGGTCGACACGGCAGTGCGTGGGCTTCCTCCGGTCGCCTCCGCCTGCACGTTTTGGCACGAGCCAACCGGCGTAGCGCTACCGCTGCCATCCCTCACGCAGGGGCCAAACCGCCAAGGTATAGTTATTTTACCTTCGCAACTGATATGAGACAATAATTAAAAAGGCCGTCTTGCAAAAATTAAGACAGCCTTTTATTATACGTTTCTACAAAACTATTGAAAAATATACTTTTCGGTGCGTCCGTCCGGCGACACTATTTCTATGGTATAACGTTTATGATTCATATTGTCAATCATCGATGTAATGTCATCTACCGAATAAACATCTTGTCCGTTAATGCGGGTAATGAGATAACCGGGTTTAATACCGTTTTGGTAGAGCAAACGATTATTTACTCGATCAATAAATACTCCGTTTTGCACACCGTAACGTTGTAAAATATCTTTATTGACATTCTTAACCGACAGTCCTAAACTTTTAAGATATGCAGCATTGTTTTTACTCAATTGTATTTTAAAAGTTTTGGTTTTACCGTTTCTAATGATAGTTACTTCTATTTGATCGCCGGGGCGTTTGGTTTTTAAATACCCTAACAAATCGGCCATGGTCGATACTTTTATATTATTGATTCTAATAATTATATCACCCACCTCCAGACCGGCTTTATCGGCTCCTGTGTTATTTTCTATATCATAAATATAAACCCCTTCGGTTTGATTGATATGCAGTTTTTTGGCAATATCACCGTTAAGTTCGGCTGCTTTAATACCCAAAACACCTTTTTGAATACTGCCAAATTCCAATATATCATCGGCAATTTTTCGAACTATATTAGACGGAATAGCAAACGAATAACCAATATAAGAGCCATTCATAGAAAAAATCATGGTATTGATACCAATTAAATTACCATTGGTATCAACCAAAGCGCCACCACTGTTACCCGGATTGACCACGGCATCGGTTTGAATAAAGTTATCAATACGTTTATTACCTTTTAAATCGCGCCCTTTGGCACTGACAATACCTGCAGTTACAGTAGTCCCTAAGTTATAAGGATTACCAATTGCCAATACCCATTGACCGAGTGCAACCGCATCGGAATCACCAAAGGTCAAATACGGTAAATCATTAGCATTTATTTTAATCAAAGCTATGTCGGAATTAGGATCGGTACCAATAAGTTCGGCTTTATAAGTTTGCTTGTTATCTAATGTTACCTCCAACTCACTGGCATCTTTTATTACGTGATTATTGGTAACTATATAACCGTCAGGCGAAATAATAACGCCGGATCCTGTGCCCTCCTGCTTATAAACCGGTCCCTCACGATAACCAAAATAATAGGGCTGGTATTGCTGCACATAACGTGTGTTGCGCACATGCACTACGGCATTTTTGGTTTTTTTAACCACGTCTCTAAAATCAGGCATGATTTTATTAGTAGCAGCATCATAATTATCATAATTAACTTGTCGCAAAAAATTTCGGGTGCTGTCGTTACTGTTATTAGGTTCAAAAATTTTGGACTTAACAGCCGTTTTGTCTTTATTTAATAATTGATAACCTGCAAGTGTAAAAACGGAACTTACCAAAGCAATCAATATAAAACTAACATATTTTTTCATCTTCATCTATTTTTAATTTGTAAAAATATTTATACCAAAATTATTCCAATTTTACAAAATGTCAGTATCTTTAACGCAAAATTAACGCCATTTTTAATAAAAATTTAACTTAAAACCAAGCATGTCAAAAATTAAACTAAGAGCACTAGAACCCAAGGACTTAGATTTTTTATACGAGATAGAAAACGATACGGATTTATGGCATGTAAGCCAAACACACCAGCCGTTTTCGGCACATTTGTTGCAACAATACATAGCCAAAGCCGATCAAGACATTTATTCCGCCCGACAATTCAGATTTGCCATTGAAACCGGTAACGGAACGCTTGCCGGTTTTATAGATTTGTTTGATTTCGATCCAAAAAATAAAAGAGCGGGCATAGGCATAGTCATTCATAATAAATACCGCAAAAAAGGTTATGCAAAAGCTGCCTTAAAACAAGTAATTGCATATGGATTTAAAATTTTATATTTGCACCAATTGTATGCCAATATTGCAGTCAACAACCTGCCAAGTGTGCAGTTGTTTGAAACAGCAGGCTTTCAATTGGCCGGGATCAAAAAAGACTGGTTGTTTGACGGAGATAACTATACAGATGAAGCTTTGTATCAGTTAATTAAACAGACTTGATTTTATGAAAAAAACATCTTTATATATCTTAATATTACTTATTTTGGCGCTTGCATTGAGCTTTGTTGTCAATAGTATTTTATTTACACCTAACATTCAATTAAAAAAAGACAAAATATATATCGATGTACCTCAAAATATAGGTATTGACAGTTTAACCAAAATTTTAAAACCCTATATCAAAAGCCCGCAAACCTTTAAGTTAGCAGCCAAAATCAAACGTTTTAAAAAACCACGTCCGGGACGGTATGAAATTCGTAATCTTATGAACAATCACCAATTGATTAATCGTTTGCGAATTGGACAAAAATTGGAAGTAGCCGTCACGTTTAACAACCAAAACAGCTTACCCGACTTAGCCGGATGGATTAGCCGGCAAATAGCCCCCGACTCACTGAGTTTATTATCTACTATGACCGACCCTGATTTTCTTAAATCCAAAGGCTTTACACCGGACAATGCACTTTTAATGTATATTCCAAATACTTACAAACTTTATTATAATACTTCGCCAAAAAAATTTAGACAGAAAATGTGGCAAGAATATCAAAAGTTTTGGAATGACAAGAGGAAAGCACAAGCCAAAAAACAAGGATTAACCCCGATTGAAGCAGGCATCTTGGCTTCTATTATTCAAAAAGAATCCACCAAATCATCGGAATTGCCCCGTATCGCAGGTGTCTACTTAAACCGTTTAAAAAAAGGCATGTTGCTGCAAGCCGATCCTACCGTGGTATATGCCTATCAGCAACAATACGGTAAAGATTTGATAATCAAACGGGTATTAAACAAACACAAAGCCGTTGATTCGCCTTACAATACTTACAAATATGCCGGATTACCGCCCGGACCTATTGCCATGCCCGATATTCGGTCTATTGAAGCGGTATTAAACCCCGAGAAACATCATTATTTATATTTTGTAGCGGATTTTAATAAACCCGGTTATCATATTTTCAGCAAAACATTAACGCAGCATAACAGACATGCGCGTATTTATCATAACAATCTAAACAGAAATAATATTTACCGGTAATTTATATTGAGCCGAAGTATTATTTTGATCTAATAAGCCTGTAGCTTATATTATGAAAACCAAATATAAACCATATTTACTTTTTTTGCCCTTATTATTGCTTTATGTATTTATCATCATCTTTTTCAAACCTGATGAGTATGTAGGAGACGAATCAAGATATATAATGTTTGCTCATAATTTATTAAATGGCTACTTCTCTCCACCTCCACCCGAAATTAATTTATGGAATGGCCCCGGATATCCGGCACTGATAGCCATCCCTTTGTTTTTTAACTTACCCGAAATCATTATGAGATTAATGAACGCACTTTGGCTATATTTGGCAGTCGTTTTAAGTTATAATACCTTATTATATGTAACAAATAAAAAAAGTTCTTTGGTTTTAAGTCTTTTTTTGAGTTTATATTATCCTGTTTACACTTTTTTGCCGTTAATATTAACCGAAACATTCACTTTGTTTTTAACAGCCTTAATAAGTTATATATTTGTAAAACTCGGCCGGAAAATACATCTTTATCCGGTACAGTATTTACAACTATCAATAAGTCTGGCAATTTTAGTATACACTAAAGTTATTTTTGCGTATGTAGTTCCTGTTATTTTATTTATCATTTTAATTTTATATATAAAAAACAGATCCCCGTTTTACAAAAATTACATGATTATTTTTTCTTTAACAATGCTGTTTTTATTACCTTATACATATTATACTTATACCTTGACGCGACAGGTATATTACTGGAGTAATGCCGGCAGTTTGTCTCTTTATACCATGAGCACCCCTTATGCCGACGAAAACGGTGCATTTATGACTCCAATATATTTAGTAAACAGTCCAAATCATAAAAAGGAAGCAGATAGCATTATTAATAAAATGACAGCCATACCCATGGACCAAAGCTTAAAAAAAATTGCTTTACAAAATATAAAAAAGCATCCGGATAAATTTTTAAAAAACTGGATAGCCAATTTGGGTAGATTATTTATTAACTATCCCCAATTTAATCAAAAACTAACTATAAAAGTAATTATAAAAGCTTTACCCGGTCTTATCATTTTATTATTACTGTTTATCAGTTTTTACATTCGGATCAAACACAAAATTATTTTACCCGAATCAATTTTAATTTTATGCCGGTTTTTTTTCATATACTTGACATTCAGCAGTTTATTTAGTGCTTATTTAAGGATGTTTTTTATCACAATTCCCTTTTGGCTTATTTTAATAGGCTATATTCTTAACAATGTTACTGCACAAGTAAAAACCGGTAAGTGAGGTAGTAATACCAAAACGACTGTAGCTACGGCTACAACTGTGTTTTTTTCCTTGACCAAAACAAATCCCGAAGCTTCGGGACAAAATATTTCGGACTATTTTATAAATCGATTTGGTATAAATTTATAAAATAACAGTCGTTACAAAAGACCGCTCCAATGTAAATTTTCTGACAAATTTTCATATTTTTCGATAAATATTTGGTAATTAGAGAAATGGCACTATCTTTGCAGCCGTGTTTTTGCATTTTTTATAATATGAAAGACCATATTATTAAATGTTTAAAGATAAAAATATGAAAAGAATCAATTTCAAAAATATACAATGGTTGTTATTGGCTGTCATGACCTTCGGTTTGGTTAGCTTTGCCGATCGTGTATTAGATGAGCACACAATCAGAACAGTTCGCATCAAACACGTAACGCATGGTAACCAATTGATACCATTACCGGAATCAGTCTCTAACAGCCCGGACAAAACCGCTCAAATTCCTTTTGTTGATAAGGATTTTGTCGGATTTAAAGAAGCACTTGCTTTTAAAGAATCGCAAGGAAAATATAACAGAGTGAATACTTTGGGTTATTTAGGCAAATATCAATTTGGCCGTTCTACTTTAAAAGAATTAAACATTCACGTCAAACCCAAAGGTTTTTTAAATAATCCATTGTTACAAGAAAAAGCCTTTTTAGCCAATCTTGAAAAAAACAAATGGATTTTGCGTAAAGAAATAAAAAAGTTCAATGGTAAATGGATTAACGGTATCAAAATAACCGAATCCGGAATTTTGGCAGCTGCTCATTTAGGTGGCGCCGGTGCCGTTCAACAATTTTTATGGTCTTACGGCAAAAACACTATGAAAGATGCTTACGGCACACGTATCGAACATTATTTAAAAAAGTTTTCCGGTTATGATTTGAGTGATATACAACCCAAACGTAATCCGAAAATTGATTTGGAATAATTTGTCAAACTTCTCATACTTAAACAAATAACAAAAAGCCGGCTCAGTTGAGCCGGCTTTGATAATGTGTGTTGTTAACCTAAAATTCACATTATGAAAATATGTTTTTCGCAATACTTTCAGGGCAAAGATAAGAAAAAAATACTTAACCGCGCATTTTTTTTATAAATTCTTCACCAATTCGTTTATATACCCCCGATTCCAATTTTTCTCTAATAGCAGAAAAAGCCTTAACCGTGATATCAATATCTTCTTGGGTATGGACAGCTGTCGGAATTAATCGCAAGAGAATCATACCTTTAGGAATAACCGGATAAATAACAATGGAAGTAAAGACATTGTATTTTTCACGTAAATCTTTTACCATCACCATAGCTTCGGGCACACTACCTTTTAAATATACCGGAGTAATAACCGTATCGGTTGAACCCAAATCAAAGCCGGCATCACGCAAACCTTTTTGTAAAGCCGTGGCCACCGACCACAGTTTATTTTTCAATTCGGGGCTTTGTCGCAACAATTCCAAGCGTTTAAGAGCACCTTCCACCATAGGCATAGTCAATGACTTGGCAAATACTTGCGAACGCATATTATATTTAAGGTATTGAATCAAATCTTTATCACCGGCCACAAAAGCTCCAAAACCGGCCATTGACTTGGCAAAAGTGGCGAAATAAATATCGATATCGTCCTGCACACCTTGTGCTTCGCCGGCACCGGCACCTGTTTCTCCCAATGTGCCAAAACCATGTGCATCATCAACTAAAAGTCTGAAATTATATTTGTCTTTTAAAGCTACAATTTCTTTAAGTTTACCTTGTTCGCCACGCATACCGAATACACCTTCGGTAATCACCAAAATACCGCCACCGTTTTTTTCGGCAACTTTGGTGGCTCGCTCCAACATTTTGTCCAAACTTTCAACATCGTTATGCTGAAAAGTAAAACGTTTTCCCTGATGCAAACGGCAACCGTCAATAATACTGGCATGCGAATCGCTATCATAAACGATGACATCGTCCTTGGTAACCAAACTGTCAATAATAGATACATTACCTTGATAACCAAAATTTAAGAGATAAGCACTTTCTTTCTTTACAAAATCGGCCAACTCACGCTCCAATTGCGCATGTTTCTCTGTCTGTCCCGACATGGCACGAGCCCCCATAGGATAGGCCATACCCCATTTGGCTGCCGACTCGGCATCTGTCTTTCTAACCTCGGGATGATTGGCCAAACCCAAGTAATTATTGATACTCCATGTAACCATTTCCTTACCATTAAATTTCATACGGTTTGAAATAGGTCCTTCAAAAACAGGAAAAACAAAATAGCCCTCGGCAACATCGGCATAATTACCTAACGGCCCTTTATCGTTTTTAAATTTTTCAAATAAATCTTTCATTGTTATGATATTAGATTGTATGACTACAATTTACTTTTAATAGCTGCAAAGGTAACAATTATTTATCAAAATACTATGCTAGCATAATAAAATGGTTTTAATTAAAAAAATTGTATCTTTGTTTTATCTTATTTTTTTTTAAAAAATATAAAATTATTATTAAAAACTTATGAAAAACTTAGCATTTACCTTTTTATTTTACTTAGTTGTTTCAAACGCTTATACACAAAATTTATATTCCGGTTTATGGGATAACAGTGGTGGTATAAGCAATGATTATGGCGCATGGGGAAATTATAATTATATAAGAGAAGGAACTATTGATGTACCTGATGAAGGTCAGATTACTTTTTATCATCCCGACACGGCTCCACAACAAAACCCTACTGTCTTTTTTATTTCCGGCTGGGGACGCACCTATGATTCTTATGATAAATTCTTTAAGTATTTGGCGAGTCTGGGTTATTCTGTAGTTAATATTTACAACTATAATCCCGGTTCTATCAACACCAGCTACCCAAATTCATTAAATATGATGCAAACGGCAGTTAATCATTTTCAAAATTGGATTGATACCACCAAAATCGGATTAATGGGACATTCCTACGGTGGCGGTTCAACCATTTGGTTGGGACAACAGGTTTTTGATTCCAATGGATTAAACTGGGGGGCAAACGGCCGGTTTATCATGGTTTTTGCACCTTGGCTGTCATTTTTAGTAGAAGCTTCCGATTTGCAAAATTATCCGCCAAATGTAAAACTTTTAATGATTCAAAGCTATGACGATTTGCATTACGGAGGGCCTAATTACAATACTGATCCGCGTGCATTAAGAGCTGTATATGAATTGATTAACATACCCGATTCGGAAAAAGATTTCATCACCATGTTTTCGGACAATGACCCTAATCATGCTTATACATATAATGGTGAAAATTACAGCTACCAAGCCAATCACTATGCTTGTTACACAGGTGCGGATAACAACCCTTATGATGCCTTGGACGTATATAGTTCAAACCGGCTGGCACATGCCATGTTAGAATATGTTTTTGAAGGCAATCAAGCCGCTAAAAATATAGCTTTGGGCAATGGATCCGCTGCTCAAAAAAATATGGGCATGATGCCCGATTTGGCTGTTACCGATTACTACATCACTACTCGTCCCGCTTCTGTATTTGAGTATAAATGTGCCGACGATCAACCCGGAACTTGGGGTAACCCCGACATTTGGAAACTGCAAGATTATTGTGATGATAGTGATGGTGACGGATTGATAGATGCTTTAAGTATTTCTAAAACAACAGACGAAATATTTGAAGTATATCCGGTGCCTGCCAAAAACTTTTTGCATATAAATTTGCACAATCCAAACACTTCCATCAAACAAGTGCAAGTCAAGAATATGACCGGCAAGTCAATACTGTATTTTAAAGGTAAAATAGATGGTAATTATGATGTGTCATCACTAAAAAACGGTGTTTATCTTATCCATATTACTACCGACAAACATACTTGGATTAAAAAGATAATAATCAAGCACTAATATCTAAATAGGGTTTGCTAAAAAAAATGCTTAAATATTGAATATCAATATAATACAATCGGACGTTCGATAAGAAACCCAAAAAGTAACGAAATATTGAACTGTTTTGTATATCATTTATTATATCAAACTCACGTTAAAATAAGTTTTATTTGGCAAAAAAACTTTTATTATCTATTTTGGCGAAAAAATTATTTATGAAATATCTATTTTTAGCCGTTATTCTTTTAGGACTGACTTCGTGTCAAAATGAAACAACA
>JAMOMQ010000173.1 GCA_027066995.1 Flavobacteriales bacterium
ATACAATGGGCTTCATCAATCGCTATAAACGAGAGTTTAACAGAGCGTAAAAATTCAACATTTTCTTCTTTTTTTAAAGATTCGGGGGCTACATATAACAATTTGGTGATACCGTTTTGTATGTCTTCTTTTACTTGCCGGATTTCACTTTTGTTTAATGTGGAGTTTAATAAATGAACAATACCCGGATTTTCGGAAATACCCCGCAATGCATCAACCTGATTTTTCATAAGTGCTATCAAAGGTGATACTACGATGGCGGTGCCTTCTTTTAGCAAAGCAGGTAGCTGGTAGGTCAGAGACTTACCTCCGCCGGTAGGCATCACAGCAAAAGTATGATGATCATCCATGATACTTTCTGTTACTTGTTCTTGCAGGCCTTTAAACTGGTCAAAGCCGAAATATTTTTTTAGGGCCGTTCTTAATTCTTTAGATTGTGCTTCTGTCATATATCGTTCAAAATTGTATATACTAAATTACAAAAATAAAGATATGAAAAAGTTTTTTTCAAAAATTTAATCTTAAATTTGCATTTAAAGCTATATTTGATAGTTGTTTGTTTATTCAAATATAAGTTATTTTTTTTAAACTTTAATAAAAATATATTGAATTCATTGAAAAATAAGGATCAAATCATCAATTCTGCCCGGCAAACGCTTCAAATAGAAATAGAAGCATTGCAACAATTACACCAAAGCATAGACGGTGGTTTTGCTGCTGTGGTTGAACTTATTGCAACGTCTAAAGGCCGTTTGATAGTAACAGGTATCGGAAAAAGTGCCAATGTAGCCACCAAAATTGTAGCAACCCTCAACTCTACCGGAACACCGGCTGTTTTTATGCATGCCAGTGATGCCATTCATGGCGATTTGGGTATCATTCAAAAAGATGATATGGTATTGATGTTGTCTAAAAGCGGTGATACGCCCGAAATTA
This sequence comes from Flavobacteriales bacterium, assembly GCA_027066995.1. Classification (GTDB taxonomy): domain Bacteria; phylum Bacteroidota; class Bacteroidia; order Flavobacteriales; family Flavobacteriaceae; genus WGBX01. The sequence continues at coordinate 937 of JAMOMQ010000173.1, forward strand.
AAGTTTTGATACCGTTGATAAAAAATTTTGGTAATAAAATTATTGGTTTAACAGCTAACAAAACATCGTATTTGGCCAATAATGCCGACTATTTGTTATATACGCCCATGGATAAAGAAGCTTGTCCTAACAATTTGGCTCCTACGACCAGTACCACCTTACAAATGGCTATGGGCGATGCGCTGGCGGTGGCTTTGTTGGAGTATAAAGGTTTTAACGATCGTGATTTTGCCAAATATCATCCGGGCGGCACTTTAGGCAAACGCTTGTATTTGCGTGTGGCCGATGTTATTGTTAATAACGAAAAACCGCAGTCAAAACCGGAAGATTTAATCAAAGATGTCATTATTGAAATTACCAAAAAACGACTGGGTGCTACTGCTATTATACATAATAATATTTTAACCGGTATCATTACTGACGGCGATGTGCGCCGTATGTTGCAACAAAATATGGATATTGCCAGTGTCAAAGCCAAAGATGTGATGAGCCGGCAACCCAAAACCATATTACATAATGCTTTGGCTGTCGATGCTCTAAACAAAATGCAAAAACATAATATCAGTCAGCTGGTAGTTATTGACGAAAATAATAATTATAAAGGTATGATTCATTTGCATGATTTGTTAAAAGAAGGGATTATTTAGAATGAAGAATGCAAAATAAAAAAATTAACAAAATATAACATATCAATTAACAAAGACGCTATGATGGAAACGCAAAAGGAAATGAGTATTATCGACCATTTAAATGATTTAAGAAAATTCTTATTTCATTCGGCTATAGCTGTTGCTGTAGGGGCTGTAATTATAGCCATCAATATCCAATATGTGTATGATAAAATCATTTTTGCGCCCAAAAATCCCGATTTTATTACATACCGTATGTTTTGCAAAATCAGTGAAGCGCTGTGTATTAAAGATATTCCCATAAATATTATTAACCGGTCTATGTCGGGGCAATTTTCAGCTCATATCTGGACTTCCATTATTTTCGGATTGATTATTGCTTTTCCTTATATTATATATGAATTATGGAAATTTATAAAACCGGCTCTATATGATAACGAAAAGAAAATGGGATTAAGCTTTATTATCATTAGCAGTTTGCTGTTTATTTTAGGTATTTTATTTGGTTATTATGTTATAACACCGCTGTCTGTCAATTTTTTAGGTAATTATTTTGTAACCAGCGAAATAAAAAACAATATAGATTTGGCCTCTTATAATTCATTGGTGCGCACAACGGTCTTGGCCAACGGCATTGTTTTTGAAATGCCTATTATTATATATTTTCTAGCCAAAATGGGATTGGTAGATGATCACTTTTTAAAACAAAACCGTAAATATGCATTGATAATTATTTTGTTATTGGCAGCAGTTATTACACCGCCGGATATTGTCAGTCAAATTATAGTGGCCATACCATTGCTGTTTCTTTACGAAGTGAGTATTTATGTGGCCAAAATTGTCGGAAAAAAGTATAGCACCGATTTAACGCAAAACATTGAAAATTAAATTATTATGAAACTACGTGCCGAAAATCTTGTCAAAAAATACGGATCAAAAGAAGTGGTGCGCGGTAATTCTCTGGAAGTTAATCAAGGAGAAATTATCGGTTTGCTAGGACCGAATGGTGCCGGTAAAACAACTACTTTTTATATGATCGTTGGATTGATCAAACCCAATAGTGGTCACGTATACCTTGATAATCTTGATATTACCGACTACCCTATGTATAAACGGGCTCAACTCGGGATTGGTTATTTGGCACAAGAAAATTCGGTTTTTCGCGATTTAAGTATCGAAGACAATATTAAAGCCGCCCTGGAGTTTACCCCTTTGTCTAAACAAGAACAAAAGAAAAAATTAGAAAGTTTGCTCGAAGAATTCGGACTGACAGAAAAACGAAAAAGATTGGGCAAGTTGTTATCCGGTGGCGAACGCCGTCGAACGGAAATAGCCCGTGCCTTGGCTTCAAATCCTAAATTTATCTTGCTTGATGAACCCTTTGCCGGTGTTGATCCTATTGCCGTAGAAGATATTCAAAAGATTGTGGCACACCTAAAAGACAAAAATATTGGCATCTTAATTACCGATCACAATGTGCAAGAAACTTTGGCTATTACGGATAAAACCTATTTGATGTTTGAAGGAAAAATACTCAAGCATGGAACCCCCGAAGAACTGGCCGCCGATGAATTGGTGCGTAAAGTGTATTTGGGACAAAATTTTGAATTGCGGAAAAAGAAATAAGGATTTAAGGGATGAGGGGTTTAAGGGTTTAAGGATTCAGGGAATTAAGGATTTAAGGAATTAAGGATTTAAGGATTTAAGGATTTAAGGAATTAAGGATTTAAGGAATTAAGGATTTAAGGAATTAAGGATTTAAGGAATTAAGGATATATATTTATAATAAACTTATGTTTGATAAGGATAAAATAGCATACATAAAACAAATGCAGGATAGAACGAAACGGTTTGCAAAGGATATTATATTTTTTTGTAATACTTTGGAAAAAGGAGCTGCATCAAATGTTATTATTTACCAGTTGGTAAAATCAGCAACATCAACCGGTGCTAATTACAGAGCTGCCAGTGTTTCTCGATCTAAAAAGGAATTTTATAGCAAAATGTGCATTGTAGTTGAGGAAAGTGATGAAACTGAATATTGGCTTGAATTGATTAAAGATGTTAAATTGTCCGATAATATTAATGAATTAGACAGATTGTTAATAGAAGCAAATGAAATAAAACGAATTATGATGAAAGCTAAAAGTTCTGTTTATAAAAATAAAAATAGTAATTATGGAAATAAGGATGCAAGGAAGTAAGGATTCAAGGAAATAAGGAATTAAGGGTTTAAGGGAATAAGGTTTTAGGGAATTTAAGGGAATAAGGATTTAAGCCCCGGATTATAATAAAAAATAAATATAACAACCTTCACGCCTTCACACCTTCACACCTTCACACCTTTACACCTTTATGCCTTTATGCCTTTACACCTTCACGCCATAAAAACAAAATAAATATGAAAAATAAATTAGAAGAAAAAAAAGAAAACCAATCTAAACACAAAGCAGGATTTGTCAATATTATAGGAAACCCTAACGTAGGAAAATCGACTTTTTTAAATGCAGTTGTTGGAGAAGATTTGGCCATTACCACACCCAAAGCACAAACCACGCGGCATCGTATTTTAGGTATTGTCAATGGCGATAATTACCAAGTTGTTTTTTCGGACACCCCGGGTATAATCAAGCCGGCATACGAAATGCAAGAAGCCATGATGGATTTTGTCAAAGAGTCATTTGAAGATGCCGATGTGCTCTTATATATGGTTGAAGCCGGTGAAAAGGATTTGAAAAATGAACAGTTTTTTAAAAAAATAGCCAATGCCAAAGTCCCTGTTTTATTACTGATTAATAAAGTGGATCAAACCGATCAAGAAAAACTGGAAGATATGATTAAATATTGGCAAGAAAAAGTGCCTAATGCCGAAATTTTTCCCATCTCTGCCCTACATGGTTTTGGTATCAATCAGGTGTTTGGCCGTATCTTGGAGCTCCTGCCCCAATCACCACCTTATTTTTCCAAAGACCAATTAACCGATAAAACGGAACGGTTTATAGTCAATGAAAAAATAAGAGAAAAAATACTGAAACACTATAAAAAGGAAATTCCTTATTCGGTAGAAGTTGAAACCGAAGAATTTATTGAACAGGATGATAAAATACGTATTAGAGCCATTATTTATGTCGAACGCGATTCGCAAAAGGGTATAATTATAGGTCATAAAGGCGCCGGACTTAAGCGCATTGGCACAGAAGCCCGCAAAGATTTAGAAAAGTTTTTCGGCAAAAAAATTTATTTGGAACTCTATGTAAAAGTTAACAAAGATTGGCGCAAAAAAGCCGACCAATTGCGTCGTTTCGGTTATAAAGATTAAAAGTATAACTTATTGAAAGCACTGTGTATTTATAATCCTAAAGCCGGTAACGGAAAAGCCGGCAAACAGTTGGGGCTGGTCAAAAAACTATTTGATACTTATAAAATTGATGCCGATATAATATTGACACAATATCCCCACCATGGCACAAAAATATTGTCTGAAATTGACCTTTCATCCTATAAAGTATTAATAATTGCCGGTGGAGATGGGAGTATGTTTGATGCCGTTAATGCTTATGTGCGTCATCATTTGGACAGCCAAATTCCGGTTGGCTTGTTACCCGTAGGTACAGGCAATTCATTATCAAAAGATGTCAGTCCTGATACCAATAGTTTAGAAAATTTTGTTAAGATAATACGACAAGGTTATATTAAGCATTTCGATCTTGGGCAAGTTACAACTACCGGTCATCAATTTTACTTTATCAACATGACAGGTTTCGGTTTTACAACCGATGTTACACTAACCGAAGTAAAATATAAATATTTAGGCGATTTTGCCTACATCTTAGGGGTTTTATTGAATCTTATCCGCTTAAAATCTTACCCTCTACAAATGATTATAAACGGACAAACGGTAAATTTGGAAAATACTTATGTAACGATTTCAAATTCTAAATTTGCCGG
>JAMOMQ010000174.1 GCA_027066995.1 Flavobacteriales bacterium
CGTAATCTGCAGAAGAAATATAATCCGAACCGGTGCTGCAACCGGAGTTGCTTTTGGTTTCGACATAAGCAAAATAATCATATCCGGTAGGTTCTACATACCGGAGATCTTTTCTTTGTTTTAAGGCTTCAATACTTTCAAGTTTTGTCACCAATACATCGACATAATGTAAGTCGTTGTCTTGATAAATTAAGATATCTGATACGGCTTTGCCTTCAATGTTGCTTAAAGTATTTAAAATAGCTTTGACATCGGGGCGGTTGGAACTTTTGCCGGTGTCTTTACCAATACCGATAGAAATTATGTTTTGGCCTGATAAGGCGGCACTCCATAATGCTAAGTTGTCAGCCATAGACCAATCAAAACCATTGTTGAGTTGATAGGTTTGATCGATATAATCAGCCACTTCTTTACCGGTCATGGGTTTTTGCGGTTCTTGGGGTTGGTTGATATTATTTTCTAAGTCTGTTTTTTCATTTTTTTGACAAGCTGAAAATAATAGCAAGAAAATGACCAAACTTGCGTAAGTAATTTTTTTCATAGTTAAGTTTTTTGGTTAAAAGGCTAAAATAAACAATATTCTTGTGAATTCAAATAATTATCAGGGGGTATATTGTTAAATTACTAAAAAATCAATGCTTATTGTGTCAATTTTACAATAACTGACAATTACTTATAAACAAAAAAAGCTGCCCTAATGGACAGCTTTTTAAAAGATTTGTTGAATTTATCTCTTATTTTGCATTTAAGAAATAGTCAGCTAATGCTGCTCTTTCTTCGGCTTTTAATTTTTTGGTAGTGGCAATGTTAGGTTGCATTACAGCAAATTGAGCAGGGTCAACAATAGCTTTACCTTCACCGTTTAAAAATTTGATCAAATCATCTTTTTTACCGGCATAAGCTTTACCAATAGTTTTAACAGCAGGGCCAACGGTTTTTTTATCCATTTGGTGGCAAGCTATACAGCCATTGTTCATAAATAAAGTTTTACCATCGGCACCGGCTACGGCATCTTTAGCTTTGTCAACTGCATTTTCAGCAGCATCTTTAGTAGCTTCAACAGCTTCTTTGGCAGCTTCACCTGTTTTCTCGGCAGCATCTTTTACAGCATCGCCGGCTTCTTTGGCAGCGTCTTTAGTAGCTTCAACAGCTTGTTCTGCACCTTCTTTTGCTTTTTTGGCATCGTCGCCACCGCAAGATGATAAACTAATCATCATAACGGCTAATAATAATAATCCTAATTTTTTCATAACTTAAATATATTTTTTATCCCGCAAAGATATAATAAAATGATAAAACTCACAATTTTACCTTGATAATTTTTACAATTTCTTTAACATTTGTTTGCGGACGTTGGCAAGTCTGGTCTACACAAAGGTAAATTAGGGTTTGGTCAGGCACATATCTGTCCTTTAAAAGTGGCAGTCCGGAAGTTTTTTCAGTCCGGGCAGTCACTTGGTTAGGAATGTAATACCGGAATAATTTGGCGGCCTGCACAGCTGCTTGCCGGCCGGTTACGGCTATTTCATAAAATGATCCTATGTGATTGAGCATATTGTTGAGCCACTGATAGTATCCCGGTGCATACCGGTTTATTTCCGGATTCATGTTTTGTATCATTACCCTACTTTGTTTGATATAAGCAGGTTTTTCGTAATAATGTCCCAGTTTAAATACATTTTCGGCCATAACGGCATTAGATGACGGAATAACATTATCTGTGGTTTCCATTGGACGTGCTATCAAATCCGTTTTGTTATGATGTGTAAAATAAAACAGCCCGGATTGTTTTTCTAAAAAATTCTTTTCTACATATTGCATCAGCGACAAGGCTTGGCTGAGGTATTCTTCCGTCCCTGTGGCTTCATACAGATTAATTAAAGCTTTGATTAAAAAAGCGTAATCGTCTAAATAACCATCAATACGACTCTGACCTTTTTTATAAGTATGGTATAAACTGCCGTCGGGTTTAAGCTGTTTTTTTAAAAGGAAGTCCGCATTTTTTTTAGCAACAGCCAAATATTTTTCATTGCCAAAAGTCTTATAAGCATCTACATAGGCGTTTAGCATCAAAGCATTCCACGAGGTCAGACTTTTATCGTCTAAACGCGGACGGGGCCTTTTACTGCGTAATTTTTGCAATTTTTGTCGCCATTCTTTAACTTTTCGTTCTAAACCGGCTAAAGAAATGTTGTATTGGTTGACAAAAGCTTCATCCGACATTTTTTTTATCAAATGGTATTTGCCGTTTTCCCATTCGCCATAATGATTGATATTGTAATATTCTTTGAATAAAGGGTAATCAACACCAATAACCTTTTGCAATTCATCTTTGGTAAACACATAATAAGCACCTTCTTCCAAATGGCCTTGGGCATTGTTACTGTCGGCATCCAGAGAAGAATAGAAAGCACCGGTAGTATCTGTCAACTCATTGGCTACAAAGTTTAAGGTTTCTTCCACTACTTTTTTATAAGCAGGCAAATGATATATTTTATAAGCATCACTATATAGGCTGACCAGCTGTGCATTGTCATACAGCATTTTTTCAAAGTGAGGGATATGCCATTTGACATCGGTGGCATAGCGGGCAAAGCCGCCATTAATATGATCGTAAATACCGCCTTGCGCCATTTTGTCCAAAGTCAGTTTAACGAAATCGTTAATTTCAGAATCATTGAGTTGGTAACCGGCTCGTAATAAAAATTGGTATTGTGCGGGCATTGGAAATTTTGGGGCGCGTCTAAAACCACCATAGGTGTTGTCTTTATATTGCTTCCAAAAGGATAGAGCTTTGCGAATGGTTTCCTTGTTAAATTTAGAGGTTTTGGTGTTGGGTTGTATGATTTCGGCGGCTTTAATGCCTTTTGCCAATTGACCGGCCACTTGGTAAAGCTTTTCAGGATTGGTTTGCCACAGATTGGCAATCTGTTTTAATGCCGAGAGCCATTTATCTTTTGGAAAGTAGGTGCCGCCCCAAACCGGTCTCCCGTCGGGTAAGGCTACAACGTTGAGCGGCCAACCGCCACGGCCGGTAAGTTGTTGCACGGCACTCATGTATATCTTGTCTACATCGGGGTGTTCTTCACGATCAACTTTTACAGGAACAAAATAGGCATTCATGATTTTGGCTACGGTAGTGTCTTCAAAACTTTCACGTTCCATTACATGACACCAATGGCAGGCTGCATAGCCAATACTTATAATAATTAATTTCTGTTGTTTTTGAGCTTCCTTCAGGGCTTTATCACTCCAAGGTTGCCAATTGACGGGATTGTGGGCATGTTGTAGCAAATACGGACTATTTTCATGTATGAGTTTGTTGGTATATTTATAGGGTTGTTCTTCAGGCATACCGGTTTTTTTTTGAGTTTGACAAGCCAAGGTTATTAATAATAATGTATATGAGAATATTCTTTTCATCTTACAAATGATTTAAAGCAAGGTAAACAATTACCGGTTTTTTTATAAGCAAATTCTATAAAATTTATTTATAAAGAGATGATATAGCATTAAGCTTATTATACCAAAACGATATGCAAAATATTTTGGTTTATTTTATAAATTGATTTTATATAAAATTATCTGATATGCTCATAATTTTTTGGTATGATTTTAGCTGTTGCAGGTATGAAAATATTGTTTATTTTTGCAGCAAAATTTGTATTAATCATTAAAAATTAGAAAGATATGCCAGTAGTAGTTACAGATAACACTTTTGAAGATGTGGTCTTAAAATCGGATAAACCCGTTATTGTAGATTTTTGGGCTGTATGGTGTGGCCCTTGTAGAATGGTTGCTCCCGTAATGGATCAATTGGAAAAAAAATACGGTGATAAAATTGTAGTAGCCAAAGTAGATGTGGATAAAGAACAAAAATATGCCGCCGAATACGGTGTGCGTAATATTCCCACTATTTTGGTATTTCAAAACGGAGAAGCCATTGGCCGCCAAGTAGGTGTGGCACCTTTTGAAGTATTTGACAAAGCCATCAGTCAATTGGTTGGTGAAGAAGCTTAATAAATTTAACATCTTTAGAATAGAAATAGCCGGCGCTTACGCCGGCTATTTTATTATTGTCAGATATTTCTTTATTATTTTACAATAATTTTAGTAATCTTACTTACTTGTGAGTTGCTTATTTTTAACAGATAAACACCTTTTGCAACATACTGCATATTCAAATCATAAGAGTATTTGCCGTCAATATTTTTTAACGGATGGTAAACAATTTGCTTGCCACCCATTGTAAATACTTGTAATGTTAGTTGTTCTTTATATTTGGGACTGTTGAGTGTTACTATAAAATGGTTATTGTCAATGGTTTGCAGGTTAATATGATTGCCTTCAAAAACATCAATTCCGTTAGATCCCAAAATATTTACTTTATAATCTTCGGTTTCGCCATAGCTTACATCGGAACAGGCATCTGGCACAGCATCTCTCCAATTGGTTCTTATACGCATCAAATGCTCTCCCGGATTGACATTGGCATCTATGGTTATAGAAAAAGTATTGGAAAAATTGCCTGATCCACTACTACCGGCGCCAAACTCATAGTCAGGAACAATTTTTTCAGAGGCATCAAAAGAGAAATCATCATTAAAATCAATCCAAGCGGTAAAATGTTCTTCTGAATATGCTACGGTGACAGTCATGTCATAGGTATTGCCGGCCGTTAAATCGGTTGACATATTGGTAAAGTCGGAATAGCCGGTGCCGTTACAAGTTGAGTTGTTATTTATGGTGCCAAATTGGAAATTGGTTATTTCGTCACCATAACTGCAGTTGGAAGCCGGTTGACACATGGTGTGAGATATAACCGTTGAAAAGGCATCATTAGACGGGTCACTGTCATTGGCCAAATGGGTTGAAGCACTTAAGTTATAGTCTCCTATGGCTGAAAAATCTCCGGTTTGACTAAAAGTATATATAGTAGCACTGTTTGGCGCAAAAGGCCCTGCGGCTACTTCATTGACGGTAGTGCCGTTTAATGTGTAAGAAACGGGGACATCAGATTGTGTGGCACCACCAAAATTGGTAATTTCAATTTGAACAGATTCCGCATTGCTTAAGTTTTCACCGCTCATGGGTGCTAAAATAGTGGTAATACCCATGTCGTTCGGATATAAATTGGTCACGGATACACTGGCCGAATCATTAGTATTATCTTGATCATTGGTCAGGGCTGTTGTAGCCGTAATGTTATAAGTATGTCCTACCGTAGATAAATCCGCTGTTGTAGCAAATGTATAGTTGGCCATATTTCCGGGAGCTATCGTGCCGGTAAAATTTTCGGTAACCATGGCACCACCGTCTATCTGATAACTGACACTAAAATTACTAACGGACTGCAAGCCGTAATTACTGATAGTAATACTTACGGTTTCATTATTGCTTAATATACCTGTTGTGGGCGCCGTAATATTAGAAACACCAATATCATAGTTGTAATCCGATGCAAATTTAAATGTTGCCACCTGATCGGCACGACCTTGATTGGTAAAATATTCGCTGATAAACCAAAAGGTTTTACCATCAGTGGGGTCAACAGTCAGTTGGGCATAATCGCCATATCTGGATGACGGGTCTGCATTTACTCCCGGAACAATGGTGGTGGGAGTAATAGTCATTTGATTAAGGGGGTCGGCAGCCATACGTCCGGTAAAATGTAGTTCGGGAACTTGATCGGAGTCAACTATTGTATAACCCAAACCTATATTGCCAAACTTGTCCATGTTAATACTGCCGGCAAAGGTGTTATGATTACTAGGGTCTATAAATGTTCCTTCTTGATATATATACCATGGTTCTCCGTCATTGTCTTGACGAAGTTCATACCAACGGATACCCGCCTTGCCTTGATTATCGGTATTGACTACAAAATTCAATACAACCGAATTATAATTGGAAAAACGGCGGTAATTGGTCATAAACATTATTGTGGCTTGTAATGCATCAATGTCAGGGCCATTATTAGGTTGGGGCAAATTAGAAAAACTACCGTTGTTAAAAACCGAGTTAAAAGCCGTTGTGTTTATTTCTTGTGGATTGCTAATGGTAGAATTGGACGGTGTATTCCAATCTACATTGATATTCCATATTTTTAAATGATCCTGATTGACACCGGACCATGAATCATCCTGCAAATATACCACAGGAGCATTGCCCGCAGGCGGTAATTGGTTGCCGTTAACATTGAAACCGGAAGGAGAGTAAAATCCGTTGGTGGTAATACCGGGTAATGAAAAACCGACTAATTGAGCCGCTTGGTTACCATTAATCATTTGGTCTCTTTCCATTACATAAATTACTTCGCTGGTGCTGGCAGATCCGGAATCTTTATTAGCGGTAATATAATAGCCGTCACTCCAAATTGAAAATTTAGGGTAATCGATAAAATTATTGGATGAAGTGCCGGGAATTTCAAAAGGATAGATATACCAACCGCCATTTACCGGATCGGAAGTTTCGCTGACAGCTACCAAAAGCTTATTGGGAGTAGAGGAAACATCAAAATTGGTAATCAAAAAGCGATCGGCAAACTGGTCATATAATACGATAGGATCGCCATCGCTGTTATGACCGGGGAATAAGTTACTTAAAGCGGTCTCACCAACCAACACATTACCGTTTTTGTCAAAAATCTTAAAAGCGGTGTTATAAGCCATGACATAGTGGTTGGGTCCTGCAGCTCCTGTAGGATCGGAGGGTGTAGCCCCATCATGGGCTGCTTCAAAAGTCAACAACGGATTTTGCGCCGGATGCGACAAAGCCCGTCTTTGCGTTTGAATAAGCGGGTCAATACCTTTGGGTAAACCCTTGCCCGGAATTACTATGTTTTGACCGGCATGTCTTTTAGGATTGACTTCTCCTTTTTGAACCGGTTTTTCCAAATGGGACATACTACTTAAGGCCGGCACATATTTGACCGGTTTTGATGTAATGATTAAACTTGGCTTATTTTGGGCAGTTGTGTTAAAACTGATCATTGCAGCCAAAAACAATGAAAAAATAAATGATAATCTCATAGGTCGATTTTATTTTTAATAATGCAATGCAAATATATGAATATTAGTCAGTTGATAAAATGCTTGTGTTATTTTTATCAATCACATATATTTTGGCTTCATATAAATCAAATAAATAAGAATAATTTATAAATTTTATTAAAAACCATATAATAATTAAAACAAAACGGCTTTTAACCGTGAGGCCGGTTACTAAAAAAATGTGTATTTTTGCAGGCTTATTCTATATTTATGAAGCAGAATATATTAGATAATGAAGGACGTTTTTTACCTGTGATGGAATATTTTTTATCCATTCAAGGTGAAGGTTACCATACAGGAACCGCTTCTTTTTTTATTAGAATCGGGGGTTGTGATGTGGGATGTCATTGGTGTGATGTTAAAGAAAGCTGGAATCCTGACTTGCACCAACTCAAAGCCATAGACGAGGTTATACAATTAATCCCGAATCATATAAAAACCGTTGTTATAACCGGAGGAGAACCTACCTTATACAATCTCGATTATTTGACCGCCCGGTTAAAAGCTGCCGGTAAAATTATACATTTGGAAACTTCGGGAACGGGAGATGTTAGCGGGCATTTTGATTGGATTTGTTTGTCTCCCAAAAAAAACGAACATCCAAAACCTGTTTTTTACGATTTGGCAGATGAATTGAAAGTGATTGTTTTTAATAAAACGGACTTTACCTTTGCCGAACAACAAGCCTCAAAAATTTCATCAGAAACAGTCCGGCTTTATTTACAACCAGAATGGTCGCAGAGGAATAAAATGACGCCTTTAATCATTAATTATGTCGAGTCTCATCCTAAATGGCGTATTTCATTGCAAACACATAAATACCTTAATATTCCTTAATTTGATACAATATAACGTGACATCGATATAACAAAACTTCAAAAAGATATAATTGGCTGATTATAAAATAATTAAACTATCTTCAAAAATTGTTTTTTGACGCAGAGTAAGTGAAAAAGAAACAAAATTATTGGATTAATTTATATTTGTATTTGGTATTACATTAGATAGCCTTTAAATATCTTGTGTCTGTAAAAAAATATTTTATATATTAGCAAAAATTATTATCAACCGAGTTTGCTTTTGTTTTTTTTAAAAAAAAGAATTTTAACAAACAAGCTAATTTATTGATTTTCAACATTTAATAATAAAATTGATTTATATGAAACCAAAAAAATCACCGAGAGCGAATTTGAACAATTATAGCACGACTTTTCTTTTGATAGGACTGGTTTTGGTATTATTTACATCATGGCGATTAATTGAACTTAAAACTTACGAAAAAGCCATTGATATTGATAAACTGAATTTACAAGGCGACGAAGAAGATGAAACCTTAGAAGTCAATGTAGAAGATATTAAACTGCCACCGCCACCAAAACAAGTAGCACCTCCGGAAGAAATTGAAGTGGTTGAAGACGAAAAAGATGTTAAGGAAGATGTGGTGGCTTCTACCGAAACGGATGATGAAGAAGAAATACAGGAAGTAGAGGATATTGAAACCGAAGAAGTAGAAGAACCTGATGTTGAAGTAGCTTTCCAATTTATTCAAAATCCACCTATTTATCCCGGTTGTGAGGGCAAAAAAGGTAAGGCACTAAAAGATTGTATGAGTAAAAAAATACAAAAATTTGTTGGCCGCAACTTTAATACCGATATTGCTTCGGATTTAGGTTTGTCCGGTGAACGTGTTAAAATTTTAACCATGTTTACCATAGGTAAAGACGGAAGAGTTACCAATATTAAGGCACGTTCAAAATATAAAGATTTGGAAAGAGAAGCCAAACGTGTAATTGCCAAATTACCTAAAATGAAACCCGGTCAACAGCGAAACAGACCGGTTAAAGTAACTTACACATTACCTATTATCTTTAAAGTAGAAGAATAAAATATAAAATAATAAGAAGTTATGCCGGATAATTTTTAAAAATTATCCGGCTTTGCTTTTTTATGCTTAAATTTGTCACAAGAAAAACAGACGGATATGGAAATTAAAAAATATTTGGACAGTACATATTTAAAAACACCGGAACAAGCCGGTATCAGCGAGGAAGAAACAACCCAAAAAGTTAAAGAAATTATTAAAGAGGCTATTGATAACGGCTTTTATTTGGTTATGATACGTCCCAATTATGTCAAACTCGCGCGTAAGATGATAGACCAAGCCGGAGCAGATGTAAAAGTAGGGACCGTTATTGGTTTTCCGGAAGGTACTTTAAATTATAAATTGAAATTAGCCGAAGCACAACAAGCTATCAATGATGGCGCTGACGAATTAGATTTTGTAGTCAATTACGAAGCTTTTAAAAAAGGTAATTTGAACTTGGTCAAAAAAGAAGTTTTTGAAGGCTCTTTATTGGCTATTAAAAACGGTAAAGTTGCCAAATGGATTATAGAAGTGGCCGCTTTGACACCTGATCAAATAGCGGAATTGACCAAGCTCATTAGAGATACCGTTGTGCAAACATTAGGTTTGGAAAAGGCTAAAAATGTATTTGTCAAATCCTCAACCGGTTTTTACAAAACAGAAGATGGTAAGCCCAATGGTGCCACGCCCGAAGCTATAAAAATAATGCTTCAATATGCCGATCCTTTACCTGTTAAGGCAGCCGGCGGAGTTCGTAATTATGATGAAGCCGTAAAAATGATTGAAATGGGTGTGCAACGCATCGGCACTTCATCTGCCAAAGCCATAGCTGATGGTGGTGAAGGACAAGGAGGGTATTAATTTTGATACATAATAAATTAATAATAATGAAGAAGATACGTTTTATTTCCGGTCTTATTTTAGGTTTAGTTTTATTACCCTTAGCCATGCAGGCGCAAGTGGTTGATTTATCTACGCCCAGAAGTACCATGTTTACGCATCTTCACAATTTGGAACCACAAAGTTACCATCCCGAGGCTGCAGCCAAAACCATTTATGGCTTGCCGTTACAAGAGGCACAAGCCAAAGTCATTAGACTAAAATATATATACGAAGGAAAGGGTCTGTTTATTGACTATAACAATATTCCCAATAATCCAAATTATATAGATTCGGTTAATTTTCCCATTCCCAAACATGCATATAAACCTTTTCCATACCGCTTGCCTGATATATCATTGGAAAAATACGGCGATAAATGGTATTACTCTAAAAGCACGGTGGCTAAAATAGATTATTTATACGAGCAAATTTATCCCTTGGGAGCCGAAGTAATATATAAATATGTGCCGGCTTATCTTAAAGAAAAGTTTTTGGGATTGGCTGTTTGGCAATGGTTAGGACTTATTCTGACAATTGTATTAACGTATTTTCTGCATATTTTTTTCAAAAAAATACTTTTTTGGTTATTGCATTTTATCAAGCAGCGTTTTACCAAACTGCCTATTGAGAATTTGGATGAACGCTTGTTACAGTTTTCACATCCGTTATCTTACATTTTCGGTATTTATGTAATGGAGTTGCTTATTCCGTATTTACTTTTGGGGCAAAAGTTCAGCAATTGGATTTTATCCTCACTTAATTTTGCCGAAATAGTTTTTTGGATTTTTGTATTCTTAAAACTGGTAGATGTTATTATAGCCATTTATAAACACAAAGTATCTCAAACCGAAAATCTGCTCGATGATCAATTGGTGCCTATTCTAAAAAATTCGCTCAAAGGTCTGGTAATTTTATTTGGTTTGTTTAAAATACTGATTATTATGGGAGCCGACCCCAAAGCCATACTGGCAGGTGCTTCCATAGGAGGTTTAGCAGTTGGTCTGGCTGCTCAAGATACGGTTAAAAATTTAATTGGTACGCTAATGATTTTTGTCGATAAACCTTTTAAAATAGGTGACTGGATTATTGTCGATAATGTGCAGGGAAGTGTAGAAGAAGTCGGATTTAGGTCTTCTATAATCAGAGCAGCCGACACGTCCGTATTTAAGATACCTAACAGTAAACTGGCCGAAGCAGCCGTAAATAATCTCGGAAAGCGGATTTACCGTCGCTATCAAACCACTTTGGGTATCCGGTACGACACGCCGCCTGAATTAATAGAAGCTTTTGTCGAAGGGGTAAAAAAAATTATTGAACTACACCCTACTACGCGTAATTATTCCAATTATACACCTTACAATTCGGTGCCATATAATGTCGAATTTATTGACTATGGCGATTCGTCTTTAAATATACTGCTCAATGTCTATTTTATGACCAACGATTATGCACAAGAAATGCACGGACGCCATATTTTATTATTGGGTATTTTAGAGTTGGCCAATGCCTTAGGAGTGGAATTTGCTTTCCCGTCTCAAACCTTGTTTATGGAACTGTTTCCCGAAAAAAAACCGGCTTATCCTAAATATGATACCGATTCGGCTTTTGCGAAGAAAACCATTGAACAAGTATTAAACGAATTTAAAAACGAAATTTCAAAATATTGATACGCCAGCAATATCAAAAAGTAATGGCCGCTTTTTACGATCCGTTTATGCGGTCTTTAGAAAAAGTGTTGATACACCACCGGCGTTATTTGTTACAACAAACATCCGGTGTAGTTTTGGAAGTGGGTGCCGGTACCGGTGTCAATTTTTCGCTGTATCCCAAAGATGTAAGAGTTTATGCCATAGAGCCTTCAGTGCCTATGTACAAACGTGCCCTTAAAGCAGCCCAACCATATCCCAACATCAAAGTTTTTAATACCGGCATTGAAAACCTTAAAACACTAACCGGATTACCGGAGCAATTTGACTTTATCACTTCTATGTTGGTGCTATGCACCATTGATGATCCGGAACAAGCGGCACGGATGTATCACCGGTTACTAAATGATGCCGGACGACTTTTGGTGCTGGAACATATCCATTCGGGTAATACTTTGTATGGTAAGTTTCAAAAATTGGTCAATCCCGTATGGCGACCTTTTGCTGATGGCTGCAACTTGACCCGGCGTCAAGATCTTATTTTAAAACAACAAGGTTTTATACCTTTAGAAGAAAAATATTTTACCTTAGGTACCGATTGGTATCGAGCGGTTATGCAAAAACAAATTAAAAAATGACTATTTACTCCGATCTTATCCAACATCAAAAGAACCAACGTAAATTATTGGCTATTTTAGTCGATCCGGACAAGATTATATTAAAAAACATACCGGAATTAGTCCAAAATATTGCGCAAACCCAAGCCGATTATATTTTTGTTGGCGGTAGTTTTCTTAGTCGGGGGCATTTTAAAAAGGTGGTTAAAAAACTTAAAAAATACAGTCAATTACCTGTTATTATTTTTCCGGGAAATACCTCGCAAATCAGTAAACAAGCAGACGCTATTTTATTGCTCAGCCTTATTTCGGGACGCAATGCCGAGTATTTAATAGGCAAACAAGTAGAAGCGGCGCCCAGATTATATCATAGCCGGTTAGAAACCATCGCTACCGGATATATTTTAATAGAAAATGGTCGCACAACAACCGTAGAATACATTAGCAATTCAAAACCTATTCCGCGCAATAAGCCCGATTTAGCCGTAGCTACAGCCTTAGCCGGACAAATGTTGGGGTTACAACTTATTTATTTAGAAGCGGGCAGTGGTGCCAAAAAACGGGTGCCTTTACAAATGATAAAAAAAGTCAAAGAAATAATTGACATTCCCTTAATTGTAGGTGGAGGTATTAAAAACAAAAAACAAGTATTACAAGCTTGGAATGCCGGTGCCGATTTGGTGGTTGTAGGAACAGCTTTTGAAAATAATAATTATAAATAAGTATTGATGAAAATAGTTTCTTACAATGTAAATGGTATTCGGGCTGCCATGCGTAAAGGTTTGGTTGACTGGTTACAGCAAGTAAATGCCGATGTGGTAGGTTTTCAAGAGATTAAAGCCCAAGAAGACCAGATTGACACCAAAGCATTGCAAGAAGCCGGCTACATATACCAATATTGGTTTCCGGCACAAAAAAAGGGTTATAGTGGTACCGGCATTATTTCCAAAGTAAAACCAAAACAGGTTGTGTTTGGAACGGGCATTGACTATATGGATTTTGAAGGACGTAACATACGGGCTGATTTTGACGACTTTTCATTTATGAGTATGTATCTGCCCAGTGGTACCAATGATGCGCGGTTGCAATTCAAATTCCGGTATATGGATGATTTTTTGGTTTATGCCAATCAGCTTAAAAAAGACATTCCCAAACTGATTATTAGCGGTGATTATAATATTTGTCACCAACCCATTGACATTCATGATCCGGTAAGATTAAAAAACACCTCGGGTTTTTTACCTGAAGAACGGGCTTGGCTCAGCCATTTTATTCGGAGTGGTTTTGTCGATAGTTTTAGACAGTTTAATCCGCATCCGCATCAATATACATGGTGGAGTTATCGCGCAGGTTCGCGAGAACGCAACAAAGGCTGGCGTATCGATTACCATATGGTAACCCCCGAATTGCAAAATGACATTAAACGCAGTATTATCTTGCCCGAAGCCAAACACTCAGATCATTGCCCGATATTAATCGAGTTATAAACAAATTTTATTTTTATACAAAAAAAGTCTTATCCAACGTTGAATAAGACTTTTTGTATAAAGTTACATATTACCGGTTGATATAACGTAAAATATAGTAACTGACTATATAACCTGCTACCATTCCCAAAGTAGCTTTTAGGGCAAAATCACCGGAAATAAAAGTTTTGACTATACTATACTGCTCATTACCAAAAGTATAATAATAATGAAAAAAAGCCGTAAATATAAATCCCCACGTTAATCCTATGAGTTTATATTGCTTATCGGTAATATTTAAATAAGGCACTTTTGAGTCCATAAATAATGGTTTTATTGATGATATGATAATATGATAAATCGATAAACCGATGAATTGATGTCATCCCGAAGGAGCCAGTGGATTTTATTTACTGAGATTCTTCACTGCGTTCAGAATGACATCAGGCACCGGTCATTTAACAATTTACTTATTTCTGATATTTGCTTGTGCTGCTGCCAAACGTGCAATAGGCACACGGTATGGCGAACAACTTACATAGTGCAAATCGGCTCTGTGGAAAAAGTCTATCGAGCTGGGTTCACCACCATGCTCACCGCAAATACCCAATGAAATGTCGGGACGGGTTTGACGACCTTTTTCGACTGCCATTTTAACCAGTTGCCCTACACCTTCTTGGTCGAGTTTTTCAAACGGATCGTCTTTTAAGATACCTTTGGCTTTGTAAACCGGTAAGAATTTTCCGGCATCGTCGCGAGAGTATCCGAATGTCATTTGTGTCAAGTCATTGGTTCCAAAAGAGAAAAACTCTGCTGATTGGGCTATTTCGTCAGCGGTAAGAGCAGCACGAGGTATTTCAATCATGGTTCCTACTTTGTGATCGATGGTGTCGCCATATTCTTCAAAAACTTTGGCAATGGTATCACGAACAATTTGTTCTTGCATTTTCATTTCTTCTTTTTTACCGACTAACGGCACCATTATTTCGGGGCGGGCATTGATACCGCGTTTTTTCAAATTGAGCGCCGCTTCAATAATGGCACGGGTTTGCATCTCGGTGATTTCGGGGTAGGTATTACCCAATCGGCAACCGCGGTGCCCAAGCATCGGGTTAAATTCGGATAAATCTTCTACTTTTTGTTTGATAACTTCTACCGGAACACCCATTACATCTGCCATTTCTTGTTGTCCTTTTTCATCGTGCGGCACAAATTCGTGTAAAGGCGGGTCGAGCAAACGAACCGTTACGGGAAGGTCATGCATAGCTTCAAATATGCCTTCAAAGTCTTTGCGTTGAATGGGCAGCAATTTGTCTAAAGCTTTTCGTCGTCCGGCTTCATCTTCGGCTAAAATCATTTCGCGCATGGCAATAATTTTATCCCCTTCAAAGAACATGTGTTCGGTGCGGCACAATCCGATACCTTTGGCTCCAAAGTCGCGTGCAACAGCGGCATCTTTGGGTGTATCGGCATTGGTGCGCACATACATGCGTGAGTGTTTGTCTGCCAAAGCCATCAATTCGCCAAACTCACCGCTGAGTTGCGGTTCAATGGTATCTATTTTGCCTTTGTAAACTTCGCCGGTAGTTCCGTTGAGCGAAATCCAGTCGCCTTCTTTAAAGGTTATACCGCGTGATTGCAAAGTGCGGTTTTTGTAGTCGATGTCCAGTTCGCCGGCGCCTGACACACAGGTTTTTCCCATACCGCGAGCAACTACGGCTGCGTGAGAAGTCATTCCGCCGCGTGCGGTCAAAATTCCGTTGGCAGCGTCCATACCCGCCAGGTCTTCGGGCGAGGTTTCGATACGCACCAAAATAACGTCTTCGCCTTGTTCACGAAGTTTTTCGGCTTCGTCGGCAAAGAAAACAATTTTGCCGGTAGCGGCACCCGGAGAAGCGGGCAGTCCTTTTCCGACTACTTCGGCTTTACCAATGGCATCTTTATCAAATACGGGGTGTAAGAGTTCGTCTAATTTTTCGGGTTCTATACGCATCAAAGCCTCTTCTTCGTTAATCATACCTTCTTTGAGCATATCCATGGCTATTTTGACCATAGCGGCACCGGTACGTTTTCCGGTTCGGGTTTGCAGTAACCAGAGTTTACCGTCTTGAATGGTAAATTCCAAGTCTTGCATATCGCGGTAGTGTTTTTCCAGTTTGTCTTGGGTATCGAACAGTTCTTTATAAGCTTCGGGCATGGCTTCTTCGAGCGAGGGGTATTTGGCGGCACGTTCTTCTTCGCTGATGCCGGCCAATTCAGCCCAACGTTTGGAGCCTTCTTTGGTGATTTGTTGCGGTGTGCGGACCCCGGCTACCACGTCTTCGCCTTGTGCATTGATGAGGTATTCGCCGTTAAAAATATTTTCGCCCGTAGCGGCATCGCGGGTAAAGGCAACACCGGTGGCGGAGTTGTCGCCCATATTACCGTAAACCATAGCTTGCACGTTTACGGCGGTGCCCCAATCGTGCGGTATTTTGTTCATATTGCGGTAATAAATGGCGCGGTCGTTGTTCCAGCTGTCAAATACGGCCAAAATAGCGCCCCAAAGTTGTTCGTAAGCATCGTCGGGGAAGTCTTTTCCGGTTTGTTTTTTAACGGCTTCTTTAAATTTTTTGACCAATTCTTTTAAGTCTTCCGTAGTAAAATCGGTATCCGTTTTGTAGCCTTTTTCTTCTTTCATTTCTTCCATAATAGCTTCAAACGGGTCAATGTCTTCTTTGTTTTCGGGTTTCATACCCAAAACCACGTCGCCATACATTTGGACAAAACGCCGGTAGCTGTCCCAGGCAAAACGGGGGTTACCCGATTTTTTTGCCAGCGCTTCCACGGCTTGGTCGTTCATACCCAAATTTAATACGGTATCCATCATACCGGGCATAGACACCCGGGCACCCGAACGAACCGAAAGCAATAAAGGGTTTTCGGTGTCGCCGAATTTGGCTCCCATTACTTCTTCTACTTTTTTGAGGTTTTCCAAAACTTCATCTTTGAGCAGGGCAATGATTTTGTCTTTACCCAATTTGTTGTATTCGGTGCTGACATCGGTGGTAATGGTAAATCCGGGGGGAACCGGCACGCCTATCAAATTCATTTCGGCAAGGTTGGCGCCTTTACCTCCGAGTAAGTTTTTCATTGATGCGTTTCCGTCGGCTTGTTTATTTCCGAAAAAATAAACTCTTTTGGTGTCTTTCATAAGCTATAAATTTTTATGTGTTAATATCGTTTGATTCATGTTGAATGTCAAATATAATTTTTTTTACTCTACTTTTAGATGTCAAATCTCAACTTTAGCTTTTCTTTACATTTTCTTAAACTGATTTGTTCATTATTTAGGGTGTTTTTTGCGTCATATATTTTGTTATTTTTGTGTCTTTAATGTATTTTTACTATGTCCGGCATCAAAATTATTTTTAAGGTTTATGTTTTTGCAGTAAGTATTTTTATGTTGTTACGAACCTTGTTATTTGTGGCAAAGCGTCATGAAATTATTAATGATCCGGTGACAGGTATGAATGATATTTTTTCGGCGGTTATATGGAGTATCCGGTATGATTTACTTATCAGCGGTTTTATACTGATATTACCCTTTATCCTTTTAAGTATTTATGATTTTCGTCCTTTTTCAAAACTAAAATCGGTAGCTTTTTGGTGGATTTTTATTCTTTTTAGTATTAGTTTTATTTTAACGGCTTCCAATATTCCCTATTACATTAAGTTTTTTCAACCCCTTACCTTAAAAGCGTTTCAATGGTTTGATGATCCTGCCGTAGTTTTCGGTATGGTTATTCAGGAACCTAAATTTTGGTTTCCGGTAATCCCTGCCGTTGTTATAATGTATATTTTTTACTTATTTTTAAAAAGAATTTTTCAAAATCAGAATGATACATCTTTACCGTTTGTCAAAAAGGTAGCTTATCATTTTTTATGGTTGTTATTGATGTTTATAACCATCAGAGGAACCGTAGCGGGAGCGCCTTTGCGTGTTCAAGATGCTTTTAGACACCATAACAATTTATTGAACGACTTAAAGCTTAATCCGGTTTTTGTATTTGAAAAAAGTATAGAAGATTATTTTAAAAACCATAGCGGTGATACTCATTTTATGCCTGATAGTGTTGCCATTGCCATCACACAAAAATATTTGAATGTCAAACAGCCTGTTAATGAAAATCCTATTTCGCGCCAGGTTAATTTTGATAGTCTACCGGATAAAAAAAATGTTATTGTCGTATTGATGGAAAGTATGGCCGCTTGGAAAATGGCTTATTTTGGCAATAAAGAACAACGCACACCTTTTTTGGACAGCTTGTTTAGACAAAGCATCGGTTTTGCCAATATGTATAGCAATGGCATCCATACTTATGCCGGTATTTACGGTGTTAATTTTGCCTATCCTGAAATTTTTGATTTACATCCCTTTAAAACAGCACAGATTAAACAGTATTACGGCTTGCCGCAAATATTAAAAGACTATGATTATCAGACGGCCTTTTTTATTCCGCATAACAAAGATTTTGACAATTTGGGCCGTTTTTTAATCTCCAATGCCTATGATCATATTTATTTTGAAAAGGATTACCCTCAAGATTCCATTAGGAATATTTGGGGTGTTGACGACCATTTTTTATTGAATTTTGCCTTAAAAAAAATTGACAATCTTTATAAGAATAATCGCCCTTTTTTAGCAACTGTTTTGACTATTTCCGACCATGCTCCTTATTATATTCCGCCTTGGATTAAAGGTAAAAACGAAGATATAAGAGCTACACGTTTTGCCGATTGGTCGCTCAAAGATTTTATGAAAAAAGCCGCCAAAAAACCTTGGTTTGATCAAACGGTTTTTGTATTTGTCGCCGATCACGGAGAAGGACACGATCGTATTTATGACATTCCATTGACATACAATCATATTCCGGCCTTGATATATTACAAAGGTGTCCAACCTAAAATAATTTCAAAAATATCCGCTCAAATGGATTTATATCCCGGTTTAATGCATGTGTTACACATGAACTATCTTAATACCGGTTTTGGTATGGATTTTTTTTCAGAGCATCGCTCCTATGTATTATTTAATCATGATAAAAAATATGGCGTGGTTGACCATGACTTCTTATTGATTTTTGACCGTGAAAAAATATACGGATTATACAAATACAGACAAAAAGACCGTAACAATTATAGTAAAACGTATCCCGAAATTACTAATAAAATGTTGCAATACGGCCAAGCTCAAATACAGACAGCACAATTCATTTTAAACCATGATTGGCAAAAGCTGCATTAAAAATGGTGGTATTTTAGCTTTATTTTTACTAAAAATTTCTTAACAGGCTTTATGTTTACATCTATTTTACTACCTTTGAAACAGAATTTTCAGCCATTTTTTTACATATGAAAAAGTTTATCATATTATCTTTTTTATTAGGTATAAGTTCTGTTTACGGACAAAAACTTTATAAAAATGATTTAATACAAATTGAAAAAAATATTTACCAAACGGCTTTGAACAATTATGATTTGGCTGCTGCCAAAGACGCCGTGTATCATATTGTAGCACTTGAAGGGGCACAATCGACTTACAAAGATACTTTGGCTTTTATTTATTTTAACCAAAAAAAATACTTGTCTTGCCTTAAAGTTGCCGATGATATTTTAACCCGAAAACAGAGCATGCCGGTTTTAGAGCTTAAAGCGGCTTCGTTAGAACAATTGAATGCTTTAAAAGAAGCTATTGCCGTTTATGAAAAGATTTATGCGCAAAAAAAGGATGGGCTTACAGCTTACAAATTGGCACGAGCCCAGCAAAAATTAAAACGATCCGCCGAGGCCTTTGAGACATTGAAAACCGCCGAAAATTTGTCTTTTGATGATTCTTATTTTATCAATTTTCCAAAGAGTCAGAAAGGCGGTCAGCAAAAAGTGCCGTTAAAAGCAGCTTACTACAATCTTATGGCACAAACCGCTTATGACTTACATAATTATGATATGGCCATCAAATATTACAACGAAGCTTTAAAGTTATTTCCCGGTTTTTTTGTAGCCAAACAAAACAAAGCCGTGGTGGAAATGCTTAATAAAAAAATAAAATCTATTAACAAATCAAATAAATAAATCATGAAAAAAATACTGTTTAGCCTTTTTATATTGTTTTTAACAACCGGCTCTTACGCACAAAAAAGTTTATTACAAAGTGGTCCTATGATTGGCCGTGTCAACAAAACGGATATCAAATTGTGGGCACAAACCAAAAAACCCGCCTTTGTCAAATTTGCTTATTGGGAAGCCAATCATCCGGCTTCAAAACAATTTTCCGCCGCAGTCAAAACCAAGAAAGAAAATGCTTATACGGCACATATTATCATTGACGGTTTAAAACCAAATACCGTTTACAATTATCAATTATATATCAATAACAAAAAAGTGAATTTTAATTATCCCACGACTTTTAAAACACAAGATGTTTGGCTGTTCCATCATGCACCGGCCGATTTTAAGTTTGCTTTTGGTTCAGGCGCCTATATCAACGATCCGGTTTTTGACCGTGCCGGCCGGCCTTATGGCGGACAATACGAGATATATGAAAATATTGCTTATAAAAAACCCGATTTTATGATTTGGGACGGTGACAATACTTATTTGCGTCAAAACGAATGGGATAGTAAAAGCGGCATAATTTACCGTTATACGCATGATTGGTCTATTCCCGAAAAGCAACAATTATTTGCCACCGTGCCACACTATGCTATTGTTGATGATCATGACTTTGGCCCCAATGACAGCGACGGCAGTTTCTGGAACAAAGACACTTCCGAAGAAGTTTTCGGTTTGTTTTGGCCTAACCCCAAAAGAGTTTCGGGATTTAAAAGTGCCACTTACCAATTTAGTTATAATGATGCCGAGTTTTTCTTACTTGACAACCGGTATTTTAGAGATCCCAATAATTTAAAATCCAAAGATCCTAAAACCATGTTGGGTCAAAAACAATTGGATTGGCTCAAAAAAGCTTTGGTATTTAGTAAGGCACGATTTAAATTTATAGTAATGGGCGGTCAGTTTTTAAACACAGCCCGTAATTATGAGACCTATGCCAATCACGGTTTTGACAAAGAACGCTTGGATATCATCGATTTTATTTACAAAGAAGGTCTGAAAAACGTTATTTTCTTAACCGGTGACCGTCATATGACCGAAATCAGTTTGCTTGATAATGGTAAAAATTATCCCAAAATTTGGGATGTTACCGTGTCACCGTTTACATCCGGCCCCAATACACATGCTGAAAAGGAACCCAACCGATTAAGATTGCCCAACACCTTGATTGAAGTGCGTAATTTTGCTATTTTTAATATTGTAGGAAAAGGCAAAGACCGTCATATTAAAATTAATTTTTATGATCAAAAAGGACAATTGATAAAAGATTTTATCATCAAACAAGATACGGATTACAAAAAAGTCTCTAAAAGAAAACATTAATATTTATGAATATCATCATTCCCATGGCGGGCAAGGGCACACGCCTGCGCCCGCATACATTAAGCACTCCCAAACCGCTGATCCCCGTGGCCGGTCATAGTATTGCCGAACGCTTGGTGCGGGAAATAGCAAAAGTTATGCAACAACCTATTGACAAAATTTCATTTATCATCAAACCTGATTTTGGTAAAGATGTTGAAAACGAACTGCTTAACATAGCAAAAGAGATTGGAGCACAAGGCCAAATTGATTATCAAACGGAAGCTTTAGGCACAGCTCATGCTATTTTTAGCGCTCAAAATTTGCTGGATGGTCCCGTAGTGGTTGCTTATGCAGACACACTGTTTAAAGGTTCTTTTGATTTGGATAATGATGCCGATAGTATTATTTGGGTCAAAAAAGTAGATAATCCGGATCAGTTTGGTGTGGTGCAACTCAATGATAAAAACGAAATAGAAGGTTTTGTAGAAAAACCCAAAACATTTGTTAGTGATTTGGCTATTATAGGTATTTATTATTTTAAAGAAGGAGCAGCTTTAAAAGATGAAATCCAATACTTATTTGACCACAATATTACAGTTGGTAATGAATATCAATTGACTACGGCTTTGGAAAATATGAAACAAAAAGGTAAAATATTCAAACCCGGCCCCGTATCGGATTGGATGGATTTCGGCAACCCTAAAGTTGCGGTTGAAACCAATACCAAAGTCTTGCAATATGATTTTAACGAAGGCAAAAAATTAATTTCCGAGACTGCTAAAATGGTTGATTCTCAAATCATAGAACCTTGTTATATAGCTGATGATGTTCAGATTGTCAATAGTAAAATTGGTCCTTTTGTATCTATAGGTAAAGGTTGTATCATTGAAAATGCACAAATTGAAAACAGCTTGATACAAGATGAAACCAGCCTAAAAAATGCCGTTATTACTAACAGCATGATTGGTAGCCATGTCAAATTTGACGGGCATTTTAAAACCTTAAACTTGGGCGATTATTCTACTTTGGAATAAAAATTGCAAAATACAAGGCTAATGAAACAACTGTCTTACATATTAATATTTTTGAGCTTACAAGTATGGGGGCAGCAATCGGCGCAAAAAACACAAAGTATCGATGATTATTTTTATGATGCTATGACCGAACGGCTTAAAGAAAATTATAGCAACTCCAATAAACTCTTTGAACAATGTTTGGCCATAGCACCGGATAACGATGCTGTTCTTTTTAAAATAGCTCAAAATTATTTCGATTTAAAGGACTATGATCAAAGTTTGACTTACTTGGCCAAAGCTCAAAAATTGAATCCTAAAAACAAATGGTATCAAAAACTGTTTATAGAGATTAAGATAAAGCAGCAGGTCAATTCTAAAACCCTTATTAAACTGATACAAGATTTTGAGAAAAAAGCTGGTAACCCGTATGTTATCAGAGATTTGTATAACCAGCTCTATACGGTCAATCAATCTAAAAATATTAAAAAAAATAAGCCTCTTAAACCGGCCGGA
>JAMOMQ010000175.1 GCA_027066995.1 Flavobacteriales bacterium
TATTACCTCATTAATATAGGGGCTGGTGTAACGCATAGCATATTTTACGTCGTAGCCAAGTCGTTTTTCTAATTTTTGACTAAGACTGCGGGTAATATCATATAAACGACTACCGCCAATGAGTTCATATTTTTTCCATACTTTTTTATAACGCGTTTGTGCAATAACCGGCGCCAAAAGATGACGGACAGGTGAATCAATAATTCGTTTGTCCTTAAACATCCGGTATAAGAATTTTTTAAGTTCCGCCGCTGAACGGGCAGCACCCATATTTAATAAAATAACGGCTTTTGACATGTTTTTTTCTATTCGCAGCAAAAATACATATTTAAGTTGTGTCAAATTGTTAAAGAATGCAAAAAAAATGTTTAATTTAGCCTAAAAAATATCGCTTATGGCAACAGGAGGATCAAAACTGGCTATTTTTGCTTCAATGGCAGCAAATTTGGGTATAGCCGTTATGAAATTTATAGCTTCGTTTTTTACCGGAAGTTCAGCTATGCTGTCCGAAGGTATTCACTCATTGGTTGATACCACTAACGGTATATTACTGCTTTGGGGAATTAAGAGAAGTAAAATGGCGCCCGACCGGCAACACCCTTTCGGACATGGAAAAGAGATTTATTTTTGGAGTTTTGTAGTAGCTATCTTTATTTTTGCCTTGGGGGGCGGGGTAGCTTTATATGAGGGTATTAAACATCTGACGCATCATGATACGCACATAGATCATTCGTCCAAAATGAAATATTGGAATTATGGTGTATTAATAGGTTCTTTACTCTTTGAAGGCGCCAGTTTGGTAGTGGCTTGGAAAGAGTTTAGAAAAAGTTATCCCAAGGGATTTATAACAGCTATGTCTAAAAGTAAAGATGCTGCGACGGTGGCTGTAATTATAGAAAACGGTGCTGCTGTCATCGGTTTATTGATAGCAATGGCAGGGGTTAGTTTGACCTATTATTATAACAATCCGGTTTTTGATGCTTGGGCTTCCATCTTAATCGGAGTTTTGTTAACTGTTGTTGCCATATTTATGGCTGTAGAAACCAAACGTTTACTGATAGGTGAATCGGCGGTTGATGAAGATATCAAAGAAATTGAAGATATTTTTAAGCAATATGATGTTTTGGAAGGTTGGGGCAATATAAAAACCATGCATTTGGGGCCAGATGATATATTATTGGGTGCCAATATCAATTTTAAGGATGATTTAACCGTTGGTGAAATAGAACCGGTGGTCAAGGAAATAAAACAAAAAATTGTTGAGAAAAACCCTGATATCAAGCATATTTTTATAGAAACGGACAGCATTAAAAATTGATATTGAAAAAGCTCGGACTTATATCAAGTATTTTATTTATTTTGTTTTTGTCTTGCAAAGACCAAAAGCAGTCTGAATTACGTCCGTCTCATAATTTACAAAAATCTACTACCGAAACACCGGAGAAAAAAAGTGCAAAATTTGATCAATGGGTCGAATTAAAATCACTTGACAGTAGTTTTGTATATGATATACGCTATGCTACAACCCGTAACTTTGTGCATAAAAAAATGTATCCCTGTAGCAAATGTTATCTTCGTCCGGTTGTTGCTCAAGCGCTATATAAAATGCAACAAGAGTTGGAAAAAAAAGGTTGGCGTTTAAAACTTTTTGATTGTTATCGTCCCGGCAAAATACAATGGGAATTGTGGCAAATCAAACCAGACCCGCATTATGTGGCAGATCCTCGAAAAGGCTCAATGCACAACAGAGGTGTTGCCGTTGATGTAACCATTGTTGATCAAAACGGTAAAGAATTGGATATGGGCACACCCTTTGATTATTTTGGAAAAAAGGCTTACCATTCTTACCAAAAATTACCTGATACTGTTTTAAAGAATAGACTTTTTTTAAAAAATCTGATGCAAAAGTATCATATGGAACCCATTACTTCGGAGTGGTGGCATTATTCATACCGGTTAAAAGAATTTCCTATAGAAAATTGGATTTGGCAATGTCCGAAATAAAAAAACTGCCAACAAACGTATTTGAAGACAGTTTTCTAAACAACACAAAATAAATTTAACATTATGAGATTTAAAGTAGTATCATGCTGACTCTAATCATATCAATTATACAACAAATGTATTGCTATGATTTTGTTACCGGAAATATGATTGGATAAAATGCTTATTTGGTCCGATTAATCTTTTAGATAATTTGATAAAGCTAATGCAGAATACAAATACATTATACCAAAACGACAGACAAAATAGTCCAATATTTCGTTCATTTTCATTTACTCTGTGACGAAAATATTTTTTTTTAGCTTTGGTTGCATCTGCGTTTTACTATCAGATTAAGCACTCCCGAAGTTATGGATCCAAATATTTTGGGCTGTTATATAACTGAACTTTTGCAAGTAATTATTTGTTGTAATATTTAATTGATACATAATATAAAACGATAAATTCCAAGCTTGTCATATATTGCGTGTTTTGACGAAATGAAATGCAGTCAAAATGTATCGAAATATAAGACAAGCGTCTTTGATAAACGTAATATCTCCTTCTCGATACATCCCAAATCGCTTCACTCTTGGGATACTCGAAGAGACATTACTTGATTATCAACTTGCGAAAGTTCAGTTATATAAATGTATTTGATATAATTTTATAAATTATTTTGGTATTATAACCGGTCGGATATATATCTGTTGAACCAATATGATTGTGATATAATCATATCATGCCGGCCATTGGGCACAACAATTTTGGGATCTTTGATATATTTGGCCGGAAAAATAGGGTCTTTTTCTCCTATAATATGTATAAAATTTGTCAGTTTTTGAGTTTGTTTCCAAAATAAAACTTGTTTAATTGCCCAACGAATATACATAGGATCACTCATTTCGATAAAGTTTTGGTAAAATTGCATTTTACGTTTAAAACGTGATGGCGGCGCTATTTTTTCAAACCAATCTATGTTTTGCAAAATTTTTGCGGGAAATAACTTATAAAGTCTTGTTTTTTGAGCTATTTGATAAAAAGGCGGTAATTCCTGATGATTTTTGATGCTGGAGACAATGATTAATTTTTTAACCTTTATCTGTTTAGACATTTCTTGAATGATGATGCCGCCAAAAGACACACCGAGCAACACTGGTTGTTCATGTTTGACTTGTTGTAATAAGCGATGGGTATATTGTTCCAAGCTCTCGGTTTCGGACAAGGGTTTTATCCAATGCAAATAATTAACTTGGAAATCGTCGCTCCATTTTAAATATTTAAAGATTTTGGGTCCGGCACCCAATCCCGGCATTAAATAAACGGCTGTTTGAGCCATTGAGCATCAGATTAAAACTATAATAAACCTTCTCCGTCAAAGTTTTCCAAATATTCGGCAACTCTTTTAACAAACAATCCTCCGAGCATACCATCGACAACACGGTGGTCGTAAGAGTGGGAGAGTATCATCTTTTGACGGATACCAATCATATCGCCTTCGGGTGTTTCCACTACCGCCGGGAGCTTGCGTATGGCACCCAAAGCCATAATGGCAACTTGCGGTTGGTTGATAATGGCGGTTCCGGCTATATTGCCAAAAGATCCAATGTTGGTAACGGTGTAAGTGCCACCAGTAATTTCGTCGGGCTTGAGTTTGTTTTCGCGGGCACGTTTAGCCAAGTCATTGACGGCTTTGGTTAATCCGGTTAAACTCAATTGGTCGGCATTTTTAATAACCGGCACAATCAGATTGCCGGTGGGCAAAGCTACCGCCATACCTATATTGATATTTTTCTTTTTAATGATGTTAGTGCCGTCCAATTGCACATTAATCATCGGATAGTCTTTTATGGCTTTGATAATATAGTAAATAAAAATAGGGGTAAAGGTAATTTTTTCACCTTCGCGTTTCAAAAAGTCGTTTTTGATTTGGTTACGCCAGTTTACAATTTTGGTAACATCGGCTTCGACAAAGGATTGCACATGAGGCGAAATTCGTTTGGAATTGACCATGTGTTCGGCAATTAGCTTGCGCATACGGTCCATTTCGATGATTTCGTCGCCGTTATCCAATTTGATACCGGCAGGTTCGGGTATTTTAACCGGTTCGGCAGGTGTGGACGGCGTAGGTGTTGTTTGCTTTGTTGCCGGTGCAACAACTTTACCGGCTTGCTTGTCGGCTACATATTGCAAAATATCGTCTTTGGTAACCCGTCCGTTTTTGCCGGTGCCTTGTATGTTGTCCAATTCCGTTTGACTGATACCCTCGGTTTTGGCTATATTTTTGACCAATGGCGAATAAAATCTTCCGTTTTCTTTGGAAGATTGTATTTCGTTTGTTTCGTTTTTTTCTTCTTCAATATTTAAGATTTCGTTGAACTCGGGATTTTCAATGATACTTATTTCATCTTCATCTTGTTCAATTTCTTGGTCGGTTTCAATTATGGCAAGCACTTCACCTATTTTGACAACATCGTCCACTTCAAAAAAACGTTCGACCAATGTGCCGGATACTTCACTAGGCACTTCCGAATCGACCTTATCGGTGGCAACTTCCAATACGGTTTCGTCTTCTTCTATGGTATCACCTATGTTTTTGGTCCAAGCGGTTATGGTTGCTTCAATTACACCTTCACCCATTTTGGGTAATTTGAGTTCGTATCTTGCCATTTTCTTTTGTTTTATACTTGTGCGAATTTAATGATTTTTATCTAATTTGAAATGATTATTGCCATTTTTATCTTTAAAAAAATCTTTAATCACATCAACGGATAATCTTATATTTGTAAAAAAATAACTTTATGAGAATTGATATTTTAAGTGCGGTTCCTTCTTTGTTAGACAGTTTTTTAAATTACTCCATAGTGCAACGGGCTAAAGATAAAGGGGTTGTCGAAATTTTTGTGCATGATATTCACCTATACGGTAAAGGTAAATACAAACAGATAGATGATTATCAATATGGGGGAGGTGCCGGTATGGTATTGATGATTGAGCCTTTGGATAAGTTAATTTCGCAATTGAAATCGGAACGTGCTTATGATGAAGTTATTTTTATGACACCCGACGCTTCTGTTTTGACGCAAAAGGTTGTTAATGATTTGTCTTTAAAACAAAATATTATCATTTTGGCAGGGCATTATAAAGGTGTGGATCAGCGTTTACGCGATTTGCATATTACCCGTGAAATTTCAATTGGCGATTATGTGCTTTCGGGTGGTGAGTTGCCGGCAGCGGTATTAACCGATGCCATTGTTCGTTTGATTCCCGGAGCAATGAATGACGAGACTTCGGCTTTGACCGATTCTTTTCAAGACAATTTATTGTCGCCACCGGTTTATACACGTCCGGTTGAATATAAAGGACTAAAAGTTCCCGATATTTTGCTTTCGGGAAATCATGCCAAAATAGCTCTATGGCGTGAGCAAAAGGCTGAGGAAATAACTCGTAAAATACG
>JAMOMQ010000176.1 GCA_027066995.1 Flavobacteriales bacterium
CGCTGTAATGAAAGCGCGGGGTCTGTCTGACAAAGACAAGATTGCTGCTGTAAAAACCTTCATGCCTCGCGGAGGACGTGATGAGTACTTTGGAATCGTTGGTACCGGTAACTCCGGAACCATGATTGTTTACGGAATCCCCAGTATGCGTATTTACAAATATGTAGGGGTATTTACACCCGAACCTTGGCAAGGGTTTGGATTTGATGATGAAAGTTCACTTTTATTGAAAAAATCAAATCCTGATAACCGTATCCCTACTTATGGTGATATGCGTTTTCCTGCTTTTTCCGAATCTAACGGTAAGTACGATGGTAAATACGCTTTCTTTTCAGATGGTGCCAACGGTCGTATTGCTTTATTGGGTTTAGATGACTTTGAAACCAAACAAGTATTGTCTAACACTGTATTGACCAGTGTTTTTCCGCAAGCTGTAGTTACGCCCAATACTGAATATATCATTCAATCAGGTCAATTCCCCAGCCCTTGGGACAGTAAAGAAACCGATTTGGCCAAAGCCAAAAACGGGATTACTTTTTGGGCTTTTCACCGTATTGAAAAAGAAGGTGAACACAAGGGTCGAATCTTAAAAGAAGAATCTTTCACTGTAGAAATGCCAGCTTATACATTAGATTATAATGATATAGGTAAAGGAGACTCTGACGGTTTGATGTTCGGATTGGCCTTTAACGGCGGTAAAACTTATGTTTATGCTTTGGATTACAAAAAAGCAGCCGGCTTAAAAATGAAACCGGTTCATGATACTAAATATGTGCCGCTTGACGAAGTTAAAAAAGCCGGTGCTTTGAGTATGATTGAATTACCTGCTGCCGCTTCTACCGTTAAAGTATCTCCTGATGGTAAATATGTTGTAGTTGCTTCTGATAACGTACAAGTCTTGGATGTAGCCAAAATCAAATCCAACTTGGGTAAAGACGTTAAAGCAGCCGATGTTTTACATAAATCCATTCCTATTGGAAAAGGTGTAGTAGATGTTACTTTTGATTATAGAAAAAATCAAGCTTATGCATCAGCCCATGATGATAAAAAAATTGTACGTTTTAACTATGTTAACGGCAAAAAAACGGATGCCATAGCTTTAAGCTTTGCACCTTCTTATTTGATGACACCTCAAGGTTTGTCAGTTGAACCTCATTCAAATTATTTAGTAGCTGTTGATAAAGAAGCCTATTTGAAAAATTTGCCTAAAACAGGCCCTATTCGTCCCAGTGTACAACACTTGATTGATATCAGTGCTGATAACGAAATGGTTGATACTTATACCATGACCTTGCCACAAGCTAACGTTTACGGTAACATAGCTATTTTAAGAACTACTATCAAACCTATTATTCGTTATCCTACCGGAACCAACTCCCGTACCGGTGAACCTTCTCCGTTCCGTGCTGTGGCCGGTCAAGAAAAAATTGAAAGACAAGGTAACCGCGTACATGTATTTGGCACTTTGATTCGTTCTCACATCACACCGGAAATTGTTGAAGTAAACGAAGGAGATATCGTTTCTTTCCACTTAACCAACTTAGAGAGAGCAGAAGATGAAACCCATGGATTTACCGTTGATACTTATGGTAAACACGGTTCATTTGAGCCCGGTAAAACCGCTTCATTGACTTTTGTAGCTGACAAAGCCGGTGTATTCCCTTACTATTGTACAGAATTCTGTTCGGCATTGCACCTTGAAATGGAAGGTATTCTTTTGGTAAGACCTAAAGGTTACAAAGGTGGCCCTGCCGGTGCTGTGGAAGAAAAATTGACCAAAGAACAATTGGCCGAGTATAAGAAAAACTACGAAGAAAAACTTAAAGTTATCAAACAAACTGGTGATGTTATCAATAGTGTGGTTGATTACTTAAAGAAAAACAATTTTGCCAAATATCCTTATGTAAAAGCTTTGGTTGACGATGCCTTTGACCAATTGAATAAGGGTAAAGTTGCCGAAGAAAAATATAAAAAATATGCAAAAGAAGGCAAATGGAAAGATGCTTTCTTATGGGCGGAACAATACTTCCAATATCAAGTGAAAGCTGCCGATGTTGGTTTAAGAGCTAAAAAACTGTTAAGTGAAAAGTTAGCTAAAGAACAATAAAATATAAAAATCTAAATTATCATTGGATTATGAAAAAAATAAAAAATATATCTTGGTTGCGCATTGCTAATGCCGCCATGTCCTTAATGCTTATTGCGTTTTTTGCCACCAGTTGTGGTGAGGGCAATAAAGGAAAAAAAGCCGGTGCTACAGGTGATGTAGGTGCACCGAGAGGAAAGGAATCTTTCCAAGACATTGTAAAACGTAGAGGTTTGAATGAAGATGATGTTTTAGCAGCTGTTAAAACATATACCCCCGATAATATCAAAGATGAAGCCATAACAGCTAACTCAGGAGGACAAGAAGGTAATATGCCGTCTTATGTTGTGCCTTCTATGCGTATGGTAAAATATATTCCTATCAATACCCGTCAACCTTATGCCGGTTTCGGCTATTCCGACGAAACAATGAAACTTATGAAAGATGGTTTTATTGATGGTACTGAAATTCTTTGGGGAGATACACACCACCCGGGTTTTTCTGAAAAAAACGGTGATTATGACGGTAAATGGATGGTGATTAATGACAAAGCCAATCCTAGAGTTTATGTAGTTGATTTAAGAGACTGGTATGTAAAACAAATTGTTCAAAATCCTATTTTCCGTTCCGATCACGGCGGCTGTTTCTTTACACCCAATTCTGAATATTTCATGGAAGCCTCGCAATATCCTGCGCCTTTTGATAGAAAATATTACCCATTGACCGAAGCCAATTATCATAAATATTGGAGAGGTGGGTTAACCTATTGGAAATTTGATGATGACAAAGGGAAAGTGATCGAAGATCAATCTTTCACTTTTGAGTTTCCGCCTTATACCCAAGATTTATCTGATGCGGGTAAAGAAAAATCTTATGGTTGGGGTTTTACCAACTCATTCTGCTCAGAGGTTTATTTTGGGGGTATCATGAAAGGACGTCCGCCGTTTGAAGCCGGTTGTTCTTCCAGAGATGTAGATTACTTACACGTAACCAATTGGAAAAAAGCCGAAGAATTAATCAAAGCCGGTAAAATAGGTAAAAAGAAAGTCAACGGTATGCGTGTAATCACTATTCCCGAATCTGTCAAATACGGTTTGTTATACTTAATTCCCGAACCTAAATCTCCTCACGGTGTGGATGTGAATCCCAGTGGTGAATACATTATAGTAGCCGGTAAATTAGATTCTCATGCATGGGTATATAGTTTTGACAAAATCATGAAAGCTATCAAGGATAAGAATTTTGAAGGAAAAGATGAGTATGGCATTCCTATTATACCGTTAGAAGCAGCTTTACACGGCAGTGTTGAGGTTGGTCTAGGACCACTACATAACCAATATGACAGTAGAGACGGTGTGGTTTATACATCTATATATGTAGATTCTCGTGTAACTAAATGGAATTATAAAGATTTAAAAGTTTTAGATTACGTTCCTTCACATTATAATATCGGTCACTTGGTATCTTATCATGGAGATACTGAAAAACCTAAAGGTAAATATTTGATTGCTTTAAACAAATTATCTATTGACCGTTTCAATCCGGTAGGTCCTTTGCATCCGCAAAACCACCAATTAATAGATATTACCGCCGAGCATCCAAAATTAATTTATGACTTACCTTTACCTATGGGTGAGCCGCACTATACCTTAATGATGGATCGTAACTATTATGAGCCCAATGCTATGGAAGCCTATCCTGTGGGAACTAATATCGTTACTATGTCTAAGTCGCCTTATGCAACTGAAGCCGGTGCTGAAAAAATTACAGATAAAGGTAATACCGTTGAAGTATTCGGAACTATCAAAGACGGTAAAGTTACACCTGCCGATATTAATGTTAAACAAGGTCAAGATGTGGTTATTCATTTAACCAACTTAGGTACCGGGTTATATGATCATTATGTATATGAATTGGTATCTTACGATAAAATGTATGTTTTTGCTCCGGGTGAAACAGCTACAATTAAATTTAATGCTGAAAAATCTGGCGTATATCCCATCGTAATTGATGCTCAAAACAAACCAAGTAAAAGACAATTGGTTGGACACTTGACCGTTAAATATGATCAAGCTGCTGAAAACAAACGTGTATTGGCCTATACAGAACGTATCAATTGGGATAATAAAGTACAAGCCTTTAAACCGTCTGCAATTGAGTTGAAAAACATGTTGCCGGGTGAAATTGAATTCTTGAATTATGGTTGTAATGCTTGTCATAAATTCGGAGAACCGTTTAACGGTCCCGACTTATTGATGGTACATAAACGCAGAAGCGATAAATGGTTAAAAGAATGGATTTTGAATCCAGAGTCAAAATACGACCAACCTGATATCGTAGCCATGTATAAACAATACAAACTACATATGCCTAACCAACATGTTGACCCCAAAGATGTGAACAAGTTAATAGATTATATGAAAGCCAAATCAGAGCAAGTGATTAAAGAAATGTCTAAATAAGCTTTAATTACTTCAAACATAATGCATTGGGCTGTCTTATAGGCAGCCCAATTTATTAAAAAATAATCGTTAAAATGTTTGATTGTTATTTAAAATCATTATAAATTTGTGTAAAATTAAAACTATATATTATGAAGGACAATGCAAAGAAATTTAAGCTGTTGTATATGATTTTCGGCCTGTTAGGAACAGGATTAATCGTTGCAACCTATTTTTTACCTATTTGGTGGGTGGCACTACAAAGTATTCAATATCCCAAAACCATGTATCCTAAAGGTATTCGGATTGAATTTAAGTATAATGGTGTATACAATGGTTGTGAAGGCGTACGAGAACGTGAAGAATTAGCAATGGATGCCGGCGCCAATTGTTTGATAGAAATGAATAAAATTAACCATTTTATAGGTATGTATCCTATTGTGCAAGGGGTTAATGATGTGGATGAATTGGGTAATCATGTCAAATATCCCGTTTATGCCGGCGATAGTATTCCGGCAGACAAAATTCCATCGGCTTTAAAAGTTTTGGATGGTATTATGCGTAATGCTCATATTGCATTTATTGTTTTGACTTTATTGGGTTTGCTCTTTGTATTTGTGCCAAATAAAAAACTATCTTGGGCAGCTATATTAACAGCTTTGGCACCATTCTATTTCTTAATTATCTATGTTTATTATCTCTATTGGTATGGTCACCATCTAGGGTTACACGGTGGCGGTGCCTTTAACGGTATCAAACCTTTTATGCCTACGGTATTCGGTGAAGGTAAGGTGGCCCAATTTACAACCATGTCTTATCCTTATGTAGGATTTTTTGTAGGATTGGCCGGTTTTGTACTATTATTATTAGCGGTTAATTTT
>JAMOMQ010000177.1 GCA_027066995.1 Flavobacteriales bacterium
AAATTTTGATAATATTCACAAAGATAAATTATACAAATTAGTAAAGGATTGGATAAAAGAAAGCTATAAAAATCCTGATAAAGTAATAAAAGCAGAAATTAACAATGAAAAGGTAAAGAAAATAAGGATTGAAGGATACGACCCTAGTGCTTTATCGACCCACGGATTGGGAAATAATTATTTTGGCGCAGATTATACAATAGAAATAGCTGTAAAAGATAATAAAATCAGATTTAAACCTATTAGTTTGATAGGCAATCATTTAGGAGTAAAAGATTTAGATTTTTTATCATATCCCGAATATTATTTTAAAAAAAATGGTATTCCAAAATGGGGCTGGGAAAATATGCCTGAACAAATACCTCAGCTTTTTGAAAAACTTGCTAATAGTTTAAAGAATTATATCTTAAAAAATAAAAATAATAATTCTGAGGAAGATGATTGGTAATATGGCTAAGCATTAACATTGGTTCTATTCAATAATGATTTAACCCCTAAAAAACCGGACAAGATTATAGTTAAATAATAATTTTCCCGGAAAAATTATTTTTTAAGTAAACTTTAAAATCATCAATGTTTTTATAACCACCATTCAATATTTTATGCTTATCACCATTTCTCAGTTCCAAAACTATACACCTTGTTTCATTGTATGGCAAATATGATGAAACAGGCATCATAATATCCATTTTAATATTTATTACTTCAGTCCACTTTATTTCTTTTTTATATAGAATACTCTTAAAAATAATTTCCGTCTTTGTTGATATAAAATTAGCTTTATAAATATAATGTTCTTTTATTGCATTATAAATTAACCAAATAAAAAACACTATACTGATAAATATAATAATTAAAAATAATGAAACTTATTATTAACAATGGCTGTGATAAAAAGATATGAAATATATAACAAACCAAATGACATCACAATGATACTAATATTAACATCTAAATAATTATCTCTTTTTTTACTTACAAATTTATCAAAATCACTCATAATAATTAAATCAATAGAGATAATGAGAATATTTAGAATTATTAATGATTAATATAATTACCGCATACTGTATGAGTTTATTTTGTTACCCAATACATTAACCGTTACTACAAATTATGCCAATACCAATCCACCGCTTCTTTTAAGCCCGTTTTTATATCATATTTAGGCGCATACCCCAACAATTTTCGTGCTTTATCTATTGACGCCAACGAATGCGGAATATCTCCGGCTCTTTCCGGCCCGTGTGTGACTTCTATATCTTTGACTGCCGGATCATATTCACTTAAATAAGTTTTGAGCAAATCGACCAACTCGTTGAGATTGGTGCGATCGCCATAAGCCGTATTATACACCTGGTTCAATGCCGCTTGATTGCTAGTGGTCAATGCCAATTTATTCATCAAAATCACATTGTCAATATATGTAAAATCCCGTGAAAAAGTGCCGTCGCCATTAATCACCGGACGCTCATGCCGCATCAGTTGAATCACAAATTTAGGAATAACAGCCGCATAAGCACCTTTCGGGTCTTGCCGGCGTCCAAACACATTAAAATAACGCAGACCAATAGTATTTAAACCATAAGTTTTATAAAACACATCGGCGTATAACTCATTGACATACTTGGTAATAGCATAAGGCGACAACGGCTTGCCAATCACCTCTTCCACCTTAGGCAGATTTTCAGAATCGCCGTAAGTCGATGAGCTGGCAGCATACACAAAGCGCTCTACTCCGGCATCGCGTGCCGCCACCAGCATATTCAAAAATCCGTCGATATTCACCTGATTGGTCGTAATTGGGTCTTTTATACTCCGCGGCACCGACCCCAATGCCGCTTCATGCAACACATGTGTCATACCGTCCACAGCTTGGCGGCAAGTATCCAAATCACGAATATCACCAACCTGCAGCTCAAAATCCGGATGCGACATCAAATGCCGGATATTATGAAAGTGCCCCGTGGCAAAATTGTCCAAACAACGCACCTGATGGCCATCATTGAGCAAACTCTCACATAAATTGGAACCTATAAATCCGGCCCCGCCGGTAACTAATATTTTCATATTCTATGTTGTTTTATTTGGGCAACTACGGGCTATCCGCTTGTAGCTGTCTTGGTATCCGGCACAAAAACCGGCGTGCTAAAGAGCTTCCTCCGGTCGCTTTTACCACTTGTTTTTGTAGCCGGCTACCTGCCACAGGCTACCACTACTATCCCTGTTGCGGGCCAACTTCTACGGCTTGTGCCAATAACTTACCATAAGGCTTGCCGCAGTTGACCGTTTTATACCAAATTTGTTTATATTTCAATATTTATATTTATCGCCCCACTTTTGTTGCAAATCCTTTTTATATTGTTGTTCTTTGGCATTATCCGCCGGCAAATATAAAATTTTGTCTGCAATAGTTTCGGGCATAAAATTCATTTTTACAAAATGCCCTTCATAACTGTGGGCATACTTATAATCTTGGCCGTAGCCCTGTTGTTTCATCAACTTAGTCGGCGCATTCCGCAAGGCTAGCGGCACTTCCAAATTTCCGGTTTCTTTGACCAGTTTTTGAGCATCGTTGATAGCCTTATAAGCCGAATTGCTTTTAGGGGCATTGGCCAAATAAATAGTGGCTTCGGCGAGTGTAATTCTTGCTTCGGGCCAACCTATTTTGGTCACTGCATCAAAAGCGGCATTGGCTATCAGCAAGGCATTCGGATTGGCCAGCCCAATATCTTCCGATGCCAAAATAATCAACCGCCGTGCTATAAACACCGGATCTTCACCACCTTCAATCATACGCGCCAACCAGTAAACGGCCGCATTGGGGTCACTGCCACGCACCGACTTGATAAAAGCCGAAATGATATCATAGTGCATTTCGCCCTTTTTGTCATACAAAAAAGCAATGTTTTTAACACTTTCTCTGACCAATGCATCCGTAATAACTACCGGCCTTTCGGGATGTTGCAAAACACTTTGTTCCAAGATATTGAGCAACTTACGGGCATCGCCGCCGGCATAGTGAATCAAAGCTCCGGTTTCTTTAAGAGTGACTTGTTGTTGTTTGAGCCAATCATCAACCTTCAAAGCCCGTTCCAAAATTTTGTTAAGTGCCCGTTCGTCCAAAGCTTTAAGAGTAAATACCTGACAGCGCGACAACAAGGCATTGTTGATTTCAAAACTCGGATTTTCGGTGGTGGCACCAATCAATGTTACCCAGGCTTTTTCTACCGCTTCCAACAAACTGTCTTGTTGCGATTTGTTAAACCTATGGATTTCATCAATAAACAAAATAGGTGTAGATTGGTTAAACAAACCGGATTGATTTTTAACCTTATCCAAAATATTCCGGATATCTTTAACCCCCGAATTAATGGCACTGAGTTTGTAAAAAGGGCGTTTGGTTTCTTTGGCAATAATTTCGGCCAAAGTGGTTTTACCTGTGCCCGGTGGTCCCCACAAAATGATGGAAGACAACAGATTTGAATCTATTTGTGTGCGCAAAACCGCACTATTGCCCATTAGGTGTTCTTGCCCGATATAACTTTGCAAGTCTTTGGGGCGCACACGTTCTGCCAAGGGAATTTGCGGTGGTTGCATAACAATTTAATTGTAAGGTAAAAATAGTATTTTTTATCAAATTAAAATTCAATTTTTTCATTTAAAAAGGTTGCTCCGAATAAAGCAACCTTTTAGAAGTAATTTAACGTGAATTCGATATAATTAAACCTATCAAACTCATGTTAATTTAATTTAAAAAAGTATAAGATAGTCCAAACATAATTAAATCTGTAGTCATATTATAACTTATTTTTGTATCGGATATCTTTCCAAGTGGATTGGATTGTGCATCCCAAGGGCCACCATAAGCAGTTGGAGTAGGATTCATTAATGTCCCTTCTGTTTTTTCACCCATACCATGATGATACATGGCATTAATTTTAAATTTATTATTAATTTCATAAGAGAAGCCAAACTGAACAGCACCGGTAATAACAGCAGGAGCAGATACAGAAAAGAAAGCCAACTCTTTATCAATGGGATTTGAATTATAGGTATAACCTAATCTAATAGGAAGCTTTTTAATTCCTTTGTATTGTATACCGGCAGATAATATATATACATTTTTCCAACCGAAACCTTTCACGGCACCTGTGGGGAATCCTGCCCCCGGACCACTTTGGGCAATTACCCAGCCTTTTTTTGAAAAGCCATTGGTATTTTCATAATTTACCAGTCTATAATCCAAAGCCAAATCCAATATTTCATTGGAATAGCCTAAACCAAGAGACATGATAGCCGGAAAATCCATATCAAATTCATTGTCTGGTGCCTCATTTCCATCAAGATATGTATTTTTAAATTTAAAAGCTGATAGGTTTTGCTTGGTTTTATAAGAAACACCTGCTTTAAAACCTTTACCGGAATCATAAAAAAGACCTATTTGACCACCAAAACCGGTAGCAGTTGCGGCATTGGATACGGGATAACCTTTTGCCATATCAGGTGTAGCAGTAGGATTGGGAGCTATTTCTAACGAAGCATAATTAAATGTTGGGGTCAAACCGATTGATAATTGATCGGTTAATTGATAAGCTATGGTAAAACCGGTCTGCATCAACATATAATTAGATTTTATATGTCCAAAACCATTCATGCTTTGTGGATATGTTATTGGATTAGAACTAGTAGAATCCCAATTCGGATTAGGATTACCGTTAGCATCTACCGGTAAATTGGTTTCTTCGGGAAAATCAACGCCAAATCCGCTAACACCAAATATAGAAAAAGCATATGTAAATTTACTATTTGGGTCTGTTGTAGTTCCGAAAACTTCCGGAGATCCGGCTTGCATCATATTTGGGGGAATACTAGAACTAACTTCAGGTGAAGCATAAAATAACCCGAAATCAAGGTTTAAAATTTTTTGGTCAAAAGCCGATATACCGGCAGAATTCCAATATATAGCACCACTAATATCCAAAGGTTGACCGGTAGCTGCCCCTCCCATTGATGAGTTAATACTTCCTACACCTACCATTAAATGACCAGCCTGTCCAAATAAATAAGTGGAAAAAAACAAGATACATAATAAAGCTAATTTTTTCATAATTTAAGATTTTAATATTAATATATGTAACATTAGTTACTTTAAAAGTATAGATAAGACGCCTTACTATATGTGATAAAAATCACATAATTTTAAAATAAATATTTATAAAAAATGGAGAATTAAAATTTTGCTTGTAAAATATCGCTAAGTAACTTTCGCGCCCGCATCAATTTAACCTTGACATTGTTAAGCGGTTCGCCCAATTGTTCGGCTATTTCTTTGTAGCTCAAATCATGAAAAAAACGCAATTCAATGACTTCTTTGTAATGCGGTTTGAG
>JAMOMQ010000178.1 GCA_027066995.1 Flavobacteriales bacterium
ATTACCGATACCAAACCAAAAAAAATCAGCACAAACAAATCGCCGAGACCAAAATAACCATAAGCATTTTTACCAACGGTATATTTGACAGCAGCGGCAATAGCTCCTATACCTAAAATCAAATATAAAAATATCAAGCCCAAATGTTGCCACCCAAAACTATAGCCCACCAATACCAAAGCAGACAAAAAAGATAAAATGGCAGTAAAGACAATAGCCTTTTTCATTTGAACAGGCGTAATTTCTCCTGATTGAATGGCTCGTGACGGCCCTATTCTATCTTCGTTATCAGTACCTTTGACGCCATCACCGTAATCATTGGCAAAATTGGATAAAATTTGAAACAAGGCGGCTGTTAATAATGATAAAAGAAAAATAATCATATTAAAGCGACCTTTTTCGGCAGCCAAAAATGCGGCCAGTATAATTCCGGCCAACGATAAAGGTAAAGTGCGAAGCCTTGCGGCTTTAAGCCATTTATTCATTGTCTTTATGTTTAATAAACCGGATAGCTTTTTGCAAATCTTCCGGCGTATCAATGCCAAAATTGATTGCTTTGGTTTCAATCATATAAATATTAAAACCAAACTCCAAAAAACGTAAATTTTCCAGCTTCTCTATTTGTTCCAATTCCGTTTGAGGTATTTGTGGTATTAGAGATAAAGCTTTTTTTCTAAAAGCGTAAACGCCTATATGTTTAAAGGCTTTTTCAAAAACCATATCACGCGAATAAGGTATTGGTGCACGTGAAAAATACATGGCCATATTATCTACGTCGACCACCACTTTGACATTATTAGGATTTATAAAATCATCTTTATTATCAATAGGAATCATCAAAGAAGCAATATCTATTATTTGATTGTCATCACGCTCAAAAGCTTGTATTAATTTTTGCAAAGCACCGGCATCAATAAAAGGCTCATCCCCTTGAATATTGATAAAAATATCGGCCTCTATAGCAGAGGCAAATTCTGCAATACGATCGGTACCGGTATGGTGCTCTTTTTGGCTCATCAAAACCCTGCCACCGGCCTTGGATATTGTTTCAAAGATATAAGGGCTGTCTGTGACGACATAAACTTCTGAAAACAATTGAGATTGAAGTGCCGCCTCATAAGTGCGTAAAATAACAGGTTTACCGGCCAAATCTTTCATCAGTTTGCCCGGAAAGCGCTGTGAATCATAGCGGGCGGGAATCATGGCTACTACTTTCATCCGGTTAATGCTTTAATAATTTATCTAATATTTTATGAACTTGGCCGCTATTCCAATCGGCTGCACCGGTTTTTTGTACCACAATAGCACCGTTTTGATCTATGATATAAGTCGTTGGAATAGACGACGATTGCAACAATGACGGCGGGTTACTTTGTGCAAAATAGACCGGAATATGTAAAGCGTTCTTTTGTAAAAACATTTGAACTTTATCAGGTTTATCATGTGCTACGAATAAAAATACCACATTATTCTTATAGACATTGTATAGTTTTTGCAAACTCGGCATTTCGGCCACACAAGGCGGACACCAAGTAGCCCAATTATTAATCAA
This sequence comes from Flavobacteriales bacterium, assembly GCA_027066995.1. Taxonomy (GTDB): domain Bacteria; phylum Bacteroidota; class Bacteroidia; order Flavobacteriales; family Flavobacteriaceae; genus WGBX01. The sequence continues at coordinate 1,553 of JAMOMQ010000178.1, forward strand.
AATTACTTTACCTTTATAAGATTCCAGATTGACTTCCCTGCCTTTGGCATCAATTAATGACCAGTTATAATCTTTTAAATGCAAACGGTCTTTGGCGTCAATTTCAAGATTTTCAACTCGTGATGTAATATAGGAAACACCTTTGATCAACAAAGCTCTGAGTGGCAAGCCTGCCGGTGTAAACATAAAAATCAATAAACCGAAAAAAATAATATTTGACCAATGTTTTCTTAAAAACTTCATATATTAATTTTAAATAACAAAGATAACCATTTATGATAAATCAATCCATTAAAAAAACCGCCTAATCACTTAAGCGGTTTTTGGTGGAGCCGAAGGGAGTCGAACCCTCGACCTCTTGACTGCCAGTCAAGCACTCTAGCCAGCTGAGCTACGGCCCCATTTGCGAATGCAAAAATAACAAAAAGTTTCAAATAGCAAAAGTATTTATGATAAAAATTATTCCTTAACAGCCTTTAAATCTATTTGTAATTCAATTTTGTCCGAGACCGTCCAACCGTTTTCATCATCGGAATAAGGGCGCTTGGGAGACATACGGTAAATACCCCAATCGGTTCGGTCAATGGCAAATTTTTCAGATTTCATATAAAGTGTATCATCCTTAATATTTATATGTGCTTTAAAAGACAAACAATTGGTTATACCATGTAAGGTAAAATCACCGGTTAATTGATACAAGTCATTTTCTATTTTGCTAATCTCTCCAAGCTCAAATACGGCATAAGGGTATTTATCAGCATGAAAAAACTCATTTTTTAAAGTGTTCTCAAAGATTAATACTGCTGTGCCATATTGTTTTGGATTCATATCCAAATCTTTGATACTATGCATATCTATGATAAAACGTCCGGCAACCGGTTGTTGGTCTTCCACGACAAAACCTCCTGTTTTTACTTTGATAATACCATTGTGTTTGTCACATTTCCACAACACTTTACTTTGCAGTGTATCAACTTTAAAAAAAGATAAGCCGGACTGCTGTGCATACGTAGCCAATGTCATTATCAAAAATAAAAAAAATAAGGTCAGCCTTTTCATTTTATAAATTTATAAATTCTATAATTATTCTTTACCTCTATCTTGCCAAATACCTGTTGCAAAACCTTTTTCATCAATAAAATCTTTAATTGGACCGGGAATATTTTTGGCACCGTTAAAATTTGTGCCTTCAAACTCTGTCCCGAAAAAATTACAACCGTATAAATCGGCACCTGACAGATCGGCGCCTTGTAAGTGTCCCCCTTGAAAATTGGCATGACGCAGTTTGGCACCTTTAAAGGAAGAACCTTCTAATCCGCCTCCGGTAAAATCGGCAAAAGAAAAATCGGTACTGTCCAATTTGGAATCTTTTAAAACAGCCCTGATTAATTTGGCCTTAATAGCTCTACTTCCGGTAAAATCCGCTTCTACAAATTCACTATCTTTCATCAAAGCACCGGTCATGTCGCAATTACGCAATTTGGCAAAATGCCCTTCCATTCCAAACATATTGGCTCCTCTAAAAGTGCTATTGCTCAAATCGGCATGGTTGACATGTACGTGAAACAAGCGGCTTTGATCAAAATTACAATTGGTTAAATTAGATCCGTCAAATAAAGTCCAGCGTATATCTGCCGCTCTAAAATCACTTCCCGAAAAATCAGCTTCGTCACACTTGGCAGAGCGAAACGAAGCACCTCTAAAATCGCTGCCTTTGGCACTGACTTCGTTCCAAAAAACCTTATCAAGTTTTACTCTGCGAAAATCGTCACTGTCTCTCGGGACGGTTTTAATACCTTTATAACGTTGGATACCGGTATCTTGGTCAATAATGGAATCCAATTGATTCTGTTCCAAAAAATTAATCAATTCCGGTATATTGGTCGTGTCGGATTCAACAGATGCATTTATGCTATCACCGGTTGTGTTAGTCTGACAAGATAAAATAGTCAAACCAAATATTATAAGTATAATAATACCGTTTCGTTTCATAGTATTAGTTTGTAATAACCATATCGGTTTATTTCATGATAAAAATTTTTAGTTTTAAACCACATCGTGATTTTTAAAATACCGGCACCCGAATATAGAAAAAAGCAATCCTAAAATAAAGGGATAAGCCAGCGAAAATATGATAAAGGTGGTTCTACTAACGGTATCCAAAATATAGTAAGATACCGGACCCAAAACCGTTAATTTAGGGTCAAATAAAATCAAACTGCCTGTTCTGAATACTTGCAACGGATTGAATAAACTGGCTATAATAACCGCTTCGGGGTTGATACGCATCTTGAGCATCATGCCTATCAATAGAATATCCATAAAAGCGACCAAAAACAGCCAAATAATAAAGGCGGTACTCAAAGCCATTTCTTGAGATTTGGATACTGTAGATAGAAACATACTCAAACCCAAAAAGAAAAAAACCATCATAGCTAAAAGGGCACTGTATAAAATAAATAAATCCCAAGGCACATCAAGATTGACTATCAATCCCCACAAGGCTGCCCCTAGAAAGGCTACAAATACAGGCACATAAATGACAAAAAAACGGCTTAAAAATTTGCCCCAATAATAACTCGAAAATGAAATGGGTAAGGATAAATAATATTCCAAAACTCCGTTTTCTCTATCGCCAACTACCGAGCGCACAGTAGAAATAAGCACATAAATAGGCAATATTACCATGCTTACTTGCATAAAGGTAATCATCAGCCGGCTTAGTCCTACAAAACCCACTACTTGTGATTCGGTAATACCGGTGGCAAACATAGTTCCGACAAAACCACCTAACAGCAGACTGTAGATCCAAAAGGACTTAGAACGCAAATTTTGTTTTATATCGTTTTTTAAGACTTGTATTAAAGTTTTATTCATATCATTTTTATTTTATTGACCTCCACATTTACCCGGAGCACATTTCATACCGCCGGCTTCGGCATCTTTGCCGCTGACTGACATTTTTTTCTTTTTGATAAAGTCCGCACGTTTGGTTTTTCCGTCATCAATACGCTTAATGGTCTGTTCAAAAGTATATTTAGCTTGATCAGATTTGTTTTTTAAAGCACCGTAACCATATCCCATAGGGGTGCGGTCCCCATAACGGTACCATGCTTTTTCGGCATCAATCCATTGACCGGTATCTGCATCGCCTATCCAGATTTTATACTTTTGACCTTTCCAGGTATTAAAATCGCCGTCTCTCATATCTTCGGCCAAGCAACCTATATCATCATACCAACGCACTTCACCGTGTTCATTAATGGCTTGCACATCATATTTAGGGTCTGATAAACCCATTTTACAAACATGACAGACATCGCGGTCATAATTGACTTTGCGTGGCGAAAAATCGACGTCTTTTTGACAACTTGTCAACGAAACTATTATAAATAATGTTAATAATGCAATTTTTTTCATAATCTTATGTTTTTAAACAAAAAAAAGCTTCTTGTTAATTTTGCTACCCATAAACTGTCCCTGATGAGACAGAATTGATGTCTTTTATATATTTTCAACCGGCATTAATTCTTTATCCACAACAATTTCACCCAAATCCATTTCTATCAAACGGTTGACCAAATCTTCTATTTCATCGACCCTGTGGCTACTCAAAATCATTAATGTATCTTGGGGTAATGCTTTTAAATACTTAAACAACACCACGCGTGCTTCCGGGTCCAAATTGGCAGAAGGCTCATCCATCAATAAAATTTT
>JAMOMQ010000179.1 GCA_027066995.1 Flavobacteriales bacterium
CAAATATTGCCAAGTTTTTTTACAAAAAACAAAAGAATGTTATATTTCTATCACTGCTACTGGTTTTTTACTTTCGATATTTAGCAAGAAGCGAAGTTCGCACTTTTATCTTTCTCCTTGTTCCTTTTCCCTTGTTCCTTCCACCTCCTTATAAAATCTTTTTTAGCTCTAATAAATGCTTAACTTTCGGAATAATTTTAAAGTCGACATTACTTTGCTCAAAAGGATCAAAATGAATGGCATGCATGCCTACATTGCGAGCACCTAAAATATCGGATTTAAAATTGTCGCCAATCATAAAGCTTTGATGGGCAAATGCTCCGGCTTTTTGTAAAGCATAATTAAAAACTTCGGGATGCGGTTTTTGCTTACCGGCTTCTTCCGAGCTGATTATTTCTTTAAAATATGGTAAAATACCGGAATTGGCCATTTTATCTCTTTGGATTTCTATAAAACCATTGGTCAAAATATGTAAGCGATATTTATCTTTAAGATAATCGAGAATTTCGATACTGCCGTCTATCAAATGCTTTTCTTGTTTTAATAATTCCAAGTATTCATCGGCCAATATGGGTATTAATTCTTTAGGCACATTTATATCTAAGGCTTTAAATGTATCGATAAGCCGGTCAAATTTAACTTCTTCTTTGGTTTTTATTTGTTTGGCATAATCTTCCCAATATTGATGATTTATAGGAATATAGACCTCTAAAAATTGTTCTATACTAACCGGAATACCGTGTTTTATCAGTAGTTTTTCAAAAGCCGATTTAGAATTTTTTTCAAAATCCCAAAGCGTATGGTCCAAATCAAAAAATATATCTGTTATGATTGGTTTAAGCATTGTGAAAGTGTTTTATGGTTTCTATATACAATGGTTTCCATTTTTGCCATTCCTTTAAATCGGACAAAATAAAATTATGAAAAACAGGATAGAAATGACCATTGTATTTTTTGATGATTTCTCCTTCTTCCAATAAAATTTTTAAAGCTTTATCAGGTTTTAATCGGTATTGATATTTAAGCATTACATCAGATATTACCGTAGGGTGCAATAGCAAATGGGTTTCCGTTTCGTTTTCAATATCATAAAAATTAAAAGGCACCGATGTGCCGGCTCTAAAACCTATTTTGTGATTGTAACCCATCGAATAATCTTTTTTGAGTTCCAAATCATTATAAATTTGGTAGGTAGCGGGAATTTTGATGCGGTTAAAATGTGCTCTGACTTTTTTTACGGGTTTATGAATGATGTTTTCTAATACCTTGATTTCTTTTTCTACAACATCTTCATTATCAACGGCATAATATGACGTTAATAAACCGGTGTCGGTATAATCCGCCAATAACTTTATTTGGGTTTGATAGTCGTGTTTATTCATAGAAACATTATGGTCAAACAAACTATATGTTGTTAAAAGATGAAAAAAAGTCAAAGGATGTTTATACTTTTTTTTAATGATGAGTAGATCGTCAAATGTATCATACGGATCTTTTTTGCCGAATAGATACACGCGGTTGCGCATGACAAAATTTTTTAATTTAAAATGAAGCAAATCATCTATGCCGCCAAACAAAAATCTTAAAAAGGATTTTCCTTGGTAGAGTCTGGCCATGCTTACATTGATTAGGGGCTCAAAATGAAATTTACGGTTTTCAAAAGTTAAATCATCAAAACGTTCTTGCAATGTTTTTTTAAACTTTTCAACCCATATTTCCAAAACCGGCTTATTAAACATATTGTGTTGGATTAATAAGCTGTTCTTATAATTATAACGTTCATGTTCATCTAATTGATGAGGTAGATATTCTTCATATCTTGACAGTAAATAAAATGCGGCGGCAAATATATCAAAGGGAATGTCCGAATGCATTACTTTAAAAAACACAGGTATATCATCCCAAAAACCAAAATCTATTTCGTGGTGTTTAATGCCTTGTTGAAAAAGTATGGGATGTGCCCGGATATGAAACTCGCCACCCAATGCCTGAGTGGTATACGAAAACTTAGGCCCGTTATATGCGATAAACTCTTCAACTTTGGTCGTGAATTTAACATCTTTAAGCATTAAGTTGTTAAAAAGATGTCTGAATATATAATTGAGTCTTGCCGTAATTTTCGGGGTGTAAACTAATATCATAACACAAAGTTACACTTTTTCGCTTAACAAGTCCAGAGCATCAAAGACCGCAGGACAAATTTCCGTGTTTTTTAAATGCAAATTAAGCAATTGGTAGTTTTTTTTACGATCCAGATGCGGATATTCGCGGCAGGCTTTGGGTCGCACCTCATAAATCAGGCAATAATTATCATCGGCCAAAAATACACAAGGAGTTTGTTGCATCATCCAAAGTTCGTCTGTATCGCGTTGCAAATATTGGGCAATAAATTGTTGAGGTTTAAGTTTTAAAAATTTAGCAATGCGCTCTATATCTTTTTCGGTTACAATAGGGCTGGTGGTTTTGCAACAATTGGCACAAGTAAGACAGTCAATTTTTTCAAAAACCTTTTGATGAATGTCAAGCATGATATAATCAAAATTTTTCGGTGGCCTTTTTTTTATTTTTTTAATCACACTTTGAAAAGTATTTTTCTTAAGTTTTGCTTGTTTTGACAAGTTTTGTAAACGGTTTTTCATATGTAACAAATAAACATTTTTCTTAATCCGGTTAAAATTATAAGTTAACATTTCTCTTGGGAGATTCTTTGGTATCTTGGGTGGTTTATTTTCCCTATATAAGTCGCAAGAGTTTAATTTTTATAGTTTCTTATAATTTAACGTTCAATATCTTGGGTGATTCTTCGGTGTCTTGGGTGGTTTCATTCTCCTATATAAATCGCAAAAGTTTAATTTTTATAGTTTTTTAAAATTTAACGTTCAATATCTTGGGTGATTCTTCGGTGTCTTGGGTGGTTTGATTTTTATCTCTGATAGGAAAATGTTTAGGTTTTAAAGTAAACATATAAACTACCTTTTATGATACATTTGCTCGTAATATTTTTGATAAGCACCGGATGTTACATTGGAAAGCCACTTATCATTGGCCAGATACCAATCAATGGTTTTTGACAATCCTTCTTCAAAATTAACCGCAGGTTGCCACCCCAGTTCTTTATTAATTTTGGTAGCGTCAATGGCATACCGCTTATCATGGCCGGGGCGGTCTTTAACAAAAGTAATCAGCTTACGGGACTGTCCTTTTAAACGCCCCAGCTTTTCATCCATTAAATCACACAATAGATGAATTAAATCAATATTGGTATATTCATTAAAACCGCCGATGTTATAGGTCTCACCGGTTTTACCTTTATTGAATACCTCATCAATGGCACGTGCATGGTCAATTACATACAGCCAATCTCGGGTATATTGTCCGTCACCATAAACAGGCAGCGGTTTGTTGTGTTTGATATTGTTGATAAACAGGGGAATTAATTTTTCGGGAAACTGATTGGGACCGTAATTGTTAGAGCAATTTGAAATCACCGTCGGCAAGCCATAAGTATCATGATAACTTCTAACAAAATGATCGCTTGCAGCTTTTGAAGCAGAGTAGGGTGAATGCGGATCATAGGGTGTTTCTTCGGTAAACAAACCAGTTTTGCCCAGTGAGCCGTAAACTTCATCAGTCGAAATATGGTAAAAAAGTTTGCCGTTAAAATCCTCTTTCCATAAATCTTTAAAGGCATTGAGCAGATTAACCGTGCCAATCACGTTGGTCTGAACAAAAGCCAGCGGATTTTCAATAGAACGGTCTACATGCGACTCCGCTGCTAAATGAATAACACCGTCAAAACGGTATTTTTCAAATAATTTTTTTAAAAATCCGGCATCTCTAATGTCACCCTTTTCAAAAATATAATTCGGTTTGTTTTCCAAATCTTTAATATTTTCCAAATTACCTGCATAAGTCAACAAATCCAGATTGACAAAATGCGTATTGGGATATTTATTGACAAACAAACGCAATACATGCGAACCAATAAAGCCCGCCCCGCCGGTAATAAGTATATTTTTATGGGTCATATTTTAAAATTATCAAATTATATTATCAATATTAGTTTAAACTTTTAATCGCGAATCTTTTTCGTTTTCCGAATTTCCTTCGGTTACTTTTAACTTTCAGCTCTTTATCGCTTTTAAACTCAAATCCATATTATTCACCGAATGTGTTAGCGCTCCCGATGAGATATAATCTACACCGCATTCGGCATAAGCGCGCAAAGTTTTTTCGGTAATACCTCCCGAAGCTTCCGTTTCAAAACGTCCGTTAATCATTTTGACAGCCTTACGCAAATCCTCATAATTAAAATTATCCAACATAATGCGATTTACTTGTCCTACACGCAAAACTTCAGCAACTTCGTCCAAATTGCGTGTTTCAATTTCTATTTTTAAGTTCAGTCCTTTATGGGCTAAATAAGCATTTGTTTTTAATATAGCAGGTTCAATTCCTCCGGCAAAATCAATATGATTATCTTTAAGCATCACCATATCATACAATCCAAATCTGTGATTGGTGCCGCCACCGATTCTTACCGCCCATTTTTCCAAGGCGCGAATGCCCGGTGTTGTTTTGCGGGTATCCAAAATTTGTGTTTTAAGGTCAGCCAAAATATCTACATAGCGGCGCGTTTTTGTTGCAATGGCACTCATGCGTTGCATGGCGTTTAACACCAATCTTTCAGCTTTTAATATGGATTGTGACCGTCCTGAAACCTTAAATGCTACATCACCGTATCGCACAAATTCACCGTCATTAATTAAGGTTTCTATTTGTAAATCCGGATCAATTTTATAAAATATCATTTGTGCAAATGCCACTCCGGCCAATATGCCGTCATCTTTTACCAATAATTTAGCTGTTCCTTTTGCTTCCGGCGGAATACAGGCCAATGAGCTATGGTCACCATCGCCAATATCCTCACGTATGGCGTTATCAATAATTATTTCTAATTCCTTTTCAAATTGTTTGGTTGTAATCATAGTCCAAAAATACATTATTTTTCTCTAAAACCGGCAATAACCAAAGTCCAATTGTTGAACTGTTGAACTGTTGAATCGTTGAATCGTTGTACTGTTGAATCATTAATCCTCATTCGGTTTTGGTTGGATTTTTTGCTGCACTTGTTATTGCAGTTGCTCCTCAAGTATTTTGCTTCAAAGGGGTAAAAAATTACCTCAAAAATATTTTTTATTTTCAAAAAAGTCTTATATTTGCATTCGCAAAAGACGGTGGA
>JAMOMQ010000180.1 GCA_027066995.1 Flavobacteriales bacterium
CCGAAGTATTAAAACTCTTTGGCATCGAAGTTTTAGGCGGCGTGGCCCTAGGCTTGTTACTGGGTTGGCTGGCTTATAAAATGATGAAAGATATTGATAATTTTGACGCGGAAGTTATGGTTACCTTGGCTTTGGTTATGGGCGGCACACTCATTGCCCACAAAATTCACGTCTCAGCACCCTTAACTATGGTTACCGCCGGCTTGGTTATTGGCAATGACACCGTTAGAAACAATGCCATGAGCGAAATCACCGAAGCCTATGTCGATAAGTTTTGGGAACTCATTGATGTATTACTCAATACAGTCTTGTTTGTCATGATTGGTATGGAACTCTTAGTCATTTCCTTTGAAATGGATTACGTAATAGCCGGTCTTATTGCCATTATCATTGTTTTAATCAGCCGTTATTTATCCATCAAACCGCTTTTGGCTTATTTTGAACGCAAAATCAAATTTATACCGAAAACCGATTTAATTATGACTTGGGGAGGCTTGCGCGGTGGCATTTCCATTGCATTGGCTTTGACCATCCCTAAAGATATGCATCGCGATTTGTTTTTGGTAATGACTTACATGATAGTCGTCTTTTCTATATTGGTGCAAGGTTTGACGTTAAGCAAATTAATCAACCGGGTCAAACCCAAGGCATAGCTTGATGAAATAATAGTATTTTACAATTTATACCAAAATGACATACAAAATAGTCCAATATTTCGTTTCTTTTTCACTTACTCAGCGTCGAAAATACTTGTCTGTAGCTACGGCTACTACTGCGTTTTTCTCCTTGATTAAGCAAAAAATACTCCAAAATATTTTGGACTATTTTATAAATCGATTTGGTATTAAAATAAAAAGTCAGCATTTTTTTATAGTTTTGTAGCATTAACTTTAAAATTATTATCACAATGCGTTGGAAAGGCAGACAAACCAGTAGTAATGTAGAAGACCGTCGTGGAAATACAGGCAGAAAAGTTGGCGGAACCATAAGCGTTGGCACCATTATTTTTTTTATAGCATACACCCTTCTTACCGGAGAAGCTCCTACCGAAATGCTACAACAAACACAACCGCAAACCCAACAAACCCAAGGCACGGCACATGACAGAAATGATGAATTAGCCGAATTTGCCAAAGTGGTTTTTAAAGATACCGAGGATGTTTGGGACAAAATTTTTAAAGAACAACTCCAGGCCCGCTACCGGTATCCGAAACTGGTTTTATACAGTGGTTCTACACCCGCAGCCTGTGGTATGGCCAGTGCTGCTACCGGCCCGTTTTATTGTCCTGCCGACCAAAAAGTATATATCGATTTAGATTTTTTTAGAGATTTAAAACGCAAGTTCGGTGCCTCCGGCGATTTTGCCATGGCTTATATTATTGCCCATGAAGTTGGTCATCATGTGCAAAATTTGTTAGGCATTACCGATCAAGTGCAATCACAAAGAAGGCGATTGAGTCGTGCCGATTATAACCGTCTGTCTGTCCGTTTAGAATTACAAGCCGATTATTTTGCCGGTGTCTGGGCACATCATATCGAAAAAATGAAACACGTTTTGGACCAAGGTGATATCCAAGAAGCTCAAAATGCAGCTGCCTCGGTTGGTGACGATCGCTTACAAAAGAAATATACCGGCCGCGTGGTGCCCGACGCTTTTACCCACGGCACCTCCGAACAACGTGCCCGTTGGTTTTTAAAGGGCTTTAAAACAGGAGATATCAGGCAAGGAGATACTTTTAGAGTGTCTTATCAAAACCTTTAAAAGCGGGCTTCCGTTTTGGTATAAGTAACCACTTCAAAATCGTAATCGTTTTTTTTATTTTTAGCAAAAACTTTTTTACAAACCGGATACCACTGGCTTAAATCTATATCCGGAAAAAAGGTATCGGCATCACCCCGGTAATCAACATGTGTGATAATGAGTTTGGTAGCTATATCCAAACCCTGCCGGTAAATACTGGCACCACCGATTATAAAAATTTCTTTACCGGTTAAAGCGGCTTTTTTTACGGCTTTATCCAAACTGCCAACCAAACAAACCTCATAGGCCGAGACATTTCCGGGCTTAGAAGTTACTACAAAATTTAACCGGTTGGGCAAGGCTTTTCCTATGGAATCAAAAGTTTTACGCCCCATTATCACCGCATGACCGGTTGTGAGTTTTTTAAAATTTTTTAAGTCGTCTGACAAGTGCCAAGGCATAGTGCCGTTTAATCCGATTTGATTTTGCCGTCCCATAGCAACCACCAAAGTAATATCTGCCCCCATATTTTTTTGTGGTAAAGATAAAAATATGTTTTGATAATTTTTTAATATAATGCTAAATATTTGCGGAGTTTTAATAAAAAACAAGCTTAATGTTTATAAAAATAATTTATTCGCAAAACCAGAAATCAATTCATTTAAAACCTTTATATTAGCACTTAAGATATCCAAAATTTTGATTATGAAACAGAGATTATTATTGCTAATAAGCATTTTTTTACCGGCCGTAAGCTTGGCTCAAGAAGCCTCCAAAGGTATAGATCAACGCATTGAAGAAATGTTTAAACCCATATCCGACTTTTGGTCGGGATTGGTTTTTACTTCCATCAATATCGCCGGATATAAAATACCACTTGTTCTAATTCTTTTAATTTTGGGAGCGGCTTATTTTACGGCTTATTTTAAAATACCACAATTCAAATTGTTTAAAACCGCCATAAAAGTAGTGGCCGGCAAATATGACCATATAGATCATCACGACTCTTACAAACCGGCCGATGACCTCGTTGTTGAAGCACATGATGATATCCCCGAAACCATCAAAATAGAAGGCGACCATCACGGTGAAGTATCTCATTTTCAAGCTTTATCGGCAGCACTATCCGCAACTGTAGGCTTGGGAAACATTGCCGGTGTGGCTGTGGCTATTGCCATTGGTGGTCCCGGTGCTACCTTTTGGATGATATTGGCCGGACTGCTGGGTATGGCTTCTAAATTTACCGAATGCACCCTTGGAGTAAAATATCGTGATATCGGCAAAGACGGCACGGTATACGGCGGCCCCATGTATTACCTTAAAAAAGGTTTGGCTGAAATGGGCAAAGGCACATTAGGCAAATTTTTAGCCGTATTTTTTGCTATTATGGTAGTAGGCGGCTCCTTTGGCGGCGGTAATATGTTTCAAGCCAACCAAGCCGCGGCACAATTTAAAAAATTATTTGACATTACCCACCCCAATGCCGGCTCTTATTTCGGTATTGTTTTAGCCATATTGGTTGGCGTTGTCATTATCGGCGGTATTAAGCGAATCGGTAAAGTTGCCGAAAAAATTGTGCCTTTTATGGCGGTTTTATATGTAGGCGCCGCTTTAATTATTCTGATATTAAATGTTAATTTGCTTCCCGAAGCCTTTAAACAAATTGTAACACAAGCATTCACACCTGCTGCCGGACTCGGTGGATTTATGGGCGTTTTGATTCAAGGATTTAGACGGGGCACCTTTTCAAACGAAGCGGGTGTAGGATCGGCCGCTATCGCCCACTCGGCTGTCAAAACCAAATATCCGGCCAGTGAAGGAATTGTGGCCTTGTTAGAACCTTTTATTGACACGGTGGTTATTTGCACCATGACGGCTTTAGTGTTGATTATCACCAACTTAAAATACGGATTGTTTAACTATGGTGACGGTTCGTTAGACGGCAAAGGTGTTGAACTCACTGCTACTGCTTTTGATTCAGTGATTCCGCATTTTTCAATCATATTAACTATTGCCGTGATTTTATTTGCTTTTTCTACCATGTTGTCCTGGTCTTATTACGGATTACAAGGTTGGAAATTTGTTTTCGGTCGTAGCAAAACCGCTGATATCGTTTATAAACTTCTATTTTTATTTTTTGTTTTTGTAGGAGCCTCTGTCAAATTGGGATCCGTTCTTAATTTTTCCGATGCCATGATTTTTGCCATGGTTTTTCCCAATATTATAGGATTGGTCTTTTTAGCACCCAAAGTGCGTGAAGAATTAATCAGATATCTTAAAGCCATCAAAAAAAGCAAAACAAAAGATTAAAATATGAAACGCCCCAGCTTTTTTCCAGAATTTAACAGGTCTCAACGACGGGGCATCATTATTATATTTATGCTGATTATTTTATTACAATTGGCTATTTATCAAAGTGATAACTTGTTTCAAAAAGATCAAATGACATCTAAAATCCCTCCGGATTTACAAAAACAATACGATTCGCTTAAAATCATTGCTTTAAAAAAACAAGAACAAAAAATTTATCCTTTTAACCCGAATTATTTAACGGATGAAAAGGGCTATTTTTTAGGTTTGAACCTAGACCAGCTAGATAGAATTTACGCTTATAGAAAAAGCGGCAAATATTTTCAAACCAAACATGCTTTTAAACAAGTGGCTGGTTTGTCCGATTCGCTTTACAAAATTTTGGAACCTTATATCAATATTCCTGCTTATAAAAACTTTACACCGCCCCAATATACCTACAAAAAAATATCTAATTATGACATTAATAAAGCCAGTGCCGAGGATTTGCGCAACATTAACGGTATCGGTGCGGTTTTGTCAGCACGCATTATCAAATACCGCAATGCCATAGGTGGATTTACCCGAAAAGAACAGCTCAATAAAGTCTATGGTTTAACGCCGGAGGTGATTAACAAAATATGGCAAACTTTTAAATTAAAGCCCCAAATTGCAACACCAAAAAAAATTAATGTCAAACCGGTCAATACGGCTACTGCCGAAGATTTTAAAAAAATTTACGGTATAGGTGACCGGCTGGCTGAACGTATCGTTAAATACCGCAAAAAAATAGGAGGTTTTACAATTCCTGAACAACTCAATGAAGTTTATGGTCTAAAACCGGAAGTGATTACAGCCTTTTGGCAAGAATTCAAAATTGAAAATCCGGCACCCATCAGATTTAAAGTCGATTTAAACGAAGCCAACATAAAAGAATTGGCCGAAAATCCGTATATTTCATACCCATTAGCAAAAAAAATTGTTTCTTATAGAACTTTACACGGGGCTTTTCGTAATTTTGACGAATTATTAAACGTGCCGGAATATCCAAAAAGCAAACACAAGAGCATTTGTTTATACTTAAAAAAAATATAAAATTATTAAACATGATGAATTTTGAATTAACCGAAGAACAGAGACATATAGCCCAAGCAGTGCGCGACTTTAACAAACAATATATTGCGCCCAACTATATGGAATGGGACGAAAAACAAATTTTTCCCGTAGAAGTTTTTAAAAAACTGGGCGAATTGGGCTTTATGGGCATCGTTATTCCCGAAAAATACGGTGGATCAGGTCTGTCCTATCAAGATTATGTGACTATAATTGACGAACTGTCACAACAAGATCCGTCCATAGGTTTATCTGTAGCAGCTCACAATTCATTGTGCACCAACCATATATACGAATTTGGCAATGAAGAACAAAGAATGAAGTGGTTGCCCAAATTGGCTTCGGGAGAATGGATTGGCGCATGGGGACTAACCGAACACAATACCGGATCGGATGCCGGCAGTATGAGCACCACTGCCGTAGAGGACGGCGATTATTATGTGCTCAACGGTGCTAAAAATTTTATCACCCATGGTATTTCGGGTCAAGTAGCCGTTGTATTGGCGCGCACCGGCGAAAAAGGTGCACGCCGCAATGCCACGGCTTTTGTGGTAGAACGCGGCACACCGGGCTTCACAGCCGGTAAAAAAGAAAATAAACTCGGCATGCGCGCCAGCGAAACCGCCGAAATGATTTTTGACAATTGTCGTGTTCCCAAAGAAAATATCTTGGGAGAAGTAGGCGACGGATTTGTGCAAGCATTAAAAATATTGGACGGCGGCCGTATTTCTATTGGCAGTAACGCCTTAGGTATTGCCAAAGGTGCTTATAAAGCCGCTTTAAAATATGCCAAAGAACGTGAACAATTCGGACGACCCATCAGTAAATTTCAAGCCGTTGCCTTTAAACTGGCTGATATGGCGACCGAAATAGAAGCTTCGGAGTTATTAATCCGGAAAGCCGCTTACCTGAAAGATACCAAACAAAATCTGACCAAACTCGGTGCCATGGCCAAAATGTATGCCTCGGAAGTCAGCGTCAAAGTATCGACCGATGCCGTGCAAATACATGGCGGCTACGGTTACACCAAAGACTTTCCTGTGGAAAAATTTTACCGCGACAGCAAATTGACCACCATAGGCGAAGGCACAACCGAAATACAAAAACTGGTTATATCTCGACAAATCTTAAAGGATTAACACATGAATTATATTATTCGTAAGGGAGAAGAAAAGGATTTTGAAGCGGTTTTAGCCTTGATAAAAGAATTGGCCCTATTTGAAAAAGCCCCCGAAAAAGTAACCAATACGGTGGCACAAATGCGTTCCGAAAAAGACTATTTTCAAGTTCTGGTAGCCGAAAAACCGGATGGAGAAATCATAGGCTTTGCCTTATACTACTTTGTTTATTACACATGGGTGGGCAAATCGCTTTACCTCGACGATTTATATGTCAAAAAAGCCTATCGTGGCCATAAAATAGGCAGTGCATTGCTCAATAAAGTGATTGCGTTCGGCAAAGAAAATCAATGCAAACGCATCCGCTGGCAAGTCTTGGAATGGAATAAACCGGCCATCGATTTTTATAAAAAAATAGGGGCTAATTTAGATGGCGAATGGATTAACTGCGATTTGGAATAAAATTTCAAATATTTAATTTTATTTTTGTATCTTTGCCACTCAAAATTAAGTATTAACCAACAAAAAGAGGTGTAAAACTATGTTGATCATACCCGTAAAAGAAGGAGAGTCTATTGACAGAGCGTTAAAACGTTTTAAACGTAAATTTGACCAAACCAAAATGATGCGTCAAATACGTGATCGTAAACAATTTACAAAACCATCTGTCAAACGCAGACAACAAATCCTTAAAGCGAAGTATATCCAACGTCTTCGCGACATGGAAGATCAATACTAAACTTATTTGATTTAGTGATCAATAAAACCTTAGAGCTCGTGTTCTAAGGTTTTTTTTATATTGATTTATTTATTAAATTCGTTATATATTTACCAACAAAGTCTTAATGTTAGTCAGCCGTTTTTTAGATTATTTAATCAAAGAAAAAAATTATTCGCCTTTGACCCTTAAAGCCTATCAAAAGGATTTAAGTGATTTTGAAATATTTTTAAAAAACAACAACCAAAATTTTACATCGGCCGATAGCAAACACATCCGTTTATGGCTTTCGACTTTGACCGAGCAACAATTGGCTGATAAAACCATCAACCGCAAAATAGCCGCACTCAAAAGTTTTTATAAGTTTTTATTAAAAACAGGCACTATAAGCCAAAATCCGGCAGCTCAACTCAGCAGTTTAAAAAATCACCGGCAAATACCCGTGCCTTTTTCTACTGCAGAAATGCAACAACTGTTTGATTTGGATTTATTTCCCGACGATTTTGAAGGTCTGCGTGACAAAGCCGTTATAACGCTTTTTTACAGCACCGGCATTCGCCGTGCCGAATTGATAAATATACGTTTACAAGACATCGATTTTCATAAAAAAGAGTTAAAAGTTTTGGGCAAACGTAATAAGCAGCGCCTTATTCCGTTATTAGATTATACGATCAAAGCACTTAAAGATTATATAACCACCAAAGAAAATTTTTTTAAAACACCGCCGGTTGATGATACGCATTTATTTGTTACAAAAAAAGGCAAAAAAATGTATGAAGTCCTTGTGTATCGCATCATAAATTCGTATCTTAGTAAAGTCAGTGTCAAACACAAAAAAAGCCCGCATATGCTACGTCATACTTTTGCCACCCATTTGCTCAACAACGGTGCCGATCTCAATGCTATCAAAGAGCTGTTGGGACACAGCAGTTTAGCAGCCACACAAGTGTATACACACAGTAGCATACAGCAACTAAAAAATATCTATAACAAAGCTCATCCAAGGAGCAAAAAATAAATATATAACCCAAAAATGAAGGCCTATGAAAGCAATTTATCAAGCAACCAATTTTGATGCCGATCAAAAACTCATCAACTTTATTCAAAAAAAATTAGACCGCTTAGACAATTTTTTTGATAAAGTAATCGAAGCCGAAGTGTTTTTAAAACTCAATAATTCCGGAGCCCAAAATAAAACCGTAGAAATCAAAATCGGTGTTCCGGGCAATGATATTGTGGTTTCAAGAGATGCCGAAACTTTTGAAAAAGCCATGGACTTAGCATACGATGTGCTCAAAAGACAACTCAAAAAACAAAAAGAAAAAATGAAAAGATAATATATTATCCCATTTCAAAACTTAAAAAAGCCGCTCATTAAAAGCGGCTTTTTATTTTTACAACAAGTTGATTGTCAATTAAAACGGTAAATCATCAACCGGTTCATCACTGTTAAAATCATCGGCCGGTTCAAAACCGTCATTAACCGGCGGCGGCACATCCTGTGGCGCTTCGGTATTGAGTTTGGTAATACGCCAACCCTGAATAGAATTAAAATATTTGGTTTCGCCCTGTGGACTGATCCACTCGCGTCCGCGCAAATTAATGCTGACTTCTACCTCATCACCTACTTTAAAATTGTTTAACAAATCGGTTTTATCTTGCACAAATTCAATATTGATAAACTGCGGATACTGCTCATCGGTGGTTACCACCATTTCTCTTTTTCTAAAACCGTTACTCCCATAAGTTTTGGTTTCGGTAATTAATTTAATTTTTCCTTTTACTTCCATAATTTAATAATGTATTATTTATTTGATATATTTTTTAGGCACTTTTGTTTGCGGCAATACCGATTGATTTTTGGGCTTTCGCGATGCTTCAAAATAATTATAAGTCAAGACCAAAAACAATAAATATATGGCTGCTACACTTCCGATAATCACATCATAATAAGGCTGCGATGTCAAAGCTATCCTGATAAATATCGTCGCCAAAATAAAAGCCGAATAACGATACATGGTTCTATAATCCAAAGCATATCTTATGGTTATCAACAACACCAATATGTCGCTAAAAATCAATATGGTAAAGAACGTATGAAAAGACGTTACATAAATACTATACAAAATCAAGTCTTTAAAATCGCTAAAAACTATAATCAAAAAAGCTATTAACAGCAATAACGAAATAAAACGTTTAAAACGCACAAAATTACGTTGCGCCCTGTCGGTATGACAAATGATGATATGCCGTTGTTTTTTATAAACCATACCTATGATAAAATAAATAAACAAAGAAACAGCACCATATACAAACATATGTTGCACGGGTTGCACCATCTCGTGCCAATCTAACGAATGCACATTTGAAAACTCTTGAAAACCGTGCCTTAAGAATATCAATGACAACAACTCAAATTGCTTGGTAACCGATTTGGCAACCGATTTTGGTAATACAAAAATCATAGAGATAATTTCTGTCAACAATAGGGCGGTAAAAGAAATTTCAATACTGTAAAAAGGATTGGCAAAAGGTTTTAAAACACCATTGGCCGGCAAAAAACCCCTATGCACCAAAAAAAACAACCCCAACGAAGTTAAAAATATCAATACTAAAGCATTGCTGATAATCCGGTGCATACGCTCTGTTTCCCAGAGATTTTTAATCTTGAGATATAATTTTTCGCCATATATCAACAACTTGTCTATCATAAGCCAATCTATTACGGCAAAGATACTTTAAAAAAATTATTTTTTTTAATAAATGATGTATATTTGCATCTTTAAAGCAGTAAAATATTCAGACTCAAAAAATCATTAAAATGAACATCAATATTACCTTACCCGATGGCAGTGTCAAGCAATACCCCAAAGGCACTACACCTTACCAGGTCGCTAAAGATATTAGTGAAGGCTTGGCGCGCAATGTGATTTCCGCCAAATTTAACGACAAAAAAGTGGAAACAAGCACCCCGCTGACCACCGACGGTAATTTGATTTTATACACTTGGAATGATGATGAAGGTAAAAAAACATTTTGGCACTCGTCAGCCCACTTAATGGCTCAAGCAATTTTAAAATTTTATCCCGATGCCAAATTGACCATCGGGCCGGCTATTGACAGTGGTTTTTACTACGATATAGATTTTGGCAACCAACAATTTTCTGAAAAAGATTTTGAAAAAATAGAAAAGAAAATGCTGGAAATTGCCAAAGGCAAACACGAATTCAAATTGCGCGAGGTCTCTAAAAAAGACGCTTTGGCTTTATACCAAAAAGAAAACAATCCGTTTAAAGTCGAATTGATTGAAAACCTCAATGACGGCGAAATTACTTTCTGCGACCACGACGATTTTACCGACTTATGCCGCGGCGGTCATATTCCGCATACCGGCCTTATTAAAGCGGTCAAATTGCTCAATGTTGCCGGAGCTTACTGGCGCGGCGACGAAACCAAACCGCAATTGACACGTGTTTACGGCATCTCATTCCCCAAACAAAAAATGCTCAAAGAACATTTGGCCCTACTCGAAGAAGCCAAAAAACGCGACCATCGTAAATTGGGTAAGGAATTGGAACTCTTTACTTTTTCACAAAAAGTAGGACAAGGCTTGCCGCTATGGCTTCCCAAAGGTGCCGCCTTGCGCGAACGTTTGGAAAATTTCTTAAAAAAAGCCCAGAAAAAAGCCGGTTATCAGCAAGTGGTAACGCCACATATCGGTCATAAAAATTTGTATGTTACTTCCGGACACTACGAAAAATACGGTCAAGACAGTTTTCAACCCATTAAAACACCCAAAGAAGGTGAAGAGTTTTTGCTCAAACCGATGAACTGTCCGCATCATATCGAGATATTTAAAACAAAACCATACAGCTATAAGGATTTACCGGTGCGTTTTGCCGAGTTTGGAACTGTTTACCGTTACGAACAAAGCGGCGAGTTACACGGATTGACCCGCGTACGGGGCTTTACCCAAGACGACGCCCATATTTTTTGCACACCGGATCAATTGCTGGACGAGTTTAAAAAAGTGATAGATTTGGTTATGTATGTTTTCGGCTCCTTGGGATTTGAAGACTTTACCGCCCAAATATCACTGCGCGACAAAGAAGACCGCAGCAAATACATAGGCAGCGATGAAAATTGGGAACGTGCCGAACAAGCCATTATACAAGCCGCCAAAGAAAAAAATCTGAATACCGTAACCGAATACGGCGAAGCGGCTTTTTACGGTCCAAAATTAGACTTTATGGTCAAAGATGCTTTGGGACGCAGTTGGCAATTGGGCACCATACAAGTAGATTATAACCTGCCCGAACGCTTTGATTTGACATACACCGGCGCCGACAACAAACCCCACCGTCCGGTTATGATTCACCGGGCGCCCTTTGGCTCTATGGAACGTTTTATAGCCATACTACTGGAACATACAGCCGGAAAACTACCCTTGTGGTTAAGCCCCGAACAAGTAATTATTTTGCCAATCAGTGAAAAATATGAAGCTTATGCCAAAGAAGTTTTAGACCGGTTGGACGAAGCGGACATCAGAGCGACTATCGACTTTAGAAATGAAAAAGTCGGTAGAAAAATTCGTGATGCCGAATTGAAAAAATTACCTTATATGATTATCATCGGTGAAAAGGAAGCCCAAGACGGTACGGTTTCTGTTAGAAAACATCAAGAAGGCGATTTGGGCACCTTTAAAATTCCGGATTTTGTAGATTATATACATCAAGAAGAGAAAAAAGGCCTAAAAACCTTATAATTTTGAATAAAAATTATTAAAGTAAACAGAAATTGTTTATTTTTGCAAGTCCTAATCATCATGTGATGATTTTAAAATCAGAATAGTAACCATAAAAATATACGACAATAGCAATACGTAGAAGACGCAGTCGAAGACCGGGCAGGGTAATCAAGAAAAACCCGCACCGCATTAATGACGAAATTACCGCCAGAGAAGTTCGATTGGTAGGTGATAACGTTGAAGTGGGTGTTTACCCTTTAAGACAAGCTTTGGCAATGGCCGAAGAACAAGGTTTGGATTTGGCAGAGATATCGCCCAAAGCCGACCCGCCGGTTTGTAAGATTTTGGATTACAAGAAGTTCTTGTATGACCAAAAAAAGAAAGAAAAAGCCATTAAGGCTAAAACACAAAAGGTCACCTTAAAAGAAATTAGGTTTGGTCCTAATACGGATGACCACGATTACGAATTTAAGAAAAAACATGCCATTAATTTCCTCAAAGAAGGAAACAAATTAAAGGCTTATGTGTTTTTTAAAGGACGTTCTATTATTTTTAAAGACCAAGGGCAAATATTATTGTTGCGTTTGGCACAAGATTTAGAAGATTACGGCAAAGTTGAACAAATGCCCAAATTGGAAGGTAAAAAAATGATTATGTTGATGGCGCCTAAATCACAAAAGAAAAAGAAATAGATATAAATAATATATAAAGAAGAAGGATTATGCCAAAATTAAAAGTAAAAGCCAGTGCCAAGAAACGGTTCAAATTAACCGGTTCGGGCAAAATCAAAAGAAAACATGCTTATAAAAGTCACATATTGACTAAAAAAAGCAAAAAACGCAAGTTGCGCTTAACGCACGCTACCTTGGTAAGCGATGCCGACAAAGACAACGTATTAAAGTCATTGGGATTAAAATAAACCCTTTGATTTGGTAGATTATTAACCCTGGAACAGTGCTCAAAAACAATTAAATTTCGAAAAGAAATGCCTGTTACAAAAAAATCATTAAAATTATGCCTAGATCAGTAAATTCAGTAGCAAAAAGAAGACGTCGCAAAAAAATATTAAAACAAGCCAAAGGCTATTTCGGACGACGTAAAAATGTCTATACAGTCGCTAAAAATGCGGTTGAAAAAGCAATGCTTTATGCATACAGAGACAGAAAACAAAAGAAACGTAACTTTAGAAGTTTGTGGATACAACGTATCAACGCGGCTGCCCGCTTGCACGGTATGTCATATTCGCAATTTATGGGGAAAATTCACGCTAATAATATCGACTTAAACCGTAAGGTTTTAGCTGACTTAGCCATGAACCATCCCGAAGCTTTTAAAGCTTTAGTTGAAAAAATTAAATAAGATAGATTAACATATTATTTATATCATTAAAAATAGGCTGTCCCAAAAGACAGCCTATTTTTAGTGCTTGTTATTGAAACAATTCCAAGACCTTTTCGGCAGGACGGGCCAATACCGCCTTATTGCCATAAATTACTACAGGCCGTTCAATCAATTTGGGATATTGGGCCATGGCTTTGACAACTTCATCCTCTGTCATATCTTTGCCTTTGAAATTTTCTTTCCAAACGGCTTCTTTGGTGCGCACCAATTCCATGGGTTTTATACCCATCATTTTTAAGACTTCTTTGAGTTCTTTTTCGGTAGGTGGATTGTCCAAATATTTACGGATTTGCACTTCCAAACCTTTTTCTTGGGCTACTTTTTCGGCCATAGCCAAGCCTTCTCTACTTTTTCGGCAACGTGGATTGTGCCATACAATTATTTTTTTCATATTATATGTTTTTTTAGGAGACAGGGGGTGTCCTGTCTTTACTGCTAATTATTCTTATCAAAACCTGCCGGCTTATACAAGCCATAGGGAGCCGCCTGCAACTTGACCGGAGTGTGGAGACTGTCTCAAAAGGCTTAATAGAAATAATTTAAGTAAAAAGTAAATTATTAAACTATTGACTTTCAGGCTTAAGATTCCTCATCCCGCACTTGCGGGATGAGGAATGACAGCTGATTCACTCTTTTGAGACAGCCTCATATCTATACTATATCTTCCGCAATTTTACGGTAAAATGTCTTAGCACCGGAGCTTCATAGATAATTTCGTAACCGGTTTTGGCTTCATGCCGCGACTGATATACTTGTTCTAATACCGCCGCTACATAATCCATATGGTTATTGGTATAAGTCCGGCGGGGAATAGCCAAACGCACCAGTTCCAAATCGGGATAACGGTTTTCGCCGGTTTCGGGATCTCTATCAGCTAAAATAGTGCCTATTTCAACCCCACGGATGCCACCTACAATATACAATTCGACAGCCAAGGCTTGGGCTCTGTATTGCTCTCTCGGTATAGTCGGCACAAATTTATTGGCATCTAAATAAATAGCGTGCCCACCTATGGGTTGTTGCACCGGCACGCCGGCAGACATCAATTTACGACCCAAATAATGCACTTGCTCTACGCGACTTTCCAAATAATCAAATTCGGTGGCTTCGTCTAAACCTACTGCCAAAGCTCCCATGTCGCGACCACTCATGCCACCATAAGTGATAAAACCTTCAAACAAAATGGCAAAGACAGTGGCTTTGTTATAAATCTCTTCACTATTGGTAGCTATAAAGCCGCCCATGTTGACCAAGCCGTCTTTTTTGGCACTCATGGTCATGCCGTCGCCATAACTAAACATTTCGCGCACAATTTCTTTGATGGTTTTGTGTTTATAGGCATCCTCACGCTTTTTGATAAAATAAGCGTTTTCGGCAAAACGGGCTGCATCAAAAAACAACGGAATACCATAACGGCGACACAAAGCAGCGGTTTCTTTGATGTTTTTCATAGAAACCGGTTGGCCGCCGGCCGTATTACAAGTAACTGTCATTATGACCATCGGAATTTTTTCTTTCGGATAAGTTTTAAAAACCCTTTCCAGTTTATCCAAATCAATATTGCCCTTAAAGGGGTGAAACTTGGAAGTGTCGGCCGCTTCGGGTATAGTGCAATCAACAGCCTTGGCTTTTCTAAACTCTATATGTCCTTTGGTAGTATCAAAATGGGCATTGCCGGGCACAATATCGCCTTCTTTTACAAGAGCTGAAAACAAAACATTTTCGGCAGCTCGCCCTTGATGGGTCGGTATCAAATATTTGTAACCTGTTATGCGTTGCACGGTATCTTTGAGCAATTCAAAAGAACGTGATCCGGCATAAGCTTCATCGCCTTTCATGATTTCGGCCCACTGGTTGTCACTCATAGAGCCGGTGCCGCTGTCGGTAAGCAAGTCTATAAATACCTGCTCACTTTTTAAGTTAAACAAATTGTAATGAGCCTCTTGTATCCATTGTTTGCGTTGTTCTGCGGTAGAACGTTTGATGTTTTCAACGGTTTTTATTTTGTAAGGTTCTGCATAAGGAAATTTCATAAGTATAATATTTTTTAATGTGTAATTGATTGGTGGCTGAGTGGTTGACACAAAACAAGTCAAACTTATTAAAGCCGCCGTATGAATGTATAATGTTCAAAGTTTAAAATAGAGTCATTTCATTTGTTTTTAAAAGCGTATTTATCATAAACCAAATTAAAACCATAACTTGTTGATTATCAAAATTGAGACGCCTTACTATGTTTGGAATGACAGATAATTTACTCTTTTAGACAGTCTCATTTCAATCGTTCTCTTATCGCTTTAAACTTTTATACCTTTTACTCTTTTTTTTGTCCGTTCATCATCAGATAAGCTTTTAAAAACGCATCGATCTCGCCATTCATCACATCGTCTACTTGCGAGGTTTCCTGTCCTGTTCGCACATCTTTGACCAGTTTGTAAGGGTGCATCACATAATTGCGAATTTGCGACCCCCACTCTATTTTCTTTTTATTGGCTTCAATAGCATCTCTTTCGGCCATACGTTTTTGCATTTCGATTTCGTAAAGCCGCGATTTAAGCAATTTCATAGCCTTTTCTTTATTTTCCAATTGCGAACGGGTTTCCGAATTTTCAATAATGATACCCGTAGGCTGATGTCGCAAACGCACGGCGGTTTCTATTTTGTTTACCGCTTGACCTCCAGCACCACTCGACCGCATGGTTTCCCATTTGATATCGGCAGGGTTAATTTTTATTTCGATGGTATCGTCAACCAGTGGATATACATATACCGAGGCAAAGGATGTATGCCGCTTGGCATTGCTGTCAAAGGGTGAAATACGCACCAACCTGTGCACACCGTTTTCGCCTTTAAGGTAGCCGTAAGCATAAGGGCCGTCAATTTCTATAGTAACGGTTTTAACGCCGGTGACATCGCCGGCTTGGTAATTGAGTTCTTTGGTTTTGTAACCGTTTTTTTGTGCCCACATCAGATACATACGCAAAAGCATCTCTGCCCAATCGTTACTCTCCGTTCCACCGGCACCGGCAGTGATTTGCAATACGGCACTCAATTCGTCCGCTTCGTCGGATAACATGTTTTTAAATTCGAGTGCTTCTATATAATCACGGGTTTTTTCAAATTGCGACACAACTTCGGCTTCGGTAGCTTCTTTGCTTTTAAAAAAATCATATAAAATTTGTAATTCTTCCAAAGCTTCTTGTGCTTGTTCATAATCAGCAATCCATTTCTTTTTAGATTGAATGGATTTCATAACCTTTTGAGCTTCTGCCGGATTGTTCCAAAAACCGGGGTTGCCGGTTTTTTCCTCTTCATTTTCTATTTCAATGCGCTTGCCGGCTATGTCAAAGATAGTGATTTAAGGCGGTGAGACGTTTTTCCAAATCTTTAAGTTGTTCGTGTGTAATCATACTTCAAAATCTTTACTTTTAGCAAAAATAACACAATAAATTTTTATTATTAAATTTTTATTTATATTTTGGGCATCAATAAATTTGATATTATGAGTAAAAAAGTAAAAATTGAAATGGAATTTCCCATACATGCTTCGCCAAGTATGATTTTTCAATATTTAACCACACCGTCAGGCTTGAGCGGTTGGTTTGCCGATGATGTGAATTCGAGAGGTAAATTATATACTTTTATTTGGGATGGCAGTGAAGAGAAAGCCAAAGTAGCCTCAAAAAAAGACAATGAAAAAATAAAATATAAATGGGTGGATGAAGATGATAAAGAAACCGGCACTTATATCGAATTTAGGATTTTGGTTGACGAATTGACCAAAGATGTTTCATTGTTGGTTACCGACTTTTGCGATGAAGGTGAAGAAGAAGAAACCCGTATGCTTTGGGAAAATCAAATCGGTGATTTAAAGCATATTATCGGTGCTTTATAATTCTAATCAAATTTACTTTAAACTTTTTATAAACCCAATTTTTGCCGCTCTTTTTTAGTCAAGGATTGCACTACCAAATCATAAGAATGATCTATTAATTAGGGCTTGCTGAAAAACGCTTAAATACTGAATATCAAAATAATACAATCGAGAGCTCGATGAGAAATGCATGGTTATTTCACATAAAAGCATAAAATTCCTTACACTTGTAAAAAGCGTAAATTTTATATTTCTGCTGTTCGGAAGCACAACATCTTTGCAGCTTGTTCATTTTGAAGTATCTATATACATCTACAATTCACAAATTACAAATCTATTGCACTTCCGAGCTTTTCAGCAAGCCCTAATTCTTTGATTAAACTTGCAGGCAATCGGCCGTCATTCTCTATGGTATTCCAATGTTTTTTATTCATGTGAAATGCCGGGGTGATTTGCATATATTTTTTGCGAAGACTTTCTGCTCTATCAGGGCGACATTTTACATTGATTTTTAACGGCAAATGTTCCAAACCGGTTAAAAGAAACATTCTATTTCCGACTTTAAACACTAAAGTATTTTCATCGAAAGGAAAACTTTCGGTTACAACCGATTTTACCAAACAATAATACCAAAATGACATACAAAATAGTCCAATATTTCGTTTCTTTTTGGTTTTCTCATCGTCGAAAATACTCGACTGTAGCTACGGCTACTACTGCGTTTTTCTCCTTGACCAAACCCAAAATAACTCAAAATATTTTGGACTATTTTATAAATCGATTTGGTATAATTTCTGATTTCTTCAATATTCATACCGGCAAGATACAAAAAAAGCTGCCCTTCTACGGACAGCCTTTAAAAAAATGTGTTATTGCGGATTAAAATTTGGCATTAAATCCTAAGCCGAAAACTTCTTTTAACTGAATATCTTGCAAGGCATCGTCATCATATAACAAGTTAATACCAAAGTTGGCACTGATATATTTATTGATAGTCATTACCATATTCATTTGATAATCTACATCAACATTTTCGGGTTTGTCCAAATAGTTGCTATACAAACCCAAAATGTTTTCCATTGAAATGTTTTTCATCAAATCAAATTTGTAATAACCGTTGATGGCCATACCCAATTCGTAACGAATGTTTTTACCGGGATCAACACCATAGGCGCCTACTGCAGATAAGGCATCGTCGGTTACTATGGTTAATTTGGAAGTGGCCGGTGCAAAATTGACCTTTAAGTTATCCGACTTTTTCCATAACATACCGGGGCCAAAGTTTAAGTATGCCGGCGCAAAAAGCTTTGAAGTTACAATTTTGGGTGATACGCTATAATCATAACCGTCGGTAAATTGGGTTTTGAACGAACCGAAAAATGAGTAATACCATAATTTTGAAGCTTGGTGTCCGTAAGTGGAATTAATTTCAAAACGGTCATCGGTTTTTTTGGTTTCGTCATTGATTTGACTCAAACCATAGGCCATAATAACTTTGGTATCCCAAACATTCTTAGCCTTTTTAAAATTAAAGTTGTAATTAATCAAACCGTTTAAGGCTAACGAATTTTCACCACCTTTAATCCAGTTGTCAAAAGAAGCCTGATTAAACATTAAACTGATATCGCCGTTATTGTTCCAACCTTCTTTGGGCTTTTTGTCTTCTTGTGCTTGTAATGAGATAGTTAAAAGCAACAAGCTTAAAATCAAAATTTTTTTCATTTTCACTTTTTATTTTATGTTTATTTTGCGAAATTACGATTTTTTTGTCAAATGAAAAACCTTTTATTACTATATTGATATTTTTTATTTTCTAAATCGGAACGGAAAATAACAGAGGAAGGATGATTAATGACGGCTGTCTTTGTTGTTTAATGAGTATCAAAACCATTCTTGCCAAAAGAAATCTGCTTTTTAAAATTATTAAGAAAGATTTTTTCAAATTCTTTCTCTTTTGTCTTGATACAAAAGAGACAAAAAATCAAGCCTGAAGAGTATTTTTCTAAATTTTTCGTTTGTTTGCTAAACAAAAAGAACTCGCTACGCTATTGCTATGCTCAGATCCCGACGCAAGGTCGGGACTCCCTTCGGTCGCAGCAGATAGTTTTACGCTTTTTCGTCGTTATTTTTACGCAAGAACCTCTTAGGGCGTGGCTCTCGTAGTAACCTTTTATTTAGTTGTTTGTTTATTATTTACTTAGTAAGCGGCTGCGTTACTTCCCACCCTGCGTCGGGGCACTCAGCTATCTAACAATGAATGCACAAAAGGTCATTGAGTGCTCCACCGTAAAGTCGGAATTTACCGAAGTGTCAGGTGATTTGATACATTTTCATTAATGTAACTAATTAATAAACAAAATTTTATAAATAGCCGTTTTTAACGGTTAATAACGGATAATTAAAAACAGTATATTATCTTATGAACTTTACCGGGTGGGCGCTTTCGCTCCGCCCCGCTGTATTATTTTTAGGTTTTGCGACTGCAAGGAAGCAAAAGCTGTAAAATAAAAGTGCGGGATTAATAACTTTTTGCGATTTACTCTTTTTTGTAGGCTTTTGCAGGCGATTTTAGCCCGATTTTTATCCTTTATGTATGTGATTTGAGTGATTTTTTTAAGCGGTATGGCGCAAGCGCCGTTATTGAACCCGCCCAATGTGATAAAACAGGGCGGTAAATTGATGATGATTATGCCGATGATGATACAAAAGCGGTTTTTTTTGGTGTTTTTTGTTAAATTTTTTGGCTGTGGCGGTGGGGTAAATGAATAGAGGCAGTCTCATAAGACAGTCTCCATAAAGATTTAATCATTTGCAAATTTATATTACCAAAGCACAAACCAGTAAATTATTTCGTGTGTTTTATCGTTCATCGCTACACCTTTGGAATATCCGTGTTCCCAATAATTTGGCATATATACATTTTTTGATAAATATTTTTTGTCTATTATATCGTGGCTTGCTTCAAATACATAGATATTGTAATCATCAGGTAGTTTTGTAATATTTTTACTATCAAAATCCATTGCCCAAAAGTTTGGGATAGGCAATTTGTTTTTAAGACATTCCTTTTTTAAATATGATTTATCTTTTGTTTTAAAGGAATTGAAGTAATTTTTTTCATTAGAATACATATTAATTACCAATAAACAACTATCTTTTGGATTATATTTAGCTTTTGACTGTTTTATTAAACTATCTTTCAACTTATCATAAGTTTGAGTATCATATTGATTTAATAGCATTATAAAACTAACATCGTTTTGTGTGTCATTAAAAATAGCTGTTTTATACATTCCTTTTAGTTCAGAAGGGAAATGCTTAACAATAGAATTATTAAAATGTGAAATTTGCTCTAAAAACTGATTATTCTTTCTATGTTGTTGATTACAAGATGAAAGAAATAATATGATTAAAAAATATTTTATTAAACTTTTCATCATCTGCTTTTTATTATTTCTTTTCCTAATTCAATTAATTCTTTCCCTATTTGGATATATAAACTAATATTATCTGATGTTCTTTCTTTAACAGTTGTCCTACTTTCATAAAGTGTTTCTACTCTGCCACCATAATGTTTTTGTATATTTGAACCAGGTAAATATTCTGTATGATTTTCCTTTGCATAAGTAACACCTTTATCCAATACTGTTTCTCTTGTTGAAGTAGTTTCTCTTGGTGGACCACTACCCCCATCAAAATCATAAGATACAAAATTCTCTATTTTTACCTTTTCTTTTATGCCTTGTGAAAACCCTTGCTTTTCTGCAAAATCAGGTGCAACACTTTCAGGTTTAAAATCATTACCATTTTCACTTACTTTATTTTCGGCTGTATCAAACATTGTATCATCGCCTAACCTTTCCCAATTACTGAAATCATTTTTATCATTGTTAAAAATAACATCGGTCATTGTTTCTCCAAATGCTTTTGTTGCAGTTTCTTTATTTAATTGATGTTCTCCTTGAATATAAACCAAAGCTCCCGTTTTTTTATTGACAAACCAATCTTCACCTTTTTTACCGTCTTTGTCAATTTTTAATATAGGATTATTCATCACATAATTATACGGCGACCATTCGGGGAACTCTTCGGCAAGCGGGTCAGGGCTAAACCACCGCCCCAAAGCGGGATCATAATTCCGTGCGCCATAGTCATACCAATTAAGCCCCAACTCATCTTGCAGTTCCTTTCCGTTGTATTTATACTTAAATTTCCCCTCCTCCGGTGCTATTTGTTTTATTTCTTTTTTCTCGACCAACCGTTCTTGGTATTTGACATCTTTGCGAATAGGCACGTAGGCGTTGTGTTTGAGGCCGAAAGGGTAATAATGATTTTCCTCCAGTATTTTTACGCGTTCGCTCTCGGGGTCTAAGGTGTAGCTGAGGCGGTTGTTGCCCAAGTGGTCTTTGTAAATGTATATGTATTGGTATAAAGCCGGCGCCGTATTGTCGCCGGGCTTGTATATGGCTTTGACATAGCCCTCGGGCGTAGGAAAAAACAACAACTTGCCATCTTCATACTGATAGCCG
>JAMOMQ010000181.1 GCA_027066995.1 Flavobacteriales bacterium
CCCTTACCAATCCTCCGGCCTTATACAATTTCACCAAGTTAACTTTTGTTTTCATCAACCTTGGTAGAAAATATTTGTTTTTTTAAATGTTTTTTTTGTAACTTTATATTTTTAGTAATATAAGTCACATAAATAAATCATATGAATGAACTATTAGAATTTATCCACCAAAACATTCAGATGATATATATCGTCATCTTAATGATTTTTGTAGGTATTGAGCTTATTAGTCATGTACCTGCAGTCTTACACACGCCTTTAATGTCAGGGGCAAATGCTATCCATGGCGTTGTTATAATCGGCGCTATTTTGGTAATGCTACACATGAATCCCGAAAACATATTCGGACTGGCCGTAGGTTTTATAGCCGTTATACTCGGAACGCTCAATGTAGTCGGCGGATTTGTAGTTACAGACAGAATGTTAGACATGTTTAAAACCAAAAGATGATGGAAAAAGCAATTTTAGATTTATTGTATTTATTGGCATCAGTCGGGTTTATTGTCGGACTAAAAATGCTGGGAAGCCCAAAAACGGCTCGAAAAGGAAACTTATATGCCGCTTTTGGTATGACCTTAGCTATTTTAGGCACTATTTTTATTTATCCGCGTATAGCACATATCGATGTTCCCGGATTTGTTTACGGAATGATATTTACCGCCATTTTAATTGGCACCGTCTTAGGTTGGGGGATTGCCAAAAAAGTAGAAATGACCAAAATGCCGGAGCTGGTTTCATTTTTTAACGGAATGGGAGGCGCAACGGCCGGGCTTATCGGTTTAATGGAATTTTCGCATAATGTGGGACACGCTTCAAAAATGTTTATGATTGTAGCCGGACTGGTTATCGGTAGCATTTCTTTTTCCGGTAGTATGATTGCTTGGGGTAAACTCAGTGGCAAATTGCGCAAGCCTGTCAGACTGCCAAAATATAATATTATCAATACGTTACTGGCAATCATTTTGGTCGGTTTTGGTGCTTATATTATTATTTCGGGGGTGAATAATCCGGTTTACATTTATATATTATTTACCTTGGCACTTATTTATGGTGTCTTATTTGTATTGCCAATTGGTGGTGCCGATATGCCGGTAGTCATTTCATTGTTGAACTCATTTACCGGATTGGCTGCTGCTTTTGGCGGATTTTTATATGACAATATGGCCATGCTTACCGGAGGAATTTTGGTGGGATCTGCCGGAACCATTTTAACTTTAGCAATGACAAAAGCGATGAATAGGTCTTTATCGGCAGTTATTTTTGGTGCTTTTGGCGAAGGTAGTCAAGCAGCGGACGATAGCGGTAGCAAGATTCAAGGGAATGTTAAAGAAGCCGGACCGAGTGATGCAGCCATCTTATTAAATTATGCCAATAAAGTTATTATCGTTCCCGGTTACGGATTGGCCGTTGCACAAGCCCAACACGTATTGCATGAACTGGAAGAGCTTTTGGAAAAGAAAGGTATTGATGTCAAATACGCCATACATCCCGTTGCCGGTCGTATGCCCGGACATATGAATGTATTGCTGGCAGAAGCCAATGTCGATTATGACAAACTTGTTGATATGGACGATATTAATAATGAATTTCCCAATACCGATGTAGTATTGGTTGTGGGAGCCAATGATGTCGTCAATCCGGCAGCTCATAACGACCCCAATAGTCCTATCTACGGCATGCCTATCCTTGATGTTGAAAATGCCAAAAATATCATTGTAAACAAACGGAGTATGAAACCCGGATATGCCGGAATTGAAAATGAACTGTTTTATAATCCGAAAACCTCTATGTTGTTTGGCGATGCCAAATCGGCTTTAACCAAAGTGGTGCAAGAATTAAAAGGGATGAATTGATATATAAATTTATTTTACAATATAAACTGCCTGGATTTTCTATTATTTCAGGCAGTTTTTTATAAGTTATACTTAGTTCTCAATACATTATTATTCATATACTCATAAAAATACTCCAAGTAATATTACTTTTAACTAAAACAAAAAGTTTCCCGAATTAATTCTATTTAAGATTTATTTAACGAAAATTATCTATATTAAAGCAAGTATTTATTAATTAGATTTTCTTATTTTTGGCGAAAATATAACAAAATATGGCTGTAAGCTTAAAAGGAGACATCGAATTAAAATCGGCTCCGACACCTATGCAAAAGGCTTTAAAAATTAATTTGAACCCGAATATATACGGTTCATTTGCCGAGATTGGCGCCGGACAAGAGACCGCGCGTAATTTTTTTAGAGCCGGAGCCTCCTCCGGCACCATTGCCAAAGCCATGTCAGCATATTCCAAAGAGTTTAGCGATGCTATTTACGGTCGTGAAAATGATGGTCGCTACGTGACCAAACAACGGCTTAAAAAAATGCTGATACACGAAACCAGTCTCCTGGAAGAACGTATTGATCGTAATAAGTTTCCCGACCGCTTTTATTTTAGCTACGCCAATACGGTGGCAACTATTGACTTTGCTAAAAAATTTAAAGGACACGGTTGGTTAGGAATACGTTTTCAACTGGGACCCTATGAAGATTATAATGAAATAGTTTTACATGTGCGCTTTCATGAAAATGATGCCAAACATCAACAAGAAACGCTGGGAAAAATGGGTGTAAACCTTATTTACGGTGCATTTTATTACAATGATAATCCGAAAGAATTATTAGCCTCATTATATGATTATATTGATAAAGATAAGATAGAAATTGATATGATCAATTTTTCCGGTCCCCGTTTTGCTTTTGTTGACAATAGATTAATGAGTTTGTTATTGGTCAAAAACGGATTTACAGATGCCGTAATGTTTGGCCCTGACGGTTACAATTTATTACCGGCCGACGAATTATATAAAAAAAATATTTTGGCATTGCGCGGAAGTTTTCGTCCGGTAACCAAATTGGCTCTTGATATGCTGGAAAAAGGTTTGGCCAAATTTAAAGAAGAAAAAGACGTAAATCCGGATAAAACCGATTTGATTTTAGAAATGACTTTGGATAATTTGTCTAATGGTGCTAATGATATCAATGAAAAAGACTTTTTAGATCGTGTTAACTTATTAAGCTCTTTAAATCAGATGGTTATGGTAACCAATTTTAGAGAATACTATCGCTTGGCCGAGTATTTTTCACGCTTTACCAAAGAACGAATGGGACTGATTATAGGCACCAATCATTTAATAAAATTATTTGACGAGTCATATTACAAACACCTAAGCGGCGGTATATTGGAAGCTATGGGTAAATTATTTAATAAAAAATTAAAATTATATATTTACCCTTATAAAGAACGAGGTAAAAATGCTGCAGTTTGTAGTCGTAACGTGCAATTGAGTGATAAAATGCAAGACTTGTTTGAATATTTTAAAAATGAAGACCGCTTTGTTGATATTACCGATTATGACGAAAAACTATTAAAGACCTACAATAGGGAATTAATTGAAAAAATACAAAAAGGAATTGCAGGATGGGAAAAATTGGTGCCGGAAGAAACCGCAGAGCAAATCAAAAAAAATACATTATTTGGTTATAAAAGAATTAATAATTAAATAAGCCTGATAATCATATACCCATAAATAAACCAAAAATTATGACTCAAAAATTGATTGTCCTACCCGCATATAGTCGAGGCTATCACTTGATTACCGATATAATTGTCAAAGAAATAGGAGAACAATTGCCGCCAACCGGTTTGTTACATTTATTTATACAACATACGTCAGCCAGTATTATGATTAACGAAAATTTTGATCCTACGGTTCGCATGGATTTGGAATCTGCTTTTAATGATATTGTAAAAGAAGACATGCCTTATTACCGCCATACTATAGAAGGCAGTGACGATATGCCTGCTCATATTAAAGCTGCCATGATAGGAACCGACCTAACTATTCCTATTACCAACGGACGGTTAAATTTAGGACGCTGGCAAGGAATTTTTTTATGTGAATTTAGAAACAACGCCGGTTCCAGAAAAATAGTAGCCACCATTATGTCTTAAGATTTATTAAGAATCTTAAAAGTATCATTACCAAAAATAAAAATAATTTGTTCGGGAGAACTTGCAATCGTAGATAAGTCGTTTGTAAGTTTTTTGTGGGTTGGAGTAGAAGGTACAGCGTTCTGCTTTAGAGAACTATTATTAAGATCATTTTTTTCTTGTCTGAGATTTGAATATTCCGGTTTTATATTGGAGCGATTAAAAATATCGCCGTCTCCGGTAATAAACCAAGTTAAGTTAATTTCAGGAAAAGTATGTGCCATCTTTTCTAAAAAACTAAAAGAAGGTTTATTACGACCGGATAATAAATGCGAAATACTACTTTTTTGAATACCCAACTTATCTGCAAATTCAGCAGCTGTCATTTGATAGTGTTCCAAAATTTTGGTTAATCTATGTGCAATAGGATTCATATTACAATTGTAATTATATTTTTTTTCAAATATACAAATATAAAATATAACCCCATATATTTATAGATTGTTTATTTATGATTTTACACATAAAATAACTAAAAATAACTTAAAAATAAACTTTAACAAAACACAATAATTATTTGATTATTAAATAGCTGTAAGTAAATTATAAGAGAAAATTATAATACCGTTTTACTTCGCATGAATTTATTTAATAATAGAACAAAACCGGAAATATATTTGTAAACTTAATAATTAGTCGCTATTTATATTAATATATCAGACTCTTTTTTAGAATCACAATCAATACATATTTTTAATATATACATTATATACAAGATTTCATTGAATGTTGAATAAGCAAATTATATATTTTTCATGTTTAAATTCGAACTGAATTTGTTGATAACTGACTTTTGATTGCATATAAAATAAAAATTCTCAAAAAAATTATAAAATATTGATAAGATGTCGTATATTTGCACGAAATATAAATAATATAATAAAATGGGAAAAATACATTTAGATGATGTCGATTTGCAGATCTTAGATATGCTGATTGACAATGCAAGGACACCTTTTACCGAAATAGCAAAAAAATTATTGATTTCAGCAGGTACCGTACACGTAAGAGTACGCAAAATGGAAGAATCAGGTATCATAAAAGGATCTACATTGATCTTGGATTATGATAAACTGGGCTATTCATTTATTGCATATGTAGGTATCTATTTATCCAAAACCTCTCAAACCAGATTTGTTTTAAACAGATTGGAAGAGATACCATATGTATCTGTAGCTCATATTACAACCGGAAAATTTAATATTTTCTGTAAAATTAGAGCTAAAAATACGCAACATGCCAAAGAAATCATTTTCAAAATTGATGATATTGAAGGTATTATCAGAACAGAAACCATGATTTCTTTAGAAGAAAGTATCAACGACAAAAAGCGTTTGATGCATACAATCTTTAAAGAATTGGTATAAACATTTCTTTAAAATAAATTTATAATAAAGCCGGTGTTACATCCGGCTTTATTTTTTATAAAACTGAAAGGCTTCTTTAATCACCGCATCAGGCACTTCCAAATTATAAGACGCC
Source organism: Flavobacteriales bacterium (assembly GCA_027066995.1). Lineage (GTDB taxonomy): Bacteria > Bacteroidota > Bacteroidia > Flavobacteriales > Flavobacteriaceae > WGBX01. The sequence goes on from JAMOMQ010000181.1 coordinate 5,527, forward strand.
CTGCCTATGCTATTAAGTAAAACAAATAAAACCTTGCCGTTTTCATTTTTTTTATCATATTTTATCAAATCCAAAATAGCCTTAACATCCTCACCGTCAAAATTGACAGGGGCATATATATTATTAATAGTTTCTTTAATATCTATAAGTGAATGAAAGTCCAAACCATTTACTTTATATGATAAGTAAGCCTCTAATATCATACCGATTGCAACTGCTTTACCATGTGAAATTTTAATATTTTTCCGGTAATTTAGATGACTTTCAATACCATGCCCCATTGTATGACCGAAATTCAGAAGTTTCCGGATATTTTTTTCAAAAGGGTCTTTACTAATAATGTCGTGTTTGATTTCAACAGAAGTTTTAACAAGTTTTTTGAGATCAACTTTATCTTGTGAAAAATAAAATTTTTTTAATTTGTGCCAATATCCGCCATCGGCTATCAAACCGTGTTTGAGCATTTCTGCATACCCCGAATCAAATTCATCTTTTGGAAGACTATCTAAAAAAAACGTATTTATCCAAATCATTTCCGGTTGTATAATGGTGCCAATTTGATTTTTAACCCCTTTAAAGTTAATACCGTTTTTCCCTCCAATAGCAGCATCTACCATCCCGAGCAAACTGGTGGGCACATGAATAAATTCAATACCTCTTTTAAATGTAGCAGCTGCAAACCCACCTATATCCGTCACCACACCACCACCAAGATTTATCATTAATGATTTGCGGTCGGCACCGGCTGACATCAACTGCTCCCAAATGGCGGTTACGCCTTGAATATTTTTAAAATTATCACCAGCTTTAATATTTACATTTGTAAACTCAAAATTAACGTGCTTAGAAAAAAAAGGAAGGCAATACTTTTGGGTATTCTGATCGGTTAAAACAAAAATTTTAGAAGGCTTATGACTTTTAATTATTTTATTAAGCGCATCATGTCCCCCCTCATTATAATGGTAAATCATACTAAAGAATTTTGCCTAAAAATACTAATATTTGTCATATTATTCTCAATGAAACTTATTATTTTTGGAAAAAATCTGGAATAATGGATAAAAATATCTTTAACAATACGGAAGTGGCATTTGCGGTTAAGTCTGATGCTGAACTGGAAAAAGCATATTGGCTTTTTAAAATGATTAAGAATGAATCTTTGGTAAAACTGGGCACCGGTGTGACTAAATTTGCCTTAAAGCATCATTTTCCGGTTGAAGGCTTGATTAAAACTACTGTTTTTGATCATTTTTGTGGCGGCGTCACCGAAAAAAACACTTTGCCTTTAGTAGACAAATTATACAGTAAAGGCGTTTATTCCATATTAGATTATTCGGTTGAGGGTGCTGAAAATGATGAAACTTTTGATGCTACTTTACAAAAGAATTTGGAACTGATTGCCTTTGCCAAAAATCGTCCGGAAATACCTTTTGCCGTGTTTAAACCAACCGGCATGGGGCGTTTTGAAATATATGAAAAGGTAAGTGCCGGAAAAACACTGAATGAAGCAGAACAAGCGGAATGGAACAGGGTTATAGCCCGTTATGACCAACTCTCTAAAGCGGCCAAGGAAGCAGATGTGCCATTGATGATAGATGCCGAAGAAACATGGATGCAAAAAGCAGCAGATGATTTAGTGGAACAAATGATGGAAAAATACAATACCGAAAAACCCATTGTATTTAACACCTTACAATTATATAGAAAAGACCGTTTACCCTATTTAAAAGAACTGCATAAGCGCGCTAAAGAAAAAGGTTACAAAATTGGCATGAAACTGGTGCGTGGAGCCTATATGGAAAAAGAACGGGCACGGGCGCAAGAATTGGGATATGAGGACCCTATTTGCGTCGATAAAAAAGCTACGGATGAAAACTATGATGCCACACAAGCTTACATGATAGAAAACATCAACGATATGACCATTTATTCGGGCACCCACAACGAAAACAGCGCATGGTATTTAACCGAATTGATGCAACAACACGGCTTAAAAAAAGATGATAAACGGGTTTGGTTCGGACAATTATTAGGCATGAGTGACCATATCACTTTTAATTTGGCCAAAGAAGGCTATAACACCAGTAAATATATACCTTTCGGACCTGTAAAAGATGTTATGCCATACCTAATCAGACGGGCAGAAGAAAATACCTCTGTAGCCGGACAAACCAGCCGGGAACTGGAATTGCTTTCCGCCGAACGCAAACGTCGAAAGTTACATAAATAAATATATGTAGTTTTAGTTTTAGAACAGATATTTTTTAGGAGCGAATTTATTATCAGATTTCACAGATTTACGCAGATATTTTTTGCGTTTCTAAAAATAAAATAACGCGAAAATCCGCGTTATCCACCCATCTGCGTAAGAAAAACCGATGCAAACCAACAAAAAATTTATTACCGATCCAAAAAACAAAATTTCCTCCCCCAAAAAAAATTGCTACCCGTAAAACATTTCACTTAAAATTTTTCCGATAACTTTATCCCAAAACAAATAAAAAATATGTTACAGTTTATTATCAAATACATATTTATTGCTAATTTACAGACGTATTTACAAATGTAAACTACGGTAAATATTTTTTGTCAATATTCTGTATGGATTTAAAAATATTATCGGTGGCGTTCGGGTGAATTTGATAAAAGGATTTGATGATTTTTTTAATACTTTCTCTCCGGTTGGTTTTGGCATAACTACAATCATAAGGCAAAGGTTTATAGCCAATTAAGTCTATATACCGTTGCAGTTCGTTGTTGGTAGTATAGATTAACGGGCGAATAATATCAAATTGTCCGTCAAACATACTCAATTTAACCGGAAAAGCACTGAGTTCTCCATGTTGAATCATATTCATAAAAAGCGTTTCCACCAAGTCATCTTTGTGGTGTCCCAAAGCTACTTTTTGATAATTATTTTGTGCAGCAAACTCAAAAAGTAATCTACGCCGGTTCCACGCGCAATAAAAACAAGGTTGCTTTCCGTCTTTAATAATCGGCGTCTCATCTTTTAACAAAACAAATTGGATGTTTCGCCTTTTACAAAAACTTTCTAAATACCCGGCATCCGTATGATATGGCACATCGGTAAGTTGAATATGCACGGCGACTATATCATAATGAACCGGACTGGATAGTTTCCGGTTGGATAATATATCTAATAAAGCCATGGAATCTTTTCCCCCTGAAACACCTATAACCAAAGTGTCTCCGGCTTGTATCAACTGATAATCAGTAATGGCTTTGCTGACTTTGGTGCGAATTTTCTCTAAAAATCTCTTATCCTTTTTCTCCATTGACAAGTTTACATTTGTAGTTTACAATTGTATATTTATTCTTTTATCACTTTCTCTACAAAATTACCATTTTTGGTTATTACATTTACAAAATAAATCCCTTTTGGTAGGTTTGAAATATCAATTGTAATATCAAAACCGTTGACTGTTTTTTTGTAAACCATTTGTTTTGAAATATTGGTTATTGATACATTTTTAATACGATTGCGTTTACTATTGATATTAACTATACCAGTAGTAGGGTTAGGATATATACGAATATTTGATTTACTAAATTCTTTAATTTTTGCAGCATCGTGATCGCTTACCAAATAAGCAATACTTGTCATAGGTGCAATATGAACGTTTTGTGTATATATGTTAGGATGATTTTGTGCTGCACCATTATTGGTTTGGGTAATCAGTTGCACATCAAGGGTACCGTCAAATCCATAATTTGTACCGATTATGTCAAAATCAAAATCCAGTGCATTGGTCATAGAAGCATTGCTAAATACAAAGGCAATACTATCACCCGTTTTGTTTCTATATACGTTTTTTTGCAAAGCAGAAACGGTAACGCTTCCGGCCGAACCACCCCAGTCGGAAGTAATATTCGGAATATTACCATTTACCGCAAAAGGTTTTAAAAGTGTGCCAAAGGACATAAAATTTTTAAGTTTGTGACGCATGACAGCCAAATCAACTATATAGGGGCGGGCAGTAGTTGCATTTTGATCATGAGCAAACCATAGAAACATACGTCCGGGTTGGATATTGTTGACAAAAAAACTTGAAAATTTGGCATAAAACGAAGGATTGTTATAGGTGCTTCCACCATAACTCACACCAAAAAATTGATTTTTTCCGCCGTATATCGTTTGAAATGCAGGCACTAATCCTTGGTCGCGCCATTCGCCTACCAAAAAACCGTCTACTATATTGGTTAGATTATCTGTTGCGCCCTCAACCGTAATAAACCGGTCGTTGGGAATCTCCGTATGAACCCGGTTATACATAGTTTGATAGCCATCATGCCACCAGTGTCCGGTTGCAAGCGGATGACCATGAGAAGCGTCCATACATTCCGTTGCGCCAGCCCAACCAATCATATCGTTGTAGATACCTTTGCATTGGAGGCGGTTGGCTATTTCGGCATTGATATTGACAATAGTATCTTGCCAATGCGTTTGTGAGGGACACATAATGGCAAAAGTGTTGGGCGGTCTGTTTTCTGCAGCATCGGAAAAGTCAAGCGTATACAAACTACCGTCGCTGCGTTTGGTGGCATAAGGTGCACCGTCGGTAGGAAAATTTGGCAATCCGGTATCATACATCATACCGTTAATATAAGGCATTACAACATCATTGCCTTGTTGGATGCGATTAATTGCATCAAGCAATCCGGTTCGTTCGGGAAAGTAAGCCGGATAATCTTCGTCATGGTAATTGGGATACCATTTGTACCAATGAATACCAACTGATAATTCGGGTGGAAAAAGGTTAATAAAATCATAGATATCACTTTCGGTTTGTGATACGGGAATTGAAACTGCCGGATAGGCGGCTCCCCAAACTGCTATATTGCCAATGGTTTTTTGTCTAAGTAATCTATTAGTATTATTTTGTGGAAAATAATTGGCATTTGTCTCCGCCCAATTTTTGTAAATCATACTTGCTTCGTACCAGTTTCCTTCGTATAAATCCAATTCGAATACACCCGGTAATTCCCAATTATTACCTGCTACCGTTTTGTCGGGGATATTGTGTTTGCCATAGTATTTGACATAATTATTTTCGGAGGCTATAACCAAATTTTTTAGGGAAGCATCCGGGTCATGAAATGCCAAATAAACTCCATAATTGCTGTTGTAATAAGCGGAGAAGGGCATAGAAGCGCCCAATCTGCCTCGTGGATATGTTAAATCATAATCTATATTTTCTACTTGCGGATTGGGCACTTCTTTACCTGAAAATTTGGGAATAAAAAAGGTATCATTTCCGGGCGTTTTCAATTTAAATTTGGGAAAATTTACTCGCGTAAGGGTATTGTTATTATCCAATCCGTTGACTGCCAAATCCCATTGAGACTTGCCGTCCATAACCTGTAAACTGAAATGCACGTTCAAACCGGCCGGCAAATTGGCATTTTGAGGCTGAGAAAAATCAATAGTGCAAGTAGTTCCATTATTATTTATGGTAATATTATTCCAACCGGTAGTGGCACTAATTCTGGTTTCAATTGCTGTAGAAATATCGGTTATATATAAAAAAAACAGATAAGAATTGGTTTCTAAAATATCGTTCCCATTGTGAAATATATGTTCCAATTCAACACCGGTAGCATTCTGTTGCAAGTCGATTTCCAAAGCCGTATTGCCTATAACAATTTGTGCTTGATTTTGATAAATAAAAAAAACGGAGAGAAAAATAAAGAATAGATATCTCATAATTAGTATTTTAATAGTAAAGATAAACATTTAAATAAAAAAGGCACATAGAAATGCGCCTTTAAGTAACTTTATGTGATTAATATATAAAATTTATTACTCTTCATAGGTGATTTTAACACCATTGATATACATTTTAGGAATTGAATCTGTACCCCAAGCCGCATTAATATTGTAAATTAATAAAGCATATGTGTAACTAGTTGACAAAGTTAGATTAGAGGTAAATTCAAAAGTTTGTACATTTGAGCTATCTCCAGATGAGGTTAGGGCGGAACCAACAACTAAATTATATGATGAATTAACTTGTAGCTTTTCTATTTGACATTTTAAATTAGCAGTGGTAGAATTATCAACATAATAAACTTTAACATTGATGATTTTGGCACCTATTGGTAAGTTAATCGGTAAAAACATATATTGTGATACTGTTCCATTTGAAGAAGATATATAACTTTTATTTATTCTATGTATTAAATTACTATCATTTATCGGCACAAACGAAGCCGGTTTAATATTTAATACTTTTGTTTCTACCGGATTGGGGATATCAGTCCATGATGCTTTACCATTTGCATCCGACATTAGGATTTTTCCATATCCTTGAGTTCCGTCATTGATTGTTAAACTACCGTTTATTTTAAGCATATTTGAGGAAAAATCGCCATAAATAAGAGGCGTATTTGTATTGGAATTATCAATATATAGTTTATTACTTCCTGTTTCATTGTAGCCCGCTTTGTTACCTATAAAAACATTATAGTTTCCGTTATAATTATAGTATCCGGCTTTTGCACCAATTATGGTATTTCCTGAACCGGATTGTAAGTTTTTGGCTGTGCTATGTCCAACAACCACATTATCCAATCCGGAAGTTATATTATATAATGTCTTACTGCCAATGGCAGTATTTTGTGATGCGGAAGTGTTATTTTTCATACCATTATACCCCAAAACTGTATTGTAGTTTCCATCAGTATTTTTATTTAAAGCATAACCACCTATTGCCGTATTTGAACTCCCATTTGTATTATCTTCCATTGTATAAGAACCTATTGCCGTATTAAATGAAGCAGTACTATTTTTTAAGGAATTATATCCGATTCCGACAGAAACACTATTACCGGTATTTTGACTACCAGCCAGATCACCTATAAATAAAGAAGATTGTTCAGTTTTAGCATCACTTAAATCGTTTAATTCGTTTGCATATCCGTTATTTGCCACATAACTATCCACTTGTGCTTCAGTGAGGTGAGTATCATCGTCACCGTCAGCAATGTCTGCCGGTATGTTAGTAACATTGGCATAATCAACAGCATAGGCAACGTCAGCCGAGTATGCGGTTACGGCATGTTGAGCATAAGGTACAAAACGAAATGGTTGTGTCCCCATATCAACAAAACCGCTGCCAGAGTCCACTTCGGTTTTTAGGATAAATCCCAATTGTTTCCAATCTATAGTAAACCAATCCATAGAGTTTGCTTCTCCTATATTAAGGCTAAAAATACCATTTTCATCAGTAATAGCTGTCTGAGTTTCTTGAAACACTTGGATACCACCGCGTAAAATGGTAAATCTTACATTTACAGAATGGTTGGACAATGGCGTTCCACTGTCGGTTATTACAGCTTTATAATTGGTAAAGCCACTTTGCGCTACGGTTGTAATACTTATAATAAGTGCAAGTAATAATAATTGTTTTTTCATAATATTATAGTTTTTTAATTTTGAGAATTAATGCTTTTTTATGTGTCCTGTCAATTATTGACATTATGTATATACCTGTTTTTAATAAAGATAAGTCTAGTTGGGGGGCTATCTTATCTTCTATATTAAAGGTTAATAATTCTTTACCATTTAAATCAATAAGGTGTATTTCGTAATTATTGTATTCGGAAAAGTTTATATTTAAGTTATCTTGAACCGGATTTGGATAGACTTTAATTCCATCTAATTGGTTATAATTTTCAATATCTAATAGTTCTGCCATATCAGGTCCAATAAATCCTTCTGATAAATGCACAGTCCCGGCGTCAGTTTCTTGCACGGCAATTTCGCCTATGGCATAAAGTATTGTTACATTACCTTGCGAAACAATATTTCCACCCGGCGACATACTATTTTTAATAATGGTGGTTTGTCCAAAACTAAAACTAGTCATTAACAGGATAAATAATGTGAGATTTTTTTTCATGTTTTTCATTTTTTTGCCAAATATAACCTATGAAAAGACATTGATATTAAAAAAAGCACAAATTGTATTTATGGCTAAACGTATGCTAATAATTAATATATAAACGTATAAAAACGTATATTTCAACAAAAAAACAGTAAAAAAATGATAAAAATCAATAGATGATTAGGTGTTATCCCTTAATCACATGGTTCTGTAAAAGAAAATATACCGTAAGTCTTTACAAAATGAATAATATCATTCATATCGTCAATTCTTTCATCAACATTGTTGTGTTTATAAAAACTTTGAATTTTTAATTTAAGATTTCTAATGTGATTTTCAACGGTTTTAACTGATATACCTAATTTTTCGGCAATTTGTTTATTGTTTAATCTGTCATTTCTTAATTTGATGATTTCAATTTGTTTGGGGGTAATATTAAAATCAAGCAAAGCCCTGTTAATCTGATAAAAACGTTTGGTGACACCATGCCCTGCATAACTTAATTGTATTTTGACATAAGGATTAATTTCTTTTAATATTTCCCAAATATCTAATTGACTTACAGGTGTACCGTTTGCATTTGTTTCAAAAATGTAGGTTTGTCTTCTAACACTTCTGACAGAACCGTTTTTAAGAATCATACGAAGCGAAATCTCATAACTATCAGCCAATGAAGTAATCTTTACACCTTCGGCCAATAATTTATACATTACCAAATCGTATCTTAATTTATGTTCAATATCATCGGGGTGAATAATGTGAGGTAAGGTGCCTTTGGCATTATTTATGGCTTCAATGGTAAATTCTTCATGACTATAGCCTGTATTTTTTAAAACACCATGGCGAAATACGAATTTTTTCTTTTCAAAATCATAAATAGTAATAAACTTATGCAGACCGGTTATACCATTAATAATATGAATCAGCTTTTTTTTCTGTTTATCCCTATCTTTTACATCCGTATTTGAAAAGAGGGTAGTTAACTTGTTTCTAAGGGTTTTAACTTCTTCGTATTTCAAAATTGTTATATTAGTTGAGTAAAAATACGAAAAATTAAAATAGTATCAAATAGTAAAAATCATAATCAATTCCACTCCTCATCATCATAGCCAAAATATTCGCCGAACGGATTATCATCTCCTTTAAATATATCCTCATCTTCGTTATTAATGCTATTAAAGTCTATTTCAGGCGGATCTTCCGGGCGTATACCTTGCGCATGAGCCACTTGTGGATATTCAATACCGGGAGCTTCTTCTCCGGTTTCCATAAGGCTGACCAAAAAACGCCACATTTTAAGAAAATCATAAACGTAGAGCAGGTTGGGAGTTTGTTCTCCCAATACGTCCTTAATTAACGTATTGCTCATCATATTGTTGGCACGACTGGTTTCATCCATATTAAACAATGGAATTTCCATGCCTTGATTTAGTTCATCGTCCGTTAGATAAAAAGAGGCCATTTCGAGGCCGTCAAAGTCAAAACTTTGAACAATAACATTATGCAAATCCTCCAAAGTGGCATCTTCTTGTATTTCTATATCACGATAAACATCATCGCCGTCCGTTTCTAAAAAAACTCTTAATTTATATAGCATAATCAACCTGTTTAACAATACAAAGTTAGTGTTTTTTTTCTATTATTTCAGTGCCAATTTTTTGCATATATTCAAAGGCTTTTTGGTGTTCGTTGGGTATTTTTCCTTCCAGTATGGCTTCTTTTATGGCTTCTTTTATCAAACCTACTTCTTTGGATGGTTTTAAATTAAAATATTGCATAATTTCCTGTCCGGTAACAGGTGGTTGAAAATTACGGATTTTATCTCGTTCTTCTATTTCAACCAGTTTTTTACGAACTTCTTTCAGATTGTCACGGTATTTTTCAAATTTCCGTTTATTTTTTGTAGTAATGTCCGCTTCGCAAAGTTGCATCAAATCGTCTATATCATCTCCGGCTTCAAAAAGCAAGCGACGAACAGCCGAATCGGTTACATGGTCTTCGGTCAGAGCAATAGGGCGTGAACTGAGTAATACTAATTTTTGCACATATTGCATGGGTTGCCCCAAGGGCAATTTGAGACGTTTAAAAATCTTAGGCACCATTTTACTACCGACATATTCATGCCCGTGAAACGACCATCCGTTTTTATCGTGATAGCGTTTTGTGGCCGGTTTGCCTATATCATGTAACAATGCCGCCCAACGCAACCAAATATTGTCTGTTTTAGCTGCAATATTATCAACGACTTCCAAAGTATGATAAAAATTATCTTTATGTAATTTGCCTTCGTTTTCGTCTACACCTTGAAGTTGTTGTAACTCCGGAAAAAATTCGTTGAGCAAGCCGCTTTCAAATAGTAATTTTAAGCCAACCGAAGGCTTGTCATGCGACAAAATTTTATTAAACTCATCAATGATTCGTTCTTTGGAGAGTATTTTTAAGCGATTTTTATTGCGTTTAATGGCTTCAAAAGTGTCGGGATGTATCATGAAATGTAATTGTGATGCAAAACGTATGGCACGCATCATACGCAAAGGATCGTCGGAAAAAGTGATATCGGGGTCAAGAGGTGTTTTAATGATTTTCATTTTAAGGTCTTCCAAGCCGTTAAAAGGATCAATTAACTGTCCCCAATCATGTTTGTTTAAACTGATAGCCAAGGCATTAATGGTAAAATCGCGTCTTTTTTGGTCGTCTGCCATAGTGCCGTTCTCAACCACCGGCTTACGGCTGTTACGATTATAAGATTCTTTGCGGGCACCGACAAATTCCAATATCAAATCGTCAGACTTTATCATGGCGGTCCCGTAATTTTTATAAATATTGATTTGATGTTTGCCGGGTAATAATTCGGCGGTTTTCTTTGCCAAATCTATACCACTGCCTATGGCTACAATATCAATATCTTTGGCCTGTTGGCGGTGCAACAAAAAGTCGCGAACATAGCCGCCAATAACATAAACCGGTAAATTTAATGTTTCGCCGGCTTGTTGTATCAATTTAAAAATAGGTTGTTCTATAGCTTGCGGATATCGTTTGTTCTCTGTCATTAATCTCTTATTATTTCAACACCGTTTTGTGCCGTCCATTTTATTATTTTGGAGGCTTTGGCCGGAGTTGATTTTCGATGCAAATTTACGACATAATCTACCCTTTGCAAAATTATAGGGTCTATTTCGTCAAAATGTGCCGGACTTTTTTTTCCTGAGATATTGGCAGAGGTAGAAATTAAAGGTTTACCGGTGGCTTTTATTAAATCTTTGGCAAAACCTTTTTTTACCACTCTGATAGCTATGGAACCGTCTTTAGCCAAAAGTTTTTGTGGTAAATTTTTAGGATTGGGATAAATTATGGTTGTCGGCTCTATGCTCTTTTCCAATATTTCCCATACTTCTATTGGGATGTTTTCTACATAATTTTGCAGCATTTGGTATGAATCGACTAAAATCAATAAACTTTTTTCAGGTTTGCGTTCTTTTAATTTAAATATTTTATCAATGACTGCTGTATTAGTAGCATCACCGCCAATGCCCCAAATGGTATCTGTGGGATATAGTATAACACCACCTGATTTTACAATTTCAATAATATTCATCGTTTGCTTTGTTTATGCATTTTTTTTAAAAACAGATATCTTTGTTTAATTACGTAACTACTTAATTTGGCAATTTGATAACCCGTTTTACCATCTAAAAAGCCTAATTGAATGATAAAATGATTAAAAAAACGATAAACCGGTTTGATATACAAATGAAATAGATTAGCTTTTTTGTTTTGACTATACATTTCTTCCGCTTTTAACAAAGCGTATCTTTTTATCCTGTTTTTATATTTATTATAATCTTTACAGGTATAATGCAGCAGCGGACTTTTAAAAACACCAGTTTGGGCATCGGTCTTTATTTCTTCATGAACGTATTTGCCATTATAATTAGCATTTTTTCTATTAAATAAACGTATAACCTTGTCGCGTTGCCATCCGCTGTATTTAACTTTTTTGCCTAAAAAATAATTGACGCGCGGCATCCAAAAAGCTTGATTTTCAGAATCACCGTATAGCTTATTTTCTATTTCGAGACGTAAGTCATCCGAAATTCTTTCGTCTGCATCAAGTATAAAAATCCAGTCGTTTGAAGCTTTTTCAATGGCATAATTTTTCTGATTGGAGTAATTGTCAAATTTTCTTTGAATGACCGAAGCTCCCATTTGTTTAGCAATAGCAACGGTGTTATCTTGACTAAAGGAATCAATCACTAATATTTCGTCCGCCCATTGCACCTGTGATATGGCTTCGGCTATATTTTTTTCTTCATTTAAAGTAGGTATGATAGCGGTGACTTTTTTCTTGGTTTTGCCGTCATTTCCCGAATTGACCGGCAAACCAAGTGTTTTTTGATAAACGGCAACATATTCTTTAGCAGCTTGTTCCCAAGTAAATTTTAAAGACCAATTGATAATTTCCTGTTTTCTATTGTTTTCATAATAATCCTTAAGGCCGTCTTGCAATACTTTTTGCATGTGACCGGCTTCAAAATTTTGAAAATAATATGCTTTGTCTCCGCCTATTTCGGGCAAACTGGTATAAGTCGATAAAAATACCGGTTTGCCAAGACGCATGGCTTCAACAGGAGGTAAGCCAAAACCTTCGGATATAGATGGAAATACAAAAGCTTCGCAGCGGTTCATATACCAATATTTTTCTTGGTCGGTGACAGGGCCTGTCAAAATAAGTCTGTCGGCAACACCCAGAGTTTCGGCTTCTTTTTTTATTTGTTTAATATATGATTTGTCCGATTGTATTCCACTGATTATCAATTCAAAATCATTGTTTTGTAACAACCGCGGCAAGACATGAAAATGTTTTTTATACAATACGGTGCCTACCGAAAACAAAAATTTCTTTTTGGGCCGGTATTTAGGATTGTCAAAGTTAGGATATGCTTTAACATCTACACCATTGTATATGACTTCAATTTTTTTATTTTTAGTATCTAAATTCTTTTCAATATCTTTTTTTACAAAATTGGAAATAACGATAATGGCATCGGCCAAGTTTATTTTTTTCTGAACCGCCTCTAGCAAACGTTTCTTTTTGGCTTGGGGTTTGTCGGTGTATAAAAAATTCAAATCGTGTATGGTATAAACAAACTTCATCTTGTTTTTAGGCACATATTTGGTATCTTGCCAAGTGGCATGCCACAATTGGAATTTTTTTGGTTTGGTTAAATAGAATTTGTCAATAAAAGAACGGTTTATTCTTTTGAGAAAAAAAGGAAATTTAACTTTGGGATAGGTAAAAAAATAAAAATCAAATTTGTCTGAGTGATATCTTTCTAAATTGATTGCCAAGTTTTTACAATAAAAATAAAGTCCGGTATAAGGATATTTCATTCGTTCGACATCAACTATAATCTTTGGTTTTTCTTTCAAATCAAATAATTTTAAGCTTCAAATATACTTAATTTTTTAAATCGTTCTATATAAATTCATCCATTGAGCGGCTATCTCATTATCATTAAATTTTTGAACAAAACGATGACTTTTTTCCACTTGTTCTTTAACGTCGTTTTGCCATAAATATTTTATTTTTTCTTTCATTTCTTCCACATCCAATACATTGTCCAAATAAAAAGAGTGGGGGCCGGCAGCTTCGCTAAAAACGCCTTTGCTGTTAGTAATGACCGGTATTTTGCTATAAAGCGCTTCTATTATCGGTATGCCAAAACCTTCATAAATACTCGGATATACAAACATTTTGGCCGATTGGTATAAAACAGCCAATTCTTTAAGGCTTAATCCTTCTAAGAAAAATACCTGACCTGCCATATTATTTGCTTTAACATACTTTTCTATTTGATTGGCATATAGCGTTTTACGTCCAACTATAACCAGAGGAATATCAGTATCTTTTATAGCTTTGACTATAGTAAAGGCATTTTTTCGTTCTTCTATAGTGCCAACATTTAAAATAAATTTTTCGGGCAAGTGATATTTTTGCAAAATATCTTTCTTGGTTTTATCCAAATACAAAGTTTTAAAAACTTGGTGACAACCTTGGTAAATAACTTCTATTTTATGGTCGGGAATATGATAATTTTTAATAATATCTTTTTTGGTTTGTTGACTGATTGCAACGATTTTATCGGCGGAAATACAAGCTTTTTTAAATTTTGCATTATATATCTTACGGTCAATGGGCTTATACAAATGAGGAAAATGCAAAAAAATCAAATCGTGAATGGTAACTACTGATTTTAAGGGTGTTTTTTCAATACCAAAAGGTAATTCGCCGCTTAATCCGTGGTAGATATCCACATTGTTTTTGATTAAATCTTTTAAAATAGTCTTACTACGCCAAACAAAAGGTAATTTTCTATCAAAATAAGCCTTCGGCTCAACAACTTGCATATTATCTTTTATTTCCAACCTTTGTATTTTGGCAGGTTTCGGATTAAACAAAATATACTCATTGTCAGGATAATAAGCGCTCATAATACGCACCAAATCGCGGCTGTAATTGCCTAATCCTGTGGTATTGTGAAAAATCCGTTTGGCATCATATCCTATTTTCATATCGGCTACCGGTTGGTTTGTTTTATATATTTGAAAGCTTTGTCAAATTTTTTCATAATTTTATCCCATTGGTAATAATTTTCAACATATTTTTTACCGTTGATTTCCATTGTTTCTCTTTGTTTATCTGTTAATTGCAATATATTGTCCAAGGCCATTTCAAAATCTTCATAGGTATCATAAGCCAGTCCTGCTTGACTTTGTATAATATGATCATTTAATACTTCTGCATTTTTATTGGCAATAACAGGTATTCCCATTTTCATGGCTTCCAATGTTACCATAGAAAGACTTTCAAATTTAGACGGAATAATCAAAGCTTCGCTGTGATACAACCAATTGTTTTTTTCTTGTTCGGATATAAAACCGGTTGCGATAATGTTTTTGCCTGAAATATCTTTTACATGGTCATTTTTACCGATAAGTATCAATTTAACATCTTTGTTTTCGCTGTATTGATTAAACATTTGCACCAATTCCGGTATGTTCTTAGCATGATCAATACGTCCAATATAGACAAAATATTTTTCTTTGACAGGTCTGTCTCCAATGGTAAATACGGGTGGGTCAATACCTACACCGGCAATATCATTTTTAGTTTTTTGGGCCACCGGATACGTTTTTTCGACCAATTTTTTTTCGCTGTGGCTGTTATACATTATAAACTTGGCTTGCTTAAACAAATACTTAAATCCGTTGAAAAAAAACGGCTTTTCGTTATGAGCCGTAGGTATGAGCAAGCTTTTTTGGGCTACAATGGGCAATCCGCTATTGGTAGGATAGTATAAATAGGTAAAAAAGATAAATATATCGTAATCATCTTGATGCGCTTCTATAAACTTAGGCAGTTCCGGACAATAAGGCCCTTGATATTGTTGCCATTTGGCAAAATAGTTTTTAAAGTCAAAAATAGCACTGTTGGCCAATTTGTTCAAACCGAGTTTGCGTAAAAAAATGGGGATTTTACTTCTGTTTCTTAATTTACGGTAATAATAATGTTGCAACTTATTGTTCTTTTCGCCCGATGCAAAACGATGCACTTTTATATTATTAACATATTCAGTATCAGTGTTTATGGCATTGTCCCAAGTTAAATAAGACTCCGCTTTGGTGGTAATAATCTCTACATCGTGTTGTTGGTCTAAATGCTCGGCGAGTTGACGGGCGTGTAATTCTGCGCCACCATTTATTTGTATTCCATATCGCTGAACTACTATGGCTATTTTCATGAATTAATTTTTTACAAAAATAAACTTTTTTTATGGTATAAGACCTTTTATTGATAATCGTTTTTATGTCGCTCAAAAACTGCCTTCATATATTTGTTATTTTGATATATCGAATCGAAATACTGTCTTTTTTTAGGGGATAATTGTTCAATCAAATCATGTTGTTGCAGGCT
>JAMOMQ010000182.1 GCA_027066995.1 Flavobacteriales bacterium
CTTCAAAATGAACAAGTTGAAAAGATGTTGTGCTTCCGAGCAGCAGAAATATTAAATTTACGCGTTTTACAAGTGTAAGTAATTTTAAGCTTTTATGTGAAAAATCATGCATTTCTCATCGAACACCAGATTGTATTATATTGAAATTCAACATTTAAGCGTTTTTCAGCAAGCCCTATTTATAGAGATTACTTCGTTACTTCGCACCTCGCAATGACAACACATTTTTTTTGTATCTGTGTGTAAAAATGAACTTTTTAATGTATATTTGAAATACCTAACCCCTGCTAAATTCAGTATTATGAACACAAAAAATAAAGGATTTGATACCAAACTGGTGCATGCCGGTGATTTTGAAGATAAATTTGGTGCCGCTGTGAACCCTATTTATCAAACTTCTACATTTGCTTTTAAAAATGCCGATCAAGGGGCAGATTTATTTGCCGGTAAAGAAAAAGGCTTTATATATACCCGCATCGGCAATCCAACTATTGAAGCTTTGGAAAACAAACTGGCCGAATTGGAAAACGGCACCGGAGGTATTGCTTTTGCATCGGGCATGGGAGCTGTGAGTGCTTTGTATGCCGGAACACTCAAAGCAGGTGACCATATGATAGGCTCCGAAGCTATGTATGGCCCGTCACGCGCTATCATGGAAAGTTTTTTTAAAGATTTCGGCGTGCAATCCACTTTTGTAGACACTTCAGACATATCAGCCATTGAAAAGGCCATTAAAGACAATACCAAATTGATATATGTAGAATCGCCTACCAATCCGACGATGGTATTGACCGATATTGCCGCCGTATCCGATTTAGCACACCAACATAATATTTTAATGGCAGTGGACAATACTTTTTCCAGCCCGTATCTTCAAAAACCTTTGGATTTGGGTGCAGATATTGTTTTACATTCTTTGACCAAATTTATCAATGGGCATGCCGATATCGTCGGTGGTGCTCTAATTACAAAAAATGATGACATTTATGCCCGTTTGCGTAAAACCATGGCATATTTTGGTGCCAATATGGATCCGCATCAGGCATATATGGTTATCCGCGGGGTCAAAACCTTATCCTTACGTGTGGAACGGGCTTCTGAAAATGCTATGAAAGTTGCCGAATATTTGGAAAACCATCCAAAAATAGCCTGGGTCAAATATCCCGGATTAAAATCTTATCCACAATATGATTTGGCCAAAAAACAAATGAAATTGCCCGGGGCTATGATCAGCTTTGGTGTCAAAGGCGGTTTTAATGCCGGAAAAATTTTGATGGATAATGTTAAGTTGGCGCTTCTGGCTGTTTCTTTGGGCGGTGTAGAAAGTCTGATACAACATCCGGCTTCAATGACACATGCCGCTATGAGTAAAGAAGCTCGTGAAAAGGCCGGTATTACAGATGAATTGGTGCGTTTTGCTGTAGGAATAGAAAACGTGGAAGACATCATTGCCGATTTAGACCAAGCACTTGAAAATATTTAAATAAAAGCCTTTACTCCTGTTTATATTTATTGAGATTTCGAAAAATTGTCTCAACTTCATGTTAATTGTTTTTTATAAAAAGTTTTACATCTAAATTGATGTAATACCAAAACGACATGAGGCTGTCTCAAAAGGCCTATTAGAAATAATTTTAGTAAAAAGTAAATTGTTAAACTATTGATTTTCAAGTTTTAGATTCCTCATCCCGCACTTGCGGGATTCTGAATGACAACTAATTCACTCTTTAGGGACAGCCTCTTTTTTTTTCACTTACTCAATGTCGCAAATACGCGTCCGTAGCTATGGCTACTGCTGCATTTTTCCTCTTAATTAATTAAAATCCCGAAGTTTCGGGACTAAAATATTTTGGACTATTTATATAAATCAATATGGTATAAGACTTTTTGCTTTTTATAGATTGAATAGAGAACTTTTCTATAAAAATCCGTAACTTTGCCATCTATGGAATACCCTTCAAAATTATTGACACAGGTTATAGATGAAATAGCCAAATTACCCGGTATTGGTAAACGCACTGCCTTGCGTTTGGCTTTACATCTGTTAAAACAGCCGGTTGAACAAAGTGAAAATTTATCACAAGCCATTTTGCAATTTAGAACCGGTATCAAACATTGCCGTGTATGTCACAACATATCCGATACCGAGGTATGTGATATTTGCACCGACCGGTCACGTAATCACAATTTGGTATGTGTCGTTGAAGATGTGCGTGATGTGATGGCTATTGAAAGCACCGGCGAATATCGTGGTGTGTATCATGTTTTGGGTGGTTTGATATCACCTATTGACGGTGTAGGACCATCCGATTTAAGTATAGCTGCACTCATCAACCGCTTGGCAGAAGAGCCTGTTGAAGAAGTGGTATTGGCATTGAGTGCCACCGTTGACGGTGATACTACCAATTTTTATTTATACCGTAAAATAACCACTTTGGCATTGCCGCCCAAAGTATCAACTATTGCACGCGGTATTGGCATCGGCGAAGAATTGGAATATGCCGATGAAGTAACACTGGCACGTAGTATTTTGAATCGTGTGCCATTTGAAAAATCAATCAAACAACAATAAAAACTGTCAAATTTTCAGCCGTCTTAAAGGTATGATTATTGCATACTCAAAGACAAAAAAGTGAAGTATATGGGAAAAGATTTAAAAGTAGCAAATGAACAAATATTGTTTGACATGCTTAACGATGAAGCGGAATTGATTCCCTTGTTAAGTCCGGAAGATGAAAAAAAATTGCAGGATTCGGAAGTGCCGGATAAATTGGACATTTTGACACTGCGCAATAACATATTATTGCCCGGTGTGGTTATACCCATTTCGGTAGGACGTGATCAGTCTATCAAATTAATAGAAGAAGTTAATAAAAAAGATAAGATCCTCGGCGTAGTGGCACAAGTTAATCCCGAAATAGAAGTGCCCAAATCCGATGATATTTACAAAGTAGGCACTGTAGCCCAAATCCAAAGAATTATCAAAATGCCCGATGGTAATCTTACGGTTATTATTCAAGGCATCAAACGTTTTCGTATTTTAGAAATCCTACAAGAAATGCCTTTTATTACGGCGCAAATAGAAACTCTGCCCGATGCCAATCCAAAACCCGATAAAGAATTGGATGCCGTAGTGGAATCTATTAAAGAATTGGCCATTAAAGCTATTAAACTCAATCAAAATATTCCTTCGGAAGCTACTTTTGCCATTGAAAACATTACCAGTCCTGTCTTTTTGGTCAATTTTATCACTTCCAATTTAGAAACCGAAGTTGTCAAAAAACAACAGCTTTTAGAAACCGACAATTTTAAAGAACGCGCCTTAGGTTTACTCAAGCTTCTCGACGAAGAAGTGCAACGGCTTGAACTTAAAAACGACATTAAAAATAAAACAAGAAAAGTTTTAGACAAACAAAGTCGCGAATATTTTTTGCACCAAGAGATGCGCACCATTCAAGAGGAATTGGGCGACATCGGTCCCATGCAAGAAATAGAGGAACTGAAAAAGAAAGCCGAAACCAAACAATGGCAAGAACAGGTCAAAAAACATTTTGAAAAAGAATTGCAACGGTTAAAACGCATGAATCCGCAAGCGCCCGATTTTAGTATACAACGCAACTATTTGGAGTTGATGCTTGATTTACCATGGGACGAAATATCTGAAGATAAAATAGATCTGAAACATGCCCAAGAAGTTTTGGACCGGGATCACTTCGGCTTGGAAGACGTCAAAAAAAGAATCATTGAATATTTGGCGGTTTTAAAACTAAAAAATGATATGAAATCGCCCATACTTTGTTTGTATGGGCCTCCGGGCGTCGGTAAAACTTCTTTAGGTAAATCCATTGCAGAAGCCGTAGGTCGCAAGTATGTGCGCATGTCGTTGGGTGGCATGAAGGACGAATCGGAAATCCGTGGTCATCGTAAAACTTATATAGGTGCTATGCCCGGACGTATTATACAATCTATTAAAAAAGCCGGCACTTCCAATCCCGTTTTTATATTAGACGAAATAGATAAACTGGGCAGTAGTCACCGCGGCGATCCATCTTCGGCCATGCTCGAAGTCTTGGATCCGGAACAAAATTCTGAATTTTATGATAATTTCTTGGAAATAGGCTACGACTTATCCAAGGTAATGTTTATAGCTACGGCCAATTATTTTTATGATATTCCTTGGGCATTGCGTGACCGTATGGAAATTATACCCATTAGCGGCTACACTATTGAAGAAAAAATTGAAATTGCCAAACGGCATTTGTTACCCAAACAATTAAAAGCCCACGGTTTGAAAGAAAAAGACCTGAAACTGGGCAAAAAACAATTGAAAAAAATAATAGAATCCTATACAAGAGAGTCCGGCGTGCGCGGTTTAGATAAAATGATTGCCAAAGTGGTGCGACATGTAGCCAAGTCCATTGCCATGGAAGAAGAGTATCATAAAAAACCGTCGCTCAAAGAGATAGAAAAGATTTTGGGCAAACCCAAATTTAATATTGCCGAATATGAAGACAATAAAGTGCCCGGTGTTGTTACCGGTTTGGCATGGACACGCGTCGGTGGTGATATTTTATTTATAGAATCCATACTGGCCAAAGGTAAAGGCCAATTGCACCTGACCGGTAATTTGGGTCAAGTAATGAAAGAATCGGCACAAATTGCTTTGGCATACATCAAAGCCAAAAGCAAACAGTTTGGCATCAATCAGGACCTATTTGAGCAATACCAAATTCATGTGCATGTGCCCGAAGGTGCTACACCCAAAGACGGCCCTTCGGCGGGTATCACCATGCTGACGTCTATGGTGTCGGCTTTTACCGGTCGTAAGGTCAAGCCGCATTTGGCCATGACCGGCGAAATAACCCTGCGCGGTAAAGTGTTGCCTGTGGGCGGTATCAAAGAGAAAATTTTGGCTGCCAAACGGGCAAAAATCAAAGAAATTATCTTATCGGAACGCAACCGTAAAGATGTAGAGGAAATC
>JAMOMQ010000183.1 GCA_027066995.1 Flavobacteriales bacterium
CACCTAACAAAATAAAAGACACTCTAAAAAAAGCCATACAAACCGAAGGTTTTTCAATAGTGGAAGCAGCCAGTCTTTGTCCGTCATATGGTATGAAGCGGATGAATGAACTGATAGAGGTGGTCGAAGATGAAAATATATTGGAGCACGACCGGCCTGCTACAAAAATAGTCGATCAACCGGTTGATTCACTCTTGGATAAGACCTTGGTTATTGAGCCTAAGCATGCCGCTAAACTTAACAAACGTAAAGGGCTGATTATAGCCGGTTCGGCAGGTGGCGGTGCGCAATCCGTAGCTAAATTTTTAGCTATGGCCGGTATGTTTGCCGGTTTGGAAACTACTATGAAAGGCGAATATCCTATAACGGTTGGTACAGGTTTTTCGGTAGCAGAAGTGATTTTTGACCATATTCCTATCAATTATACCGGATTGGAAAAACCGGATTATTTTGTAATAGTTACTGAAGACGGTTTGCATAAAGTAAAGCCCAAGTTACATGCCGGAGCCAAAATTTATATAGACGAAAAACTCGTTAATGATGATTTAAAAGCGGCTTATCCCAATGTAATTCCGGTTCCTTTTAGTAAAATGGCTAATCGAAAAAGCACGGCATTGGCAGCGGTAACTTATGTTTTGAATCAAGAGGATATAGTGCCGGTAGAGGCTTTAAAAGAAGCTGTTAAAACCCACCGGCTAAAAGATATCTTCATTGATGTCATTGATAAGGTTTTGAATCAGTAATAACTTGATTTTAATTAAAAAAACGAGGCTGTCTCAAAAGTGTTTTTATAATACATTGACAAAAAGTATTAATTGTTAAGTTGCTGATTGTCAATAAGGAGATTTCTCACATTCGTTCGAAATGACAGAAAGTTTCACCTTTTGAGACAGCCTCGTTTTTTATGCTTGTTTGTGTTTGTTACTTTATCTGATAAATAACATTTCGCGGTATTTGGTCAAGGGCCAAATTTCATCGTCAATCATCATTTCAAGCCGGTCTGTGCAGGCACGTATTTTATCAAACTGAGGTTTGATATAATGCGCCAAACGTTCGGCTTTGGTTTCCAAATCTTTATTATCCAGTTGAGCAATATCTTTTCTTAATTTTCGGACCAAGTCGGATACTTTATTGGTTGTTTCCGAGAGTTGTTCCAAGATTATTAAAGGTTCTTTGGCCAGTTTTTTAAAGTTTTTTTCATCGATATCTTTTAGGCCTTTGAGGGTTTTGACCAATTCTTGCTGGTATTTGAGTGCTGCAGGAACCACATGATTCATAGTCATGTCGGCAAGTACACCGGCTTCTATCAATACTTTCATAACATATTGTTCGAGTTCCACTTCGTATTTGGCTTCCAGTTCGCGCGGACTTAACACACCGGTTTCATTAAATATACTTTGTGCTTCTTTTGTTTTATAAACTTTTAAGGCATCGGGGGTGGTTTTGGCATTGCTCAATCCGCGTTTGGCAGCTTCTTTTTCCCAAGCTTTGCCATAGCCGTCGCCTTCAAACAAAATGCGTTTGGAGTCTTTGATGTATTCTCTTAAAACATTAAAAATAGCTTCGTCTTTTTTTAGTTTTTCTTGCGCTATAATAGTATCTACCTTTTGTTTGAAATCCATTAATTGTTTGGCAACTATCATGTTAAGAACGGTCATGGGATTGCCGGTATTGGCTGATGATCCTACAGCTCTAAATTCAAAACGGTTACCTGTAAAGGCAAAGGGTGAGGTACGGTTACGGTCGGTGTTATCCAATAAAATTTCCGGGATTTTACCGACAACATTGAGTTTTAAATCGGTTTTTTCTTGCGGAGATAATTTTCCGTTAGATACATTTTTCAGTTCGTTTAATACGCGTGTCAATTGTGCGCCTATAAATATGGAGATAATAGCCGGCGGTGCTTCGTTGGCACCTAACCGGTGATCGTTGCCGGCCGATGCTATGGCAGCGCGCAATAAGGCTTCGTTGTCATTGACCGCCTTAATGGTATTAACAAAAAAGACTAAAAATTCCAGGTTTTTCATAGGTGTTTTTCCCGGGCTTAACAGATTAATACCGGTGTTGGTCATCAGTGACCAGTTGTTGTGCTTGCCTGATCCATTGATGCCTGCAAAAGGTTTTTCGTGCAAGAGTACTTCAAAATGATGTTTTCGGGCAATTTTGGTCATAATATCCATCAACAGGGAATTGTGATCTACCGATAAATTGGCTTCTTCAAAGACAGGCGCCAATTCAAATTGGTTGGGTGCCACTTCATTATGACGTGTTTTGACGGGAATACCCAATTTAAGACTTTCTATCTCCAGGTCGCGCATAAAAGCCATCACCCGTTCGGGAATGGAGCCAAAATAATGATCGTCTAATTGTTGACCGCGTGCCGGGGGGTGTCCCATCAATGTGCGTCCGGTCATAACCAAATCGGGGCGTGATTTGTATAAGGCATCGTCAATCAAAAAATACTCTTGTTCCCAGCCAAGCGTTGCAATGACTTTATTGACATCGCGGTGAAAATAACGTGAAACGGCCGTGGCTGCCTTATCTAATATATGCAATGAACGTAGTAAGGGCGTTTTTATATCCAAGGCTTCGCCGGTATAAGATACAAAAACCGTCGGGATACATAATGCCGTGCCGTATATAAAAGCGGGAGATGACGGATCCCAAGCGGTATAACCGCGGGCTTCAAAAGTATTTCTAATGCCGCCGTTAGGGAAGCTCGAAGCATCGGGTTCTTGTTGTACCAACTGGCTGCCGCTGAATTTCTCCAAAACTGTTCCGTCAGGGGCTAATTCGAAAAATGAGTCGTGTTTTTCCGCTGTTGCACCGGTTAAGGGTTGAAACCAGTGTGTATAATGCGTGGCGCCGTTGGCAATGGCCCAGTTTTTCATGCCGGCTGCTATGTTATCTGCTATTTGCCGGTCTATTTTTTTGCCTTTGTCAATGGCTTCCATAACAGCTTTATAAGCATTTTTGTCTAAATAATTTTGCATACTTTGACGGTCAAATACTTTTTGTCTGAAAATATCCGATCGTCTGGCTACCGGATCTATTTTTAGGGGTTTTCGGTTTAAAGTTTCTCTTAATGCGTTAAAACGTGCTTTGGACATAGGGGTAATTTTAAAATAAAGTGCAATAATATAAATTTACCCCCAAAAAAACAAGGGTGTGTTCAATAATAGATTGTTTTTTTTGTTTGGTTTGATGTAAATCTTGTGATTTTGATATTTTTTTTCATTTTTCGTCAATATCCTTGTATCTTTGCCCCGTAAATAAAATAGATATGAAATTTCCCATAGTTGCTTACGGTCATCCTGTCTTAAGAAAAGTAGGTAAAGAGATTGCTCCCGACTACCCGGGCTTACAAAAACTGATTGATGATATGTTTGAAACCATGTATGAATCAAACGGTGTAGGATTGGCAGCGCCACAAATTGATAAATCCATCCGTTTGTTTGTGATTGATGCCGAAGCTTTTGCCGATCTGGATGAAGAGATGACTGATGCTCAAAAAGAACAACTGAAAGGAAAGAAAGTATTTATCAATGCCAAAATATTGGAAGAAAGCGGAAAGGAGTGGAGCTTTAGCGAAGGTTGCTTGAGCATACCCGGAATTAATGAAGATGTGACGCGTAAAGAACGAATAAAAATCACCTATTACGACCGTGATTTTAATAAGCATACAGAAGAAATTGATGGTATATTGGCTCGTGTGATTCAGCATGAATATGATCATATTGAAGGTATTTTATTTACCGACCACTTAAGTGCCTTTAAAAAAAGATTACTTAAAAGAAAACTTGAAAACATTTCCAAAGGTAAAGTCAATGTTGACTACCGGATGAAATTTCCAAAAAAATAAGTTTGAAAAAAAATCTTTTAGTCATTATAATTATTTGGATAGCTTCTTGTCAACAGCCGGAAAAACCAAAACGAACCGGCTTGCAAAAACAAGATTCTTATTTTAAATACGCACGTCATGTTTCCGTGCAAACATTTGACGGTTTTAAGTTATTACACATTATTAAGGCTTATCCCGGGGCGCCGGATTATAAATATGTTTTGAAGCAAAAACCGGCCCGTATTCCGGATAGTTTGTCGCATTGGCCTGTTATAGAAGTGCCTGTTAAGACGTTGGTTGTGACTTCCACTACACATTTGCCGGCTTTGGTGATGTTGCACGAAACCGGAAAATTGATTGGTTTTCCGCATACAAACTATATTTCCAATACCGAATTGCGTCAAAGAGTGGCTGACGGTCAAATAACCGAGTTAGGACTAGGACGCCGGTTAAATACAGAAAAACTTTTAGCTTTACACCCTGATGTATTGGTGCGTTTTAGTAGTGGATCCGATCCTAATAACGACCTTTTTTTACAAAACAAAGGCATACCGGTTATTTACAATGCAGATTGGATGGAACAAACACCTTTGGGACGTGCCGAGTGGCTTAAGCTATTCGGTTTATTGTTTCAAAAAGAGCGGGCAGCTGATAGTATATTTAATCTTATTGAAA
Source organism: Flavobacteriales bacterium (assembly GCA_027066995.1). Taxonomy (GTDB): domain Bacteria; phylum Bacteroidota; class Bacteroidia; order Flavobacteriales; family Flavobacteriaceae; genus WGBX01. The sequence goes on from JAMOMQ010000183.1 coordinate 4,517, forward strand.
GCCGCTATAACCGGATTAAACGGCAAATAGATTCCACATTACCCAAACCTTTGATCTTTCAAGGAGGTATATTCGGAGATAAGTGGTTTGTCCCCGGAGGAAAAAGTTACGCTGCACAATTGATAAAAGATGCCGGTGGTCAATATATGTGGGAAGAAGACCAACATACCGGAAGTGTTACTTTAAATTTTGAAAATGTTTTTCTAAAATTACCCAAGGCGGATATTTGGTTAAATCCGGGTTTGTATCATACCAAATCCGAAATATTAAATGCTTTGCCTGCTGCTAAAGATTTAAAAACATTCAAAACCGGTCGTATTTATACCTATAGTTTGACAAAAGGAACGGGAGGTGGTATATTATATTTTGAAGAGTCTAATGCACATCCGGACCGGGTGTTGAGTGACTTGTTTCAAATTTTTCATCCGAATCAAAATAAAAGTAAATTGTATTACTATAAAGTTTTGCCTTGATAAATTGAAAACATATACCAAATCTATATTTATTTTGTATGTTGTTTTGGTATTAAAATCTAAAATAAACTTCTTATTTTTACCATTATTTTTTAACAGGTAATTTTAAATGACGGTTCAGCGGCGCTTTATTTTTTTATTTATTCTTTTTTTATTCGGCTTTATATTAAATATGGTATTAGGCTCGGTTATAGTGCCTTTGAGTTCTTGGTGGCATCTATTTCGGGGTCAAAATTTGGATAATGGAACACAAGCTATTTTACTATACCGGTTGGCCAAAGCCACTACGGCAATATTGACCGGTAGTGCCTTGGCATTGAGCGGATTGTTTATGCAAAGTATCTTTCGTAATCCTATTGTGGGCCCTTATGTTTTAGGAACCAGTTCGGCAGCCGGTTTGGGTGTTGCTCTTTTGATTTTGGGCAGTGCAATCGGAGGTTTTTATTTGCCCGATTTAAGTATAGCAACCGCTGCTGCTATTGGCAGTATCTTGAGTTTGCTATTAATTATGTTACTGTATTATAAATTAAAATCGATAGTTAATCTTTTGGTTGCCGGGTTGATGTTAGGTATTTTTACGGGTGCAATTATCAATATGTTGAGTTATTTTACCCAAGCCGAAGCTTTACAAAAATTTGTATTTTGGTCTATGGGGAATTTGGGAAACCAATCATGGTCACGTATTATTATAACCGGAATAATTGTTTTTGCTATTGCTTTTTTCAGTTTGTTGTATGTCAAAGATTTGAATGCTTTATTATTGGGAGAAAACTATGCCAAAGCTATGGGGGTGAATATTCATGCAACTCATCGCAGACTTTTGATTTTGTCCGGTATTCTGGTAGGTGTTATAACGGCTTTTACAGGACCAATAGCTTTTGTAGGTTTGGCGGTGCCACATATTGCACGTTTATTTTTTAAAACTTATATGCATCAGATTTTAATACCGGCAGTTTTATTGATTGGTGCTATTTTAATGCTTTTGTGTGATACCATAGCTCAAGTGCCGGGTAGTGCTTTGACATTGCCCATTAACAGTATAACGGCTGTGTTTGGGGCACCTTTAGTTGTGTATTTGATTATGAAAAAAAGCGTTTAATGCCCAAACGCATACAATTCAGTCCAACATTTCCTTTTTTTTGTCTTACTTATTGTGAAAAATATCTGCTCGTAGCTATGGATACTACTGTTTTTTTTAATCAAATTAAATCAAGAAGTTTCGGGACAAAGTATTTTGCACTATTTTATAAAAATTGATTCGGTATAAAAAAAACCGGCACTGTTCAGTACCGGTTTTTTAAAATTAATTAAAGTTAAAAACTTATTGTTTTGCTTTTAAAGCATTCAATTTAGCTTTGGTTTCTTTATATTTGGCAGTCATATCCAAATCGCGGTAGATTTTTTTAAGCATAACCAATAAGTTTTCATCTTGCGGTGCTACATTTAATGCTTTTTCCAATACGGGTAATGCTTGTCTATATAAATCCAAACGTTGTTTGTTATATTTATTGTATAGTTTGTCGTTCATTAAGACTTCATCCTTATTCATCTCTTTGGTAATGCCTTCTTCGGGTGCTAAAATAATATAGGCCAAACCTTTGTAAGCATCCACATAGTTGGGGTCTAATTCTATAGTTTTTTCATAATATTTTTTGGCATCGTCATATTTTTTTAATTGGTAATAGGCGGTGGCCAAATTAAAATTGATCAGTTTGTTTTTAGGATCCAGTTCTACGGCTTTTTGCATAGCGGCAGCAAATTTGACATTATCCCCTTTTTTAAGGTAATAATTGCCTTCTCCGATGATTAAATCCAAATTATTAGGATCTTCTTTTTTGGCTTTTTCAATAAATTTGATGGCGTCGTCATCTTTGCCTTCTTGTCCGTAAACATATAGCAGATTGGCAACAATATCGGGGCGGACACTTTTGGTTTTTTCTTTTTTGATGTCTTCATGTGTGCCTGCCAAAACTAATAATTTGGCTTCTTTTTGACTGTTTACCGTAACGCGTTTGCCTGTGGCTTTGTCTTTAACGGTGACAATTTCTTTTTGGCCGGTATAACCACTGTCATATAATTCTTTTAATAATTTTTCGGCCGTTTTATAGTTTTTATTGATTAAACTGGCTACGGCAGCAAAATATTTAAATTGATCTTCACCGGTTAATTTATAGGCTAAAAGAGATGTTTTTTCAAGGTTTTTATAATCTTTTTTATTAAGATTGTTATTAACTAAAACTATGACTTCAGATTTAATTTGGTCTTTCAACTTTTTGGCATCATCAGTATATCTTTCTTTACCGATTTGTTTTTCAAAAGCTTCTAATTTTTCAATGGTTTTTAGAGCTTTTTCATAATTGTTTAAGTCTTTTGAACCTTGTTTTGCTAAAATTTCAGCTTTAACAAACATTATTCTGGCTTTGGTTTTATCATCAGCTTGATCTTTGAGTTGGCAAGCTTTTTTAATCATTTCGTTAGCCGTGGTAAGATCCCCTTTTTTATAGGCTTTTTCTGCTGATTTAACTTCAGATTTTTGAGCAAAAATACTAAAGCTGATAAAGGTTAGTAAGATAAATGCTATTTTTTTCATGTTTAATAATTTAATTTTTGTTTTTATTTATTCTGTTTTGTGTTCGTTGTTTTCTTGATTTTCGCCGGTTTCGGTATTAGATGATTGATTGTCATTTTCATTAGGGTTTTCTTGTTCATCTACAACAATCTCATCTTCATTGTGCATAACTTTTGCAACGGCAGCTATGGCATCATTTTCTTTGATATTAATGAGCTTAACGCCTTGTGTAGCACGTCCCATAACCCGCAAGTCGGCTACCGGAATACGGATGGTCAGGCCTTTTTTGGTAATAATCATCAAGTCGTCATTGTCCGTTACATCTTTTAGAGCTACCAAGGCTCCGGTTTTGTCGGTTATATTGATGGTTTTGACACCTTTTCCACCACGATTGGTAATACGGTAATCTTCCAACTTGGAGCGTTTGCCGTAACCTTTTTCCGAAACCACCAATATATCTTTTGACATATCACTTACAGAAACCGTGCCAACCACTTCATCATTGTTGTCTGCCAGTGTAATGCCGCGAACACCGGAGGCTGTTCGCCCCATGGAACGAATCTTACTTTCCTCAAATCTAATGGCTTTTCCACTACGGGCTGCCAACATGATTTGGCTGTTACCATCGGTGAGTTTGGCATCGAGCAATTCGTCGCCTTCCCTAATGGTTATAGCGGCAATTCCGTTTTGGCGTGGACGCGAATATTGTTCCAAACTGGTTTTTTTGACTATACCGTTTTTGGTCACCATTAATACATAATGTGAATTGACATAATCACTGTCTTTTAAATCTTTGGTATTTAAAAATGCTTTGACTTTATCATCTTTATCGATATTGATCAGGTTCTGAATGGCACGTCCTTTGGATACTTTACTACCTTCCGGTATTTCAAAGACACGCATCCAATAAACTTTACCTTTTTGTGTAAAGAATAACAGATATTCATGGTTGGAGGCAACAAATATATGTTCCAAAAAGTCTTCGCTACGGGTTTTGACGCCTTTTTGTCCGGTGCCACCGCGTTTTTGGGCTTTGTATTCAGACAGTAAGGTTCGTTTGATATAACCGGCATGTGATATGGTAATTACCACTTTATGGTCGGGAATCAGGTCTTCAATACTAACATCACCTCCGGCAAAATTGATTTCGGTTTTACGCTCATCACCAAATTTTTCTTGCATTTCCAAGAGTTCATCTTTGATGATTTGCATCCGGCGTTCTTTTTTGTCCAAAATATCTTTTAAGTCGGCTATGGTTTTCATCAATTCATCATACTCGGCGCGCAGTTTTTCTTGTTCCAAACCGGTCAATTGACGTAAGCGCATTTCGACAATGGCTTTGGCTTGTATTTCGGTAAGCTCAAAACGTTTGATCAAATTGGATCTGGCATCATCGGCGTTTTTGGAGGCACGAATAATGGCAATAACTTCATCAATATTATCCGAGGCAATGATTAAACCTTCCAAGATATGTGCCCGTTCTTCCGCCTTACGCAGTTCGTATTGGGTACGGCGGGTAACCACTTCATGCCGGTGTTCTACAAATTCATGTATCAGGTCTTTGAGGTTGAGCATTTCGGGACGCCCTTTAACCAAGGCAATGTTGTTGACATTAAATGTCGATTGTAAAGCTGTGTATTTAAACAATTTGTTTAATACCACGTTGGGAATAGCGTCTCTTTTAAGGTAATAGACAATGCGCATTCCTTTACGGTCGGACTCATCACGTATGTCGGAAATACCTTCCAATTTTTTATCATTAACCAAATCGGCGGTTTTTTTAATCATATCCGCTTTGTTGACTTGGTAAGGAATTTCGGTTACGATGATGGCTTCACGTCCTTTGATTTCTTCAAAATGTGCTTTGGCGCGCAATACAATTCGTCCCCGGCCGGTCATAAAGGCATCTTTAACACCTTGGTAGCCGTATATAACCCCACCGGTAGGAAAATCGGGGGCTTTGATGTGCTCCATCAATTCTTCTATCTCAATATCATTATTGTCGATATAGGCAATGGTGCCGTTAATAACTTCGGTCAAATTATGGGGTGGCATATTGGTTGCCATTCCTACGGCAATACCTGAGGCACCGTTGACCAATAAGCTGGGTATTTTTGATGGTAAAACTGTAGGTTCTTGCAGTGTGTCGTCAAAATTATTGACAAAATCAACCGTTTCTTTATCAATATCCGACAGCATGGCTTCGGATATTTTTTGCATTCGGACTTCGGTATAACGCATAGCCGCAGGGCTATCACCGTCAATAGATCCGAAGTTACCTTGGCCGTCTACCATTTGATAACGCATGCTCCATTCTTGGGCCATTCTTACCATGGCATCATATACCGAACTGTCGCCGTGCGGATGGTATTTACCCAAGACTTCTCCGACTACTCTGGCCGATTTTTTATAAGCTCTGTTAGATGCTAATCCTAAACCGTGCATGCCGTATAATACGCGTCTGTGAACCGGTTTTAGACCGTCACGCACATCGGGCAATGCTCTGGAAACAATCACCGACATAGAGTAATCTATGTAGGATGATTTCATTTCATCTTCAATATTAATAGGAATTATTCTCTCTTCACTATTCATAAAAATTCATTTAATAATTATAAGTATGCAAGATACAATTTTTCTGTTAAAATCAGGGTGTTTTTCTTGATTTTTTTGTGCTTAAATGTTGTAAAGCATCTATTTCTGTTTGCTTCTTTATTATTTCGCAAATCATTAAAATTCAATTGGTTAATAAATTATTTGAGCGTCCGGTTAAATTGAATAAAAGGTATTTTTCAAAATGTAATTAAAAATAGTCTTTTGCAACTTCTTTTTTATGTTTAGTTAAAACTTTCCTAATTGAAAACGCATTTAAAATGATTTTTATATTTTTACCTTATTATTAGTGATAAAACTTTTTATGTATAAATATTTTTTCATTTTTTTATTTTTTTGGACTGTTTTGAACCTCACGGCGCAAGACAAATTTTTTAACGGCACTTTGATACATGCCGGCACCAAGCAGGTTTTGACCGGTGCCAATATTATCAATTTGACTTCATTGGACGGCACAACTTCCGATACCAACGGTATGTTTAGCATGCCTGCCAAGGTCAATGATTCCATTATTATTACGTTTATGGGCTACAAAACCATAAATATAAAAGTGACGCAAAATCAATTGGACAAGCACCAAACCATATATATGTTGGAAGCGCCTGTGGTTTTGGATGAAGTAATAGTCAGTGCCGATCAATTGACCGGCAGTTTGCCTATAGACGTCAATTTAATTCCGGTGCAAAAACCCATAGATATCAGTCCTAAAATAGCTGCTATGTTTGGCAGTCCCAGACCTACCGTTTTATCTAAAGTCAACGATGTATTTAAACAAATCATGAATCCGGTTGATTTAATTTATAATATTTTCAGCACTCGTGCCAAGGATTTGCGCCGTTTAAAAAAAATACAACAAGAGGATAAAGTCAAGCAAATATTGGCGGCTAAATTTGATCGTGAGATTTTATCACGTTTGCTTAAGATAGACAAGAAAGATGTGTATTTGGTTTTGGAAATGTGTGATTATCCCGAAAAATTTATAAAAACAGCCAATGATTTACAAATACTTGAAGCTATATTGAACTGTTATAGTCACTATGAACGTTATTTTGACGAGGAATAATACCGGTTTGACGGTTTAAAAAACGGGCTATAGTATCTAACAATTTTTTTTGTCCGGTTTGATGAATATTGGTATGGCCGGCACCCTTAACCAAAATCAGTTTTTTGTCATTACTGTTTATGCGCGTAAAAATTTGCCTACTATTCGCCGGATTTATCTTTTTATCAGCTGTTCCGTGTATAATCAATACGGGTTGCGAAATTTGAGGACAAAAATCAATGGGGTTAACGTCATTTAAAGAAAAGCCGGCTTTTTCGGAAGCTTTTTCCAAAAGAAAATCATTGAGCCAATCGGATTCAAAATGTAAATAATACCGGCTGTAATCTTTGCTGATATTTTTAAAATCGGCATAAGCACTTTCTATGATGCCAAATTTGATTCGTTTGTCTTTGGCCAAGGTTTGCAGAGCGATGGCGCCTCCTAACGAATGTCCCCAAATACCGAAATTTTGTTTAAAACCTTGTGCTTGCAAAAAATCAATTAAATCGCTTATATCTTGCCTTTCATAATAGCCAAAACTGCAATACCGCCCTTGACTTTGTCCGTGTGCCCTTAAATCCAAAGCAATGGCATTGTAGCCTATTTGGTTGAGCCAATTAGCTTCATCGTTCCACTGTTCCTTACTGGAGCGTATGCCATGCAATAAAATAATATTGGCTTTAGCGTGATTAACTTTGTAAATATTGGCATTGAGTAGCAGACCGTCATGAGTTTTAAAACTTATATTTTGAGTCTGTTGTGTCGTTGGGCGAAGTTTAATGTCATAGAAGCTACTGCGTGCAAAATCTATCAAAGGATTTTTGATTTCAACTATCATATTGGGGACATAGGCATATATAAAGACAAGACTCCCCAATGTAAACATGCTTGCCAAAATAATCGTTTTTTTTATAAAGGTAAACTGTTTAAGTGTTAATCCCATTGGTTTTGTGCTTTGATAATAAATTTTTCGCAAATATCGCTTATTTTTTCAACCTCATCAATTTCCGTCATGGTAATGACAGCCGGATGGTATATTTTACCGTCGTAAGCATTGATAATGTCTTCTTTGTAGTAAAGGCGCAGAATCAAATCACCCCGTCCGCCAAAGCCGGTTTCAACAATACTTGTAGGATTAAAATATTTCCAGGCAATCATAAAAATTTGTCCTTTTTGATAAATAATCAGGTATTTCCGGGTGCCGGCAAAGACAGGGGGCGGTTTAAATAATTTTAATACTGTTCCGGTAAAAAAATCTGAAATGTCTTTGGTGTATTTAATAAAAGCCAAGACGCCTGCTATCAATACTAATATTAAAAAAAGGGTAAGAAAGTTTATATGAAAAGATTGGAATATTAAAACTATTTTTTTTAAGTAATCATAGGCAAATAATATAAGAAAAAACATTATTATCAAACTAAATAATGACGTGCTTAACCATAAAACAGGTTCTTTACGGCTTTTTACAACAAATGCCACCTCATGATTGTCCAATACTTCCCTTAATTTTTCGGGTAAACGATGGGGGTCAATATTATATGCTAACATTGAAAACCGTTAATTAAAAACCCGGGTAAAAATTAAGTCCGAAATAGCCTTTGGTGCCGGTAGATAAAGTCAATGGAAAAGCGTAATAAGGTTGGATAATTATTTGACCGAATAGATTAATCCGCGTTGAAATACCCGTGCTAAAAATAGGGTAGCGGGTGCTGCGGTCAGCTTGTCTTTCAAAGCTGATTTTATCGCCACTGTTCCATATCAATCCGGCATCTATAAAAAAGTTTAGGTCGGAGAAAAACACACCGGATTTTATTACCGCCAGACGTTCAGGTCCTGTAAATGGCAAACGGACTTCAAAATTACCGACCAGCATTTTGCTTCCCAATAAATCGGTATACCAAAGGCTTTGACCGTTGGTTGCCATCATACCATCGTAAAGGGCGGAATATGAATAGCCCCTTACAAAAAAGTCATAGCCCAAATATAAAGGCGGTAATATACCACCGGTTTGATAGTCCAGTTCGGCATCGCGTCCAAAGCGGTTGTAATGCGCCAGTTTTATAGCAAAACTTACCGGTTTTAAGAATATATATTTACGATAGTCAAAGGTAAAGGTAGATAATTGATTTTTGCCAAAATATTGTTGTAAACCTATTCGAAAACGCTGTCCTTTCATAGGAGCTGTTAAACCGAATACGGAATTATCACCTACAAAGGCGGTATTGAGTTCATGAAAGTTAAAACCGTCGGGGGCATCTTCATTTTTTTTCTCATAGCCATAATATCCATAAGCATAGCCGCTATATGGGTCATAAGTGTCGTAATAAAAATTATGACTGGTAATCTTATAAGAATAATGAGCTAATGAGCCGCCAAGTTCAGCCCGCAGCGTTTTAGAAAAAGGATAACTGGTATAAAGGCCCAGTTTTTCTTCAAACATGCGGATAGTATATATTGTGTAACGATCAACAGGAATATTGTTTCCGTTATAGCCGATAGAATCTTTAAAAACTCCTTGATAATAAGTCGTATAAGGAATATGAGACAGTGAAGCACCCCAACCCAACCGGTGTTTTTGGTTAAAATAAGCGGCATAAGCACCAAAATCATAGACCTCGCCGTTGAGAGAAGCGGCCGCATAGAGTTGGTGTTGTCCCAGCATATCGCTAAAAATCATACTGATACCACCCATCATACCGGTGCCATACATGGTGGAGGAACCAATACCGATGCCTATATTACTAATGTAATCCAATTTGAATTTGGGTTTGTAAGGTTTTTCAACCACTTCAAAATGTAAGTTTTCGTAGCGGTTTCTCAATAGGCGTTCGACCAAACTGGTATTTAAATTGATGCCGGGAGGCAATAATGACGGCGCTATGTTGATATTGGTATCTTCTACCAATGTATCATAGAAGTCTGTATAGCCGGCTTTGACCAGTTGGTATTGGTGGTTGGCAAAATAGTTATAAACTATCTCGTTGTTTTTATAGTTGATACTAAAAGCAGGTGAATATTTGGTAATGCCTGATATGCCGGTGTAAAATTTGGTTTGGCGGTAAATTTGTCCTGTTTTAAAACTGTAACGATATAAATCCCGAAATCCATCAAAATCTGATAAAAAATAGATGTTTTCGGCGGTTTTATCATATTGCGGGTTCATATTATTGGCACCGGGAAAAATATTCGGGTAAGTTTTTTTATGGGTGGCAACATCAAGAATTCCGATATGATACTTAACCGGGTATAAATGTCTTTTTAAATAATAATAATCGGTGGTAAAAATGATTTTTTGTCCGTCGGGTGACCAGTTGGCTTGCATTTCGCCAAATGGGTCATTAGTCAATTGTGTGGTTTTTTGAGTATCAAAATTATATACGTATAAATCCGATTGACCATCTACTTGTCCCAGTAGTAATATAGATTTGCCGTCGGGTGACCAAGCGGGATATGAAAAGGCGTTTAAACCGGGGATTTCTATAATTTTTTCAACTTTTTTCTTATTGACATTGACCAAAGCCAATTGGTTTTTACCGTTTTTAAAAACAATATAGGCAAAATATTTACTGTCGGGTGACCAGGTGCCGGCAGATTCAAAAGCATCAATGGCATCGATATGATTGGTCATGGGTTTGGATGATATTTTTTTCATTTTGCCGGAAGTCATGTCGGCCACGTATAAATCCATTGATAATACATCTTTTTCCGATAAGAAAATAATATGTTTACCATCTGGACTGATCACGGGCGAAACATTCATTTTACCGGCATTTTTGGCATTAAAAATGGTTTTGCCAAGGGGCAAAGTATCACGGCCGGTCATAAATTGTTTGTAGTAAGTAATATTGGAACGTTGCCAGTCTTTTGACAGTGAATCCAATTTGACATGAAACAAAGTATCTACCGCATGTTTGAGCCCCCAACGCAGGGTTTCGTAAAACAAGGGCTTAACTTGGTCATCACCATAGGTGCCGCCGATATAAGCCCAAAAATCTTGTCCGTAGCGGTAGGGGAAATATTTGCTTTTGTATAAATCTTTGAGTAATGGAAAATCATGACTTAAAACGGCATCACGCATCCACATGGCCGTGTGCGCATCATAGCGTCCCAATGATAAATATTCTGCCATACCTTCTACCATCCATAAAGGGGCATTGGCCAAATTGTTAAATGATAACGAATCATCCGATTTGACAATATTGTATTGGAAAGCATGGACCATTTCATGACCCAAAACGTGGTCGGTTTGTCCGAATGAGGGTCTGACCGGCATGGTGATTCTGTTTTTTAGAGCTTCGGTAACGCCGCCGGTGCCAACACCAATTTGTCCCGAAATGGCTGTGGTTTGCTGAAAATCGGCATGGTTGTTATAAAGTATAACCGGAATTTTGTAGCCAAAAGTGTCTTTAAAAACGGTGTGATGGCGCAAATACCATTTTTCACCTTCGGATAAAAAAGCTTTTTTGAGAGAATCGTTTTGTAAATAGGTATAAAGTTCTATATGAGGTGATTGATATACTTTAAATTCAAACTCTTCATACCGGGGTTTGTTACCACCGAAATATTGGGCATTTAAGGGAAAATAAACAAGTAAAATAAAAGCAACTGATATAATCTTCTTCATGACTGTGTTTTATATGGGTTGGTATACAATTTCGCAATTACCAAAGTTAACAAAATAATGCGTTTAATGCTTCAAAAATTATACCTTCACATTAGCTCAGTTGGTTTTTTAACATTTTAATGGTGTTTTTTAAGCATTTATTAAGAAAAGCGAAGTGAAAGTTAATCAAAATCCTGACTATTACCTACTGCTGCTTTTTGGATATTTATCAAACGAGCATCTTGTTGTGAACCTTCTAAAATAAAAGCGACTATTTCGCAGTTGCTAATATTTGATATGTTACCGGGTATGGGTGTGTTTAAATGGTAATTGTATGTTTGGTTAGCTTTTGTTTCGTTAGCAGGAAGACCGGTTCCGTAAAGATTGTTTAAGGCGGCTCTTAAAGTGTGATTTTGTTCAAAATCAGGAATGGGATCTTGGCCGCCATAGTAATTGGTAGCATTGGCTTGGTCGGCGTGCAGACCATTTTCGGTTAGATAGACTACCAAGCTTAAATTTTTTTGACTCATGTCCATATCAAATCGCACCATAACATCAATATTTATTTCATTACCATTGATGTTGGACGTTATGGCTAAGCCCAGAGGTTGTGTTTTATCAAGTTCGGTTTGTAAGGTGCTGTATTGTTCGTCCCAAATAAAACCTTTTACTCTGTTAACTACAGGTGAGGGCAGTCCGCTGATGTTATAATCTGATAATAAGGTGGTTGCATCGTCAAAGCCAAAGGGATCATCTCCTGCCCAACGGCTGTAATGGATAGCAACAGGAATAATGTGATTGTTTTGAGAAACGGCTTGGTCCAATTTATAAGCTACGCGCGGGCAGTTGGTGCACCATGTGCCGGTGTAATCTTCAATCAAAATTTTGGTGCTGTGACGTGGTTCAATAACATTGACCACATACGGTTGGCTGGTAATGGTTTGTCCGTCCAGTGTTACCGAGGCGGTAATTTGATAGCTCCCTGCTTGAGAAAAACGAACCGTATTTGAGCTTTGGGATTGTCCGTCAATATAAAAAACAGCGGATGAGGTCAAGTCGTTTCCGGCTAAGTCTTTGGCTGCCAAAGGCACATCATAGCCGGTTATCAATTGATCGCCGTAGGGTGTTGTTATTTTGAGAATTTTTTCATCGGACACGCCTTCTTCTTTGATGTCACAAGCTGTAAAAAAGAGGCTGGAAGTTATTAAAATATATAAAAGTTTTTTCATGTTATGCAAATTTGTGTCTAAAATATAAAAAAAAATAATATGGTATCTTATTAAGGCAATAATTGTTTAAAACCGGATCTTAAGTTTTTTTAATGTGTATGACAGCTATCACCATGATCGTGGTCATGTTCATCGATGCCGGGTTCTTTGCGTTCGGCACCATCCATCAACCATTGCATTAAGGTGTCAGGATTAGAAAATAATCCGGTTTCCATAACGGTATTATTTACTTTAACCATCTCCGGCAATTGCAACTTTTCGGGATTGTTTAATAAAAATGCCAATCTGTATGCTTTGTGTGAAGCTATTTTAGGTAAGATATATTTTAAAAACCAGTCGGCGGTTTCTTGTGTAACAAGGTGTTCTACTTTTCGCCAATCGACATAAATTTGGTTGGCACGTTTGTAAATGCGTTTGCTCAAAAAGTTTAAAAATTCATGATAAATACCTTCATTGTCCATATAGCCGGCATAGTCTGTCCAATAAAAATGCATGAGATATTGCAGTTCCAGATAATTGACTCTTAGAAATTTGGATGTATATAATACCATTGGTTTGTTTTTTTAGTTGCGTTCATCTTTTCCCCAAAGCAATTTTTTTTGCAGGGTTTTGATAAACGAGTTTTCTTTAAACTGAATTAATTTTACCGTAAATGGTGCAGTGTAAGCTATAATTTCTGTTTCTATAGGCAGGCTATACATCCGGCTGTCCAAGGAAATCAAAAATTCGGGTTCGCGGCTATCAACTTTAAGTTTGATAATATGTTCGTTGGGAATGACCAAAGGGCGAACGGTTAAGTTGTGGGGGGCTATGGGATTTAATATATAATTCATAGCTTCAGGCACCATAATGGGGCCGCCACAGCTCAAAGAATAGGCCGTAGAACCGGTTGGGGTAGCTACAATTAAGCCGTCTGCCCAATAAGTAGAGAGATATTCATCGTCGATATAAGTGTCAATGCTAATCATGGCAGTCGTGTTTTTACGATTGACTACCAGCTCATTAAGGGCGAAATTCATTTTTTTGATTTCCGGATTTTCGGGACGGGTTTCAATAGCGACCAAATTGCGTTCACTTATGGTATATTGTCCTTTAAAGTAGGCGTTTACCGCTTTTTCGATTTGTTCTTTTTGCACGGTTGCCAAAAAACCCAAACGTCCGGCATTGATGCCAAAAATAGGGATGCCTTTGTCTCTGATAAAAGTTAGGGCGCGTAATATGGTGCCATCGCCTCCATAGGTAAAAAACAGGTTGACATCATCGGGCAAATCGTCATAACCGGTGAATGTGTCAAATTCGGGATATGATTTTAGTAAAATTTCCGGATTGTTTTGGCTGAAATTCTGATGTTCTAAAAGTTTTTCGTAAAAAGCTTTTTGAAAGATAATTTCCACTTTATGTTTGAGCAGTGTATCTAGCAATAAAAGCAGATACGTAAAAGATTTTTCGGGTCTATAATATCCGTAAATGGCAACTTTTTTCATGGGTTGTAATCTGATGAGGTAAAATTACTAATTATTTATGATATGGTTGCCTTTTAACAACAAAAAAGCCACTCTTATAAAAAAGTGGCTTTTAAAATATTATTTTTTTCGAAACCTGTCGTTTTGCGTATACTTTTGAATCTTTTGAAATATAATCGCTTATATTTTTTAAATCACTAACTGCCTGATGTGTCCAATTTATTGGAACCATTTTTCAGTTTCTTTGTTCAGTTCTTTTTCAGAAATCACTTCCTTATGATTAGACTGCTTTAAGCCATTTTCCACTTTTTCTATAAAAATCAATCTATCGATTAATTCATTTATCGAAAAACTATCGGGAAGTGCTTCAATTTGTTCTTACAGTTTTTATTAGTGATTATATTTCAAAAACTTTTAGGAATTATTATCCCAAATAAGATTTTAAAATCTTGCTTCGGGAAGTATGTTTTAATCTGCGAATGGCTTTTTCTTTAATTTGACGGACACGTTCTCTGGTCAAGTCAAAAGTTTCGCCTATTTCTTCCAAAGTCATCATATGATTGCCGTTAAGCCCGAAATATAGTTTGATAACATCGGCTTCTCTCGGTGTTAATGTATTTAAAGCTCTTTCTATTTCGGTGCGTAATGATTCCAGCATTAAAGTTTTGTCGGGGCTGGGCGACTCTCCCGAACGCAACACGTCGTATAAATTAGATTCTTCTCCTTCTACCAAAGGTGCATCCATAGAGATATGACGTCCGGCGTTTTTAAGAGAAATTTTTACATCGTTAATAGACATATCCAAAGCTTCTGCCAACTCTTCGGGGGAAGGCGGCCGTTCGTTTTCTTGCTCCAGTTTTGCAAACATTTTGTTGATTTTGTTAATAGAGCCGATTTTGTTTAAAGGCAAGCGCACTATACGCGATTGCTCGGCCAAAGCTTGCAAAATGGATTGACGAATCCACCAAACGGCATAAGATATGAATTTAAAACCGCGGGTTTCGTCAAAACGTTTGGCTGCTTTTATCAAACCTAAATTACCTTCGTTAATCAAATCGGGGAGTGATAACCCTTGATTTTGATATTGTTTGGCTACCGATACCACAAAACGCAAGTTGGATTTGACTAATTTTTCCAAAGCTTTCTTATCACCGGCTTTGATACGTTGTGCCAATTCCACTTCTTCATCGGCGGTAATCAAATCTACCTTGCCTATTTCTTGCAAATATTTATCAAGTGAAGCTGTTTCTCTATTGGTAACCTGTTTGGTAATTTTAAGTTGTCTCATATATTAAAAGGTTTTTTATTTCGTATTCAATTAGTATTACGTAAAATTTTTAAAAAAGTTACATAAAAATGATTTTTCTTTGAAAAACACTATTATTTTTACAGTAACAGACTTATATTATATCGTTAAAGAGTTTTAAATTTCAATAACGGCGCCTTCTTTTGCAATGGTTACCGGTTTAAATACTTCCGATGCTTCTTTTTCAAATAAAGTTTCATCAGGATATCGTGACGAAAAATGTCCTAATACCAATTGTCTGACACCGGCATTTTTGGCTATTTCCGCTGCTTGTTTGGCGGTGCTGTGTTTGGTTTTGGCAGCCAAGTTTTTGTCGGCTTCTAAAAATGTGGCTTCGTGGTAGAGCAAATCGACATTTTTAATCAAAGGCACAATGTCCGGTTTAAAAGCTGTGTCAGAGCAGTAAGCATAAGATTTGGGAGGTGGTGGCGGCAAAGTCAATTCGGCATTCGGAATGACACGACCGTTTTCAGTTATAAAATTTTTTCCTTTTTTTAAATTATGATAAGCCCAAGTTTCAATTTCGGGATATTGTCTGACTGCTTCAATATTCAATTTTCGCAAGGCGGGTTTTTCGCGCACCAAAAAGCCGTTGGTATAGATACGGTGTTCCAGCGGAATTGTTTCTACGGTGAATTTGGCAGTATCCAAAATCATTTCGCTTCCGGCACTTGATAATTCATGAAAATATAAGGGGTAATTGATGTCTGTTTGGGTGATTTTAAATTGTAGTTCAATAATTTTTTTTAGACCGACCGGCGCATAAATATGCACTTCTTTTTCACGGCCAATCAATCTTAACGTAGACAAATATCCGACCAATCCGTAAAAATGATCACCATGCAAGTGAGAAATAAATATATGTTTGATTTTGTTAAACTTGTGTTTGTATTTGCGCAATTGTATTTGCATACCTTCTCCGGCATCTATCAGTAGTAATTCATTACCTATTTCCAAAATTTGAGAAGAGGGAAATGCAACGCTGCGAGGTGTGGCGGAGTGGCAACCTAAGATATGTAGTTTCATATTTTTAACATTCAACTTTTATAAAACATTCAAACGGACATCAAATTTAAGTTTATTTTTTTGAAATTGGAATAAAAAAACGGCAAACTTACTTAGCTTGCCGTTCGTTATATTGTGTTATGTGTTTACTAACTAAACATGATATTATAAACGCG
>JAMOMQ010000184.1 GCA_027066995.1 Flavobacteriales bacterium
GTCCTCCGCGAGGCATGAATGTTTTTACAGCAGCAATCTTGTCTTTGTCAGACAGACCCCGCGCTTTCATTACAGCGTCGACTGTTTCTTGGGCTGCTAGCTCTGATATTCCCATTAAGAATATCATAACTACAAGAACAGATTGGGTCAACCAATTTGATTTTCTCATAATACTACTTGTTATTTTAGCTTTTAATTCAAGCGTAAATATAATAAAAATTAAAATAACAAACACATGTCTATGTCATATTTTCCTAAAAAAATGTTAAGTAATTTATGATACAAATCATACATAATCAACAAAATAGTTAATAAAAGTCTCTTAAGTCCTTTATTTATAAGCAGTTTTAATCCGATCAAACAAAAGTTCAATAAGATCTGTTTCTGAAGGACGGGGAGCATTTGCCGTAGAAATTTGTCCAAATGGATTTATTAAAATTGACTTTGGAACGGATTTAACCTGATATAAATCCATAAATTCCGGGTTGTTGCCGGCATAAAGTTGCACACCTTTCGGATTATTTGCTTTGAGATAATTGAGCCAGTCAGTTTTAAAATCATTCACATTAATTCCCACAAAAACCAACCTGGCGTCCTTATATTTTTCTTTTAGTTTTTCCAAATAGGGCATTTCGGCCATACACGGATTGCACCAAGTAGCCCAGACATCTATATACACATAGTTTCCTTTTAAGTCAGACAGCTTGACTATTTTACCATTTGAATCCACCAATTCAAATTCTGGCGCCGGTTGTCCGGGATTGAGCCTGTTTAACTCCGTGTAATGACTTCTGATTTTTGCCAAATGCAAACTGTCTACGGCATATTTTTTAAAAGTTTCGTAAAAGTTATTTATGTCACCGGTTTTTGCAAGATTTTGCAACACATAAGCATATAATAAGCGTTCCTTGATAACTGGATTCTTTACTTTTTTTCCTACTTCGTTCAAATAAGCCACGTATACATCAATCGAATCATTTTTGGCTAATTCATTGGCCTTTTTCTGATAATAATTTTCCAAATAATAATGATAAGAAGGAACAATAATCAAATTTTCATCATTCATATCCAGTTTTTTTCTAAAATCATAATAACCGGAACTCACCTGAAAAGTTGTATCATCTATAGCAAACCTGCGGTAATCTTCGTAAGTTTCTAAACGATTGGCCCATTCGTAAAAAATTCTTTTTTCTTCCAAATATTTAAAATGTTTGTCCAAAGGCTTTGTCCGATTATAATCTTGTAAAAGTTGCAAACGAAGTTTCTTAATAGAATCAATGGTTTTAACAAATTGGTTTTCGGGCAAATAAGCCAGATGCTGAATGGAATTAACCCTGCTCAATTTGCGATTCAATAAAAAATAATCTCGCAAATAATTGTTTTCATTAGCTAAATCTCCGGTATAATTAATGGTTTTAATGAAATCTTTGGTATCTAAATTTACCTTAATTTGCGATCCGGGCTTGACATAAAAGCCTGCACCATTACGTTTATCTGAAAACATAAAATAACTTTCGGAAATACCTTTTAATGTATCTGTCAAGTCACCAGCATCGTCTAAAAAAAGTTCTTTGTAAACACCATAACTTTTCAATCTTAAATAAGCTTGATTCGGATCATGAATATGAATTTTAAAAACCGCATCTCCTGTAGAAAAATCGGTTTTTTTAAAAGTCTCATCATGATCTCTACAAGATATCACTAATAAAATCAAGGCAATTAATGGGTAGAAAAATTGTTTCATGTTTTTTTAAATTAGATTGCAAAATAATAAAAATTTTACGCAAGAATATGTTAAAAACACAAATAAAATAAAAACATTTTAATTTATAATCATTCTTATTAACTTGATTTTGTGATTTTTATCATTTTTATTTTCAATATATCCTCTATTTTTAACTAAAATTTAACAAATATATAATTGTAACAAAAACCATATTTCATTTTGACTTTTTAAAATTTTTATTACAACATACAAAACCAAATTATATTCAAAATAAAAACCAAATTGTTATGAAAAAATTACTATTCCTTAGTTTTATACTGTTAGCTATGGTTGCTAATACAGCTATAGCTCAAGAAAAAAAGACCGATAAACTAAAATTATACGGCGATGTTCGTTTTAGAACAGAACTTGATCGTGATTCGAAAAAATCAAACGGTGACATGCGTGCCGACCGTGACCGTTTGCGTCTACGTATGCGTTTCGGTTTTAAATATGCTTTAAACGAAAACTTCGAATTTGGCGGACGTATTCGTACCGGGAATCCGGATAATGCCCAATCTCCCCATGTAACTATTGGCGACGGATTTAACAGCAAAGACTTATCCGTAGACAAAGCTTACATTAAATTTAAAAAAGGAGACTTCTATATTTGGGGGGGTAAAAATTCCATGAATATGTGGGAACCTGATGAAATGCTTTGGGATGGCGATGTCAACCCCGAAGGTATTGCACTTGGAAATAAATTTAATTTAAGCGATAAGGCCAAATTACATTTGGACGGCGGTTATTTCATTTTAAGTAATGATAAAGGAATGGACGGAGATGTTGAAAAACAAACTTTCGGCATGCATAGCAATGCTTCCTTTATCCAGGCCAAACTTTGTGCCAAATTGGGAGACAATAAATTAATTATTGCTCCGGGAATATTAAATACCTATACAGAGAAAATATTAGGAATAAATTACCAAATATTCTCGGGTTTCTTACAATTTAAAATGAAAAACGGATTCAATATGAATTTTGACTATTTTATGAATCTTGAAGACTATAAAGGTAAAGTGGATCCTGCATTTGAAGATGAAAAAACAGGTATCTCTTTTACTGCAGGTTACCCGATTACCGATAAATTTTCTGCAAAAGCCAGTTATGCCCAAATTCAAAAATATGCAGTTATCGACATGTTTGCACAAGATGACTGGGTACGATGGGGCAATAACGTTATGACCCGTTCTTCAAATTTTGGAGGATTCGGTCTCGCCTTAAAATATAAAATAGCCAAAAATATGAATACACAATTAAAATTCTGGAAAGTAGAAGGCTTGAAAAAAGGTAGTGGTGATGCCGAATTGGAAACTGGCACTAGAATAAGATTAGATTTCAATATCAAATTTTAACATTAATTATATATACTTAAATTATGGAAAAAAGGTTTATAAAACCGCTTTTGGCCAGTTCAATTGTTTTATTTGTTTTTGCTTTTATGACTTTTACCAGTTGTAAAGATCAAAAAAGTGAGACAAAAAATGAAGCAAAAGAATACGCCAAAGTTGAAAAAAGAAAACAAGAAACCAATTTCAAGCATCCTTCCAAGGAGGCTGCTCAAAAAGAAATTGATGCCAAGTATCGCACCGTAAGTAAAGAGCGAGCGGACAAAATGGGCTGTTTGAGTTGTCATGAGGGAATTGATGATTTCAGAGACCCCAATTCTACCATGATGCAAATGATTTACGGTTTAGGAAAACAACATGGTGATCCAAAAGGATGTGTTGTTTGTCATGGAGGAAATCCCAAAGCAACCACCTATGAAGAGGCTCATAAAGGAGTCCCTGAGTCTATGAAAAAAGGTGATGGCCCCAAAGACTATTATCCGGATCCCGGTTCACTTTGGATTGCAGACAAAACCTGTGGACAAAGTGCAGCTTGTCACCAAGATCACACTTATAATATGTCGCGGGCACTTATGAGTACCGAAGCCGGTAAAATTCAAGGTAATTTGCATACCTGGGGTGTAAAAGAAGTACAATATTACAATGTCCCTTGGGGAAATTATGATGTGGAAGATCCGGATGGAAAAACACCCAGATTCGGTACTGAAAAATACAAAGAATACATGGCGCAAATAATGAAGGACCACCCCAAACAGTTTCCTAATTCTTTAAAACAAATACCCTTACCTTCTGTTGAGGAAATTGAAAAAGATCCGCATCTGGCAGGATTTACTTATCAACGTCAAGAATGTCAACGCTGCCACGTAAATGTTCGCGGTCGTGAAAAACGCGGTGATTATCGGGGTATGGGCTGTACTTCATGTCATGTCATTTATGGCAATGAGGGTTATTATGAAGGGAATGACCCTACCATAAATAAAGGTGAGCAAGGACACATGCTACGTCATAGAATGTTAGGAACCCGTAAGTCCAAATATAAACACAACGGACAAGAATTCTCTGGCATTCCCGTTGAAACTTGTAACTCATGTCATAACCGAGGTAAACGTATCGGGGTTACTTATCAAGGTTTAATGGAGTTTCCCTACGGAACACCTTTTACAGATGAAGGATCGATTCAACCGAAGTTACATACAAAAAAATACCTGTTTATTTCCGATGATTTACACCATCAAATAGACCAAAGTAGAGAAGGAAATCCTAAAGGCGGCATGCTTTGTCAAGATTGTCACACCTCTATTGATATGCATGGTGACGGTAATATTTTTGGTACCACCTTGGCACAAGTTGAAATAGAATGTCAAGACTGCCACGGAACTACAGATAAATATCCTTGGGAATTACCAATCGGTTATTCAGAAGAATTTAACAAAGACTTGCCGGACACCCCGAGAGGCTTAGCTCAAGAAGCACAACAGGTTACCAAACAATTTGCCACTTTATATGACAAAAAAGACGGTTATTTATTATCTACACGTGGCAATCCGCTAGGCAACGTGGTTAAAGACGGCAACAAAGTAATAGTTCATTCAGCTACAGGTTTAGATTTTGAAACACCCGTTTTAAAACAAATCAAAAAAGATGGCACTTGGAAATCACCTGATGCCGAAGTTGCTATGGATAAGGTTAAAAAACACAATGAATCTTTAGAGTGTTACACTTGTCATGCTTCGTGGGTGCCCCAGTGTTATGGTTGCCACGTACAAGTAGACTACAGTAAAGGAAAAGACGGCAAACCTAAAATGAATGTGGATTGGATTGCTTCGGGATCCGAAGTAGACGAACACGGGCAAACGGCCGAATCAAGATTGGGAGTGCCCGGAATAAAAAGCCCCGGAAAAGTAAGAGAAGGACGTTCTTATCTACGCTGGGAAGATCCTATTTTAGGAGTCAATGGTGAAGGTCGTATAACCCCCTTAATGCCCGGATGTCAAATTGTGTATTCAGTTATTGACCGCAACGGAAAACGTGTTGCCGACAATGTAATTGGTTACGCCGAAGATGAAGCTGTTGCTGCCGGTCAAAAACAAAAACCTTTACTAACAGACATGGCGCCGGTACAACCGCACTCGGCACAACGTAAAGCCCGTAGTTGTGAAAGCTGTCACAACAATCCGAAAACCATGGGATACGGTATTGGCGGTGGCGTTTTCCAAACCAAGTATCCAAAGGATATTGTAGAAGACCTAATCAATCAAACCAATGGAAAAGTAATTCCTAAAAATTACAAAATCCAGATTAATAAAATTCCTAATTTAAAATGGGATTGGTCAACTATTGTGGATTCTAAGACCGGATTACAAACTCAAGTAGTTGGTTCTCACTGGCCATTATCAAGAGCTTTAAACAATAAAGAAAGAGCCGGTATGGACCGAACCGGTCTGTGTATGGGATGTCACCGCGAAATGACCAATGAAGAATTGTGGAAAAAAGTTTCAACTTCGGGAACTTTAGACTTTAATCAACATATTGAAAAAATGAATCAGCTATTGCATGCAGGTGCAAAAGAAGCCAAATAGTTTTTATCAATCTATTAAAACAAAAGGAGTTTGGCTGCAAACTCCTTTTGTTTATTAAAAATTTAACCTTTACAAAAAAATCATCAAAAAAACCTTATCCTTATTTTTTATCTTATATTTATCAATTATTTAAAACAAACTTTATGAAAAAAATATTTTTCTTTATCATTATCACCGGCCTTCTCTCTTTATACAGCTGTCAAACAGATAATAAAACAGCCGAAAAAGAAGTATATCAAGAAGTAAAAAAACAAGAAAAACCAAGCTTAAAAAAAGATATCACTCCGGAACAGCGAAAAAAATTGGAAGAATTAATTCAGCTTTTAGAAGATCATCCTAAGAGTGCCAAACTATATGCCGAACGTGCCGGAATGTTTGTTGAAATAAATGAAATAACACAAGCCTTACAAGATATCTCAATGGCAGTCGATTTAGACCCTAATAATGCTGATTACAGAACCAATAGAGCACAACTTTTAAGACAGTTTAAAAAAAACAAAGAGGCATTGGAGGAATTGAATAAAGCCTTAGAAATTAACCCCAAACATCTTGGTGCATTATTTAACCGGGGGGCTTTATATTTTAATACCAATAAATTTGAAAAAGCTCTGGCTGATTTTTCCGCTTGCATTGAAGCGCAACCCAATGTTGCACCCCCTTATTTTAACCGGGCTTTTACTTATGAGCAACTCCATGATTTTGATAAAGCCAAAGCCGATTTGAAAAAGTTTGTTACTTTAACAGACAATAATGAATGGAAAAAATTGGCTCAAGACAAAATTACCGAATGGGAGCGGGTTGAATACAAAACAGTGGTAAAACCGGAAGATGCTGCCAAAATGGGAATAGATACCAAGGGTATGGGAATGCATGATTAACACCCTAATACTAAAAAGAAGTTGTAATTGAGCCCTTCACCAAACAAAACAGCGGTTTTAAAAAATGTTTTTTTGACTTTATCCCTCTAATAACTGTAAAAACTATGAAAAAATTATACAACCTGTTATACAGCACCAAAACCATGGCAATAGCTATCAGCCTGTTTGCCTTGGCCATGGCTTTAGCTACTTTTGTAGAAAATGATTTTGGTACACCATCGGCAAAAGCCATCATTTATAACACCAAATGGTTTGAGTTACTCATGTTATTATTGGTTATTAATTTTATTGGAAATATTTTTAAATATAAATTATACCGCAAAGAAAAATGGAGCGTTTTTCTCTTTCATTTGGCTTTTATTATAATATTATTGGGAGCCTTTGTAACACGTTATTATAGTTTTGAAGGAATTATGCCTATACGGGAAGGCACCAAAACCAATACCATTTATTCCGACAAAACATACATAACAACCACGGTAGATAATGGCAAGGTTCAACGTACTTATGATTGGGAAGTACTTTTTAGTAAAATTACCAATAGCAAATTGCCTGACAGTTCCAAAACCATTTATACCAAATTCCTCAAAATGCTTGGAAAATTAAGTCCCCGGGATTTTGAAGTCTCAGAAAGTTTCGGGTTAGAAAATCCACAAAAATTTTCGTTAAAACTAATTGATTATACACCGCACGCAAAAGAAGTTTTTGTCAAAGACAATAAGGGACAATTATATTTGCATTTGGTAGAATCCGGATCTGGCATGCGAAAAGATTATTTTTTAAAAAACGGAGATATTAAAAGCATTCGCAATATTTTATTTAGTTTTAATAATCCGGTACAAGGCGGTATGAATTTTTTTAGCAATGAACAAGGAAATCAACTGCAATCTCCTTTTGAAGGAAAACTTATGGATATGAAAACTCAAGCAATTACCGCCGTTCCAAAAGACAGTATTATTCCCTTAACCTTGTTGCAGTTATATAATTTTCAAGATGAATTAAAATTTGTAATTCCCGAAATAGCAAAGGGACATATAGAAAAAATTTCTGCCCCTAAAACCGAAGAACAAAAATATCCTTATGATGCTTTAACTTTAGCTGTATCAACCAAAGACAAGATTGATACTCTTGATATAAGAGGTATTCAAGGAGCTGTTATTCCACCTCAAAAAATAAGTTTGGGAGGATTAAATTTTGCTATTAAATACGGATCTCGTGAAATAAAAACCCCATTTGAAATACAATTACGTGATTTTGAAATGGAACGTTATCCGGGAACCAACTCCGCATCATCATATGCCAGCGAAGTTACCGTACTTGACAAAGACCGTACATTTGATTACCGGATTTATATGAACCATGTTTTGGATCATAAAGGGTACCGTTTTTATCAGGCTTCATTTGACCAAGACGAAAAAGGCACCGTGCTTTCCGTTAATCACGATTATTGGGGCACACTTATTACTTATATAGGCTATATCTTAATGGGGTTAGGTATGTTTTTCGCTTTATTCTGGAAAGGAACGCGTTTTCAAAGTTTGTCTAAAAAAGTAAAAAATATCTCTGAAAAAAAATTCGGCATATTTCTAATTCTTACCTTACTTTCCTACGGCATACAAGCACAAGATAACTCAGAAAATTTGCAACAAAATACGGTTAGTAAAGAGCATGCCGACAAATTTGGAAAGTTGCTGATTCAAGATCATCAAGGACGCATCAAGCCCGTAAACACTTACGCCTTGGAAGTTTTAAGAAAAATATATAAAAAAGATAAATTTAAGGATTTAACAGCCGAACAAGTCATTCTTTCGGCACAAGTAAGACCAGGTTTTTGGGCCAAACAAAAAATTATTAAAACCAAGAAATATGCTTTAGGCAGCCAATTGGCAAATCAACTTAACATCGATGCGAATAACCATGCGTCTATGTTAGACTTTTTTGACCGGCAAAACCGGTATATACTTGAAGATAAAGTAGCTGCATCTTTTAGAAAGAAAAAATCCAATAGAGATGCAACAGATAATGAAATAATCAATCTGGATGAAAAAGCCAATGTTTGGTTGGCGGTCTTAAAAGGAAGTTTAATGAATATTTACCCGAAAAAAAATGACCCTAATAACAAATGGTACAATGGTTTTAACCATGATATTTTTACCGGTAAAGACACTATGGTGTTAGCAATGCATAAACTGTATCTAATAGAATTAAACAAGGCTATTAAAACCGGCAATTATAAAAAAGCGGATGAATACCTCGGGTATATCAGCGATTATCAAAATAAAATCGGGTCGGCAGTTATTCCGCCTCAAAGAAAAATTGATTTGGAAATAAAATATAACAAATGGAACATTTTCAAATCCCTGTTGTTTTATTACATGACTATCGGTTTTATATTTTTAGCCTTAGCTTTTGCAGACTTATTCAAACCCAAAAACAAAATTATCGGACAATTATTAAGAGTATTTACCATATTGACTGTCTTGGGAATGGCCGCTCATATAGTAGGCATGGGATTGCGCTGGTATATCTCGGGACACGAACCGTGGAGTAACGGGTATGAAGCAGTTGTTTTTGTGGCTTTTGTAACTATTTTAGCCGGATTAATATTTTCTATTAAAAAAAGCAAATTCACTTTAGCTTCTACTGTTATTTTTGCTTCTTTTTTATTAGGAATTGCTCATGGAAGTATGATGAACCCAGAAGTTACCAATTTGGTGCCGGTTTTAAAATCATATTGGTTGATGATTCATGTAGCTATCATAACTTCGAGTTATGGATTTTTAGGATTAAGCGCCATACTTGGCTTTGTAGTTTTGTTTTTATATTTGATCAGAAACGAAAAAAATGCCGATAAATTTAAAGATACAATTGAAGAACTTACTGCCATTAATGAAATGTCTATGACAGTAGGTTTATATACCCTCTCATTAGGAACTTTTCTGGGAGGTGTTTGGGCAAATGAAAGTTGGGGACGCTATTGGAGCTGGGATCCCAAAGAAGTTTGGTCATTAATTTCAATGATGGTGTATGTGTTTATATTACACATGCGCTTGGTTCCCGGACTTAGAAGCAAATTTGCTTTTAACGCCGCCAGTTTATGGTCAATAACCACCCTGATTATGACTTTCTTTGGAGTTAATTTTTATCTGTCGGGTATGCATTCTTATGCAGCGGGAGATCCTGTTCCTATTCCGTTTTGGGTGCCTTTAAGCGTAATTTTTTTCTTATTATTTACAATTGCCGCGTATTATAAATACAAAAAATTTCAAAACTAATTTTATTGCCATTTTAAATTTCGCTGCTTTATCCAATAAACTATCAATTCCTTAAATGCCTCAGCATTGGCTAATGAAACATCATTATACGGCTGTATAGCTTTTTGATACTGAAGTTTTAAACGGTTGACAAAAGCTTGATCTACCGGAATCAAATTATTGGCCAAAACCAACATTTGTAAAGTTAAATCTGCCAGACTTTGAGACATCGGTAATAATTTTTGCAACTTGGGATTGGGTTTCAGTTTTACTAATTGCTTGTGATTGTTTGACCATTTTTTTAATAATTTGATAATGGTTCTCTTATCCTTATCACTACGTGTATCAAGATATTTATTCACGACAAAAGAAAATTGCAAGGCATCCGGAGCATCTGCCGAACATGCATCGGCAAAACACATAAACGGCGAATATGTTTGATATTCGGTGCCGCCCTTGTTTCGAGTGTAATATTTTAACGGTTCATAAACACCGGTCAGAACCTTTAAGGCATCGGTATTTTGGTTCTCGGTGATATTTCTCAATATGATTTCCTTTGCAGATAAATGTTGTATGCCCAATTCTTCCAAATGCCATGATTGGGCAAACATTCGTTGATACATTTCTTGCCTGTCCGTAACAGACGGATTGGTCCACAAACGTTCGCCTATGGCCAAAGTGCGCGGCCAAATACGCGAATCGATGGTTAGCGGTGTAACCAACTCGCCCCACATAGTAGCTTCGCCGCCCAAAACATGTTGCTTTTCGGCTTGGGTCAGGTTAAACTTTTCCGGATACAAATGGTTTTGATAATGACTGTAAGCCGGCAACATCAAATCGATATAAAACCCGTTGGATAGAACAGCTTGATAGCCTTTTTTGACGGTTTCCGCCAAACGCTTACCTTTTTTGCCACGCCATACATGAATTAAAGCGGATTGGGGGACGCCGGGGGTCATAATTTCGTCCCAACCCATCATTTTTTTATGGTATTTTTCTAATATTTTAACCAGTTTTTGATTAAAGTAAGTTTGCAACTCGTGGTTGGTTTTAAAGCCTTTATTTTTCATAAAAGCTTGAATATCAGAATTATTATTCCAATGTTTACCTCTATTTTCGTCTCCACCTATATGAAAATAAGTAAACGGAAACAAAGCGGACAGCTCCTTAAAAATATTATTTAAAACCACATAAGTTTGCGGATTGGACGGATCTAAAGTCGGGTCAAATATACCGGCATTGCGTTGCAAACGGTAGGTCATTTTTTTACTGCCTATTTCGGGAAAAGCTACCAAAATAGCCGTTGCATGCCCCGGCACATCTATTTCGGGAACTACCCGGATGCCTCTGTCTGCGGCATATTGCACAACCTCTTTAACCTGTTCTTGGGTGTAAAATTGTCCGTCTGAGGCTTTATCGGTCAATTGCGGATATTGGTTTATTTGCACCCTAAAACCTTGATCGTCGGACAAGTGCCAATGAAACGTATTTAACTTTGCCACCAACATGGCATCGAGATTTCTTTTAATAACCGAAACGGGTTGAAAATGCCGCGACACATCTATCAACAATCCCCGCCATGTAAAAGCCGGTTTGTCTTCTATATGACAATTTTGAAAAAAGAAATTGTCAGCGTCATGATCAAGCAACTGCAATAGCGTTTCAAAAGCATAAATAATTCCTATATCCGTTTCGGCTTGCAAAACTATTTGTTGCGAAGCAATATCTATCCGGTAACTCTCATCTTCATGGAGTTTTAATTCACCTTTTCGCTTATAACTTACTGTAACACAATAATTTGAATTATCAGAAGACATGAGTGGAAAGCCATTGATTACAAACAAGCCTGTCCGGTTGGTCAATCGTCTGATAAATTTGGTTGCAGCTACACGAACCCTTTGGGTTGCGTTTCGGGGAATTACCACTCTAATATCTTTATCAACTTTAAAGACGCCCTTTCTGATTTCTATTTTTTGCGGGCGCGGCATCAATTTTTTCCAAGCCGGAAGTGTTGTGGCATAAACGTTTGACATAACAAACCACAAAACACTTGCAAGGAAAAAATTTATGAATTTCATGAAAGAAATTTTAATTTATTTTAAAAATAATAGCGTTTAAAAGCCTCAATAGCTGCATAATCCGCCAATCCGAGTTTGTGATACTTGATAGCGGTTTGTCTGTTTCGGTCTTCGGCTCTTACCCAAAACTCACGCGGGTCGTTGCCTTGAAACATAACACCGTCTTTTTGGGTTTCGTGAAAGAAAATGGCTTTTCGTTTGCGCAAAACCTGGTCGGGGCTCATAGGAACGGCCATATCTATTTGATGAACGTCCCACTCGTGCCAAGCCCCCCGGTACAACCATACGCGGCAATCGTTCATAAAACTTTCGGGTTTCAGATTGTCAATAGCTGCATATATGGCATCTAAACAAACCTTATGAGTGCCATGCGGATCGGCCAAATCGCCGGCTGCAAAAATTTGATGCGGTTTGATTTGAGCAATCAAGTCTTGCACCAAATCTATATCTTCTTGGCTCAAAGGTTTCTTTTTGATAGCACCGGTTTCATAAAAAGGCATATCCAAAAAATGGATATTTTCTTTGGGAACACCCAGATATCGCAAGGCAGCAATGGCTTCGTGGCGTCTTATATCCGCTTTAAGTCTTCTAATTTCAATGGTGTCTTCAAAAGGTTTATCCTTGAGTTGTAAATCGGTTATCAGTTTTTTTACCGTTTTGTTTTCGGGTTGGTATTTAAAGATTATTTCGGCAAATTTTAGTGCTTGTTCATCGCTCACGGCTATACTGCCCGAAGTTTGATAAGCTATATGCACTTCGTGTCCTTGCGACACCAAACGGTCAAGGGTTCCCCCCATTGAAATCACATCGTCGTCGGGGTGCGGGCTAAAAATAAGCACTCTTTTTTGATGCGGTTTTTCGCGTTCGGGTCTGTATGTATCGTCGGCATTGGGCTTGCCGCCGGGCCAACCGGTAATGGTGTGTTGTATTTGATTAAAAACCTGAATATTAATATGATAAGGGTCGCCTTCTTGCGCCATTAATCCCGACATACCGTAGGCATTGTAATCTTTTTCTGTCAATTTTAACACCGACTTATCAGTTTGTTGCGAGAGCCAAACCACCGATTTTTTGATAAGTTCTTTATCCCATTTACAATCTTTAACCAACCAAGGTGTTTTGATGCGGGTGAGTTCCATAGAAGCTTCTTCGTCGAGCACAAAAGTGGTATTGGGGTGTTTTTGCAAATAGGTTGCCGGCACATCGGAAGTCATATCTCCTTCAATGGTTCTTTTGATTATGGGTGCTTTGCTGTTACCCCAAGCCAACAATACAATTCGTTTGGCTTGCAAAATGGTTTTGATACCCATGGTTATGGCTGCCCGCGGAACATTTTCAATACCTAAAAACGATGGAGCGGCATCGGTTCGGGTCAATGGGTCCAAAGTGATAAAACGCGTGCCCGAGTTGATATGCGAACCGGGTTCGTTAAAACCGATATGACCGGTGCGACCGATACCGAGCAGTTGAAAGTCCAAGCCACCGTAACTTTCAATTTTTTTGTCGTAAGCAATACAATAGTTAATCAACTCGGATTTGGGCACCGTTCCGTCGGGTATATTTATGTTTTCGGGTTTTATATCGACATGGTCAAACAAATGTTGGTGCATAAAATAATGATAACTGTGGATACTTTCTTTGGGCATGGGATAATATTCGTCCAAATTAAAAGTTACCACATTTTGAAAACTCAAACCTTCTTCATTATGCAGACGAACCAACTCTTCGTAAACCTTAATAGGTGATGAGCCGGTTGCCAAGCCCAAAACACAGCGTTCGTTTTTATTTTGTTTATCTCTAATGAGCTGTGCTATTTCGGCAGCTACAACTTTGGAGCCTTCCACAGAATTGTCAAAAATAACATTGTGAATTTTTTCATACCGGGTTTCTTCAAATTGACCGGGAGGTTGGTAGGCAATAGAAGATAATTTATTTTGCATAATACTTTAATTTGAAATGAAAGGCTAAATTACCATTTGCTTACATAAAATACAAGGTTTTTCTATAAATGTATTTAAAAAAGGGATAAAAAACAAAAAAACGGGAGACTTGCTCCCGTTAAGTTTAATCAAACTCAAAAATTATCAGAAATTACTACCTGTATCCCACCATAGTCTGGTGCCTCCATTATCGGGACCGCCCAACTTGTTTATAGCTCCTTGCACGCCTTCTGAATTGGTGTCGTATTCACTGACTACAAACGGAATACGTCTGATTTGAATGTTAGTATCAATAGTTCCGCCACTTTGATTACTGACTACAGGAAAAATTTTGGGGTATCCTGTTCTTCTGAATTCACTCCAAGCTTCCATTCCATCAGGAAATATAGCTATCCATTTTTGAGTGATAATTTTTTCTAATTTCACTTCATTGTCAGCACCACTATCCCAGGCAATAGTTACGGAAGATAAAGCATTGATACTATTTGAAGCATTTACGGGATCAACATAGTCCATAGGAGTTGAAGTATTATCTGCGATATAAGCAGCTGCACCGCTTACACCGCGTTGGTCAAATGATACGGTAATACCGGTTTCGTAATTTGTCTGGGCACTTCCGGCTCCATTCCAACCTCTCAAAGCTGCTTCGGCCTTTAAAAACCATACTTCGGCTGCCGTCATCAGTTGAATGTTAGGGGTCATTATATCTTTATGTATAACTGCAAAATTGACATAAGCAGCTTTTTGTGCCAATTCGTCGGCATAATTGGATAATAAAGGTAATCCGTTACGAATACCTTTAAGTGTTCCTGAAACCACCGGCTGTGTCACATTATCTCCTTCTTTAACCAAACTAAAATACCGATTGATACGCGGATCATTATAACCACGCATGTAAGATTCAATACTGGCATTCATTCGTATATCGTCCCAAGCATTGCAAATGGTTAATAAAGGGTGGGCTTTGGAACCATGAATAACAAATGCTTGATCATTGGTTTCAATTAATCCGAACGGACTTGATAAAGCCTTTTCTGCTTCTGCTTGAGCTTTGACAGGATCCGCCATGGCAATACGAACTGCCAATCTCAACCTTAATGAATTGGCAAAACGTAACCATTTCTCCAAATCACCGTCATATACCAAATCAAAATTGGCGAAATAAGCATCGGAAAGATTGTTGGAAATCAAATCTTCGGCTTCATCCAAATCTGCAAAAAAAGCATTATAAGCTTCTTGTTGGCTATCATATTCACTGGTGGTAACAGATTCGCCATAATGTGTATATACAATAGGACCGAAAACGTCCGAAACCCTATGCATGGCCTCAACCTTTAATATTTTGGCTATACCGACAAAAACAGGAAAGTTGTCTTCTGTTGCTTTCTGTTCAATATATGAAGCATTATTCATTACGTTTTGATAGGGAATTGTCCAAATAAAATTATTCCAACCGGCCACCAAGTTATAAGTTGTATTGTTTGCTCCTGCAATAAAAGGACGCGGATTGGTCATATAACCGGAAAAAACATCGGCATTTAAATTTTGTTGCAGTTGATATTTCCAAGCCGGATTGGTAATAATAATACTTTCAAAAATAGGTTGAAACTTGGCACCTATATATTGAAAATCGGCTTTAAGTTGCTCATCCGTTATTTGGGTCGGGTCGTTATTGATTTCATCAAAATCTTTAGTGCACGAAATATTTAGCAATGTGCCAAATATCAATATTAAGCTAATGATTTTATATATTTTTTTCATAATTATTTATTTTTTTAAAAGGTTAAGTTTAAGTTTAAACCAAAGCTGCGTGTAGCAGGCAAATTAAAGACATCTACACCTTGCAAGGTATTTCCTATACTACCGGT
This sequence comes from Flavobacteriales bacterium, assembly GCA_027066995.1. GTDB lineage: Bacteria > Bacteroidota > Bacteroidia > Flavobacteriales > Flavobacteriaceae > WGBX01. The sequence continues at coordinate 15,712 of JAMOMQ010000184.1, forward strand.
AACATTAGGATCATGCGGTGCTTTTTTGTAAAAGAAAAACAAATTGTTTGCGATAATACCTATTTTGGCTCGTTTTATTCCAAATTTATTGAGTTTAATTTTATAACTTACGGCCATTTCCGCCAATCTAATATTGGTTGCATCATACACATATTCGCCTGTAAAACCGTTACGACCACCGGCTGCGCTATAATATTTTTTGGCTGATATATTAGACACATTACCGCTAGGATCTACTACTTCAACATCAGCGCCGGATTGTTCTCGAGCAGAATTATCACTCATGCCTTCAACCACTGCTTCTGTCATACTCATGGTTACGCCTCCAAACCGTCCGTCTATTAAAAAATCGAAGGTAAAGTTTTTGTAATCAAAACTATTATTCCACCCCAATGTAAAGTCCGGATTTGCATTGCCTACTTTTTCAAGACCTTCAATGGTTATATCGGCATTATCATCTTTTTGAATAGCTACGGCGCCACCCGACAGATCAACTATAGGTCTTCCGTTATCATCCCGTTTAACAACTTGTCCGTATATATCACCGAAAGAGCCACCTTCTACCAAGTAAGATGCATAAGAGTTTACACCTCCCGGTGATATCGCATAATATGGTATTTCAACCCCTTCATCATCGTTAGAAAGGTTTAATACTTCATTGTGATTGGTAGCAAAATTAAGCGTAGTGCGCCATTTTATATTTTCTTTTTTAATTGGATAGGCAAAAGCTGATATTTCCCAACCTTGATTTAGTATATCTCCCGAATTAACACCAACCCGACCTCCGGAAGTTCCGGCTGCCGAAGCAGCAACAATAAAATACTGATCAACGGTGTTGGTTTTGTAAAATCCTATATCTATACCATATCTATCATTGTCAAAACGCCATTCGGTTCCGGCTTCAAAAGACTTTTGTTTTTCGGGGCGCGGAATACTCAAAGGTCTAACAGGATCTTGCGGATCAACACCACTTCCGAAAAATATATCACGATTGGGATATAAGAAATTTGCTGGAACATCATTACCTACTTCGGCATATGAAAATCTCACCTTGGCAAAAGATACTTTTTCGCTCAGTTTAAACATATTGCTCAATATACCCGTAATACCGATTGAAGGGTAAAAATAAGAACGATTGGCTTCGGGCAGTGCAGAGCTCCAATCATTTCGTGCCGTTATATCCAAATACCAACTATCTTTGTAACCTAATGTAGAACTAAAAAAGACGGAACTAACCTTTTTTTGAAGATGGTGTTCATTGATATTTACATTGGCACTGGCATTAAAATTTTGAATGGCAAACACATTGGCGTATTGAAGCCCACCCGTATTACCCGAATCGGCATAAAATGTATCGTATAAATTATGTGTCAAACCGGTTCCAACTAAAGCTGTCAAAGACAAATCTTCGTTCAATTTAGTATTGTAATTAGCAGTTATATCGGCATACCACTGTGTATTGTCAAATGTTGAATTGATATAACGTCCGTTCTTGTGAGATAATGTGCCATTAGAGGTAGCATATACTTTGCGGGCATAGTCCATATTTGAGTTGTCATAAGAACCTCGCGTATTGATACTCAACTTGTCGTTTATTTTGTATGACAAACCTAAACTCAATAACAATTTACGATTGTTATCGATCGTTGCATTTCTGTTTAAAATCCAATAGGGATTTTGTTCAATATCGGAAGTTGGTCTAAACCAACGCTGTGCCATAAGATTTCTTCCGGGATCAAATTCTTCAAATTTTTGCCAATCGGACAGAGGCCCTTGTGAAGCATCATAGTTATATACTCCAATCAAAGGATTGTAATACAACGCAGATACAGGACGATTGTTAATAGCTTGTTTGCTATACATGGCTCCGGCACTTACCTTTAATTTATTGTTTAACAACTGTGCCGTTTCTTTAATATTTAATGTATGCTGCGACATGTCATTGGTAGGCAATATACCTGAAGAAAAAGTATTACTGTAAGAGAAATATGTTTGAGCTGCTTGAGTTCCGCCACTCAATGAAATTGAATTTATATTGGTTTTACCTTTTTGAAAAAAACCATCAACATTGTTTTGAGCTTCATCATAAAAACTCATGAAATAAGCCGGACTATCTACAGTAAAACTGGAAGATACACTTGCTTTAAATCCACCTGCTCTTCCTTTTTTAGTAGTTATTAAGACTACTCCGTTTAAACCGGCACTACCATACAAGGCTGATGCCGATGCTCCTTTTAATACTGAAATACTTTCAATATCATCGGGGTTTAACAATGACAATGCGTCTCCACCATCACGGTTACCTCCGCTTTTATCTCCAAAAGTGCTTACCGGCACATAAGATGTCGAATTAGCCAGTGGAACCCCGTCAATGACATACAAAGGCTGATTGTTGCGCAACGATTTATTACCTCGTAACACAACTTTAACGGAACCTCCGGCACCGGAAGCATTGCGACTAATAGTCAAACCTGCTATTTTTCCAGCCAAACTGTTTATCGGATTGGTTTGTTTTACTCTTTTTAATTCATCGGCTTTAACATCCTGTGCCGCATAAGTCAATGATTTTCTCTGTTTTTTAACACCCAGTGCAGTCACAATAACCTTTTTTAAAGCTTCAGCACTTTCTTGCATAACTACATCAATTTTGGTTTTATCACCTACTTTAATTTCTTTTGTTTTCATACCTACAAAAGAAAACACCAAAGTGTCGTCAGGGGACGCTTCAATTTGATATTTCCCATCAAAGTTTGTTGTAGTCCCTTTATCTGCCCCTTTTATCAAAACCGATACTCCGGGCAAAGGTTCTCCATCGGATGTTACTATTCCGGTTACCATTTTGGTTTGTGCAAAAACCGCATGTGTCATAACTCCTAAAAAGAATATGACAAAAAGCATTTTTATTTTTTTCATATGTTCAATGATTTGGTTAATAATTCTTCTAAAATTACAAAAAAAAACGAAAGTTTCGAAAATAATCTACCAAATACATTTTTTAACCTACAAAACAACAAAACAAATCGACGAATTTTTGTAAAAATGCTATATTTATGCTATATATATATTTATATGAAATTTTATCAAACATTTTTTAGTTTTGAAATGGATAAATAACATAGGAAAAAACATACCTTTACATTATCATCTGTATTTTTGGATAACGTATTTTAGCATCAATGTAATCCGTTGGGGAAGCTACTTCGGTGATTATTTTTACTCTTTTAAATCCAATTTGGTTGAATTTAGCCTACATATTATTTTGGCTTATTTTACCTTATATTATTTATTACCCAAATATATCATAAGCGGAAAATATAAAATTTTTATTTTGTTTTTCTCTTCTTTGCTGGTGCTGGTTTATTTTATTAGAACCGGTTTAAACTATCTTTTGGTCTCTCACAATATTTGGCCCGAAGCTTTAAACAACCAAAAAGCCTATACCATAAATCATTTTATAGCCGTCACCTTTGGTGAAATTTACGTCATTGCTTTAGTCTCGGGTATTAAACTTACAACTGACTGGCTGATAGAAAAAACAAGATTGGAAAAACTTAAAAAAGAAAAGCTTAAAACCGAACTTCAACTGTTAAAATCACAAATCAGACCACACTTCTTTTTCAATACTTTGAATAATTTATATGCATTGACACTTGAAAAATCTGACATGGCTCCGGAACTGGTTTTAAAACTTTCTGACGTTATGGAATTTGTTATTTACGACAGTAAAAAAAATCAAATTAGTTTGGGAGAAGAAATAAAATACATTAATAATTATATAGCTATTGAAAAAATACGCTTTAAAAACAGAGTAAGCGAACATATAACTTATGATAAATCTTTAATTAACACACAAATACCTCCTTTGCTTTTTTTGGCTTTTGTTGAAAATAGTTTTAAACATGGATTGGTAAATCAAGAAAAAATAAACATCGTTATCAATTTTAATAAAACCGAGGACAACCGTTTGTTATTTAAAATTTCAAACAATTACATTCTACAAGAAAAAAATCACAATAAAAAACACGGAATGGGCATTAATAATATCAAAAGACGTCTCACACTTCTTTATCAAAACAATTTTGAGTTGAATATCAATCCTTCAAATAATATATTTACAGTTGAATTAATTATACCTTTACAAGATTTGCCTTATGACACAAAAAATTAATTGCCTTATCATAGATGACGAAGAATTAGCCATAAAAGTGATAGAAAATCATTTAAATCACTTTTCAAACTTTGATATCGTTGGAAAATTTACCAACCCACTTGACGCATTATCAACATTGCAAACCAACAAGGTCGATGTCATCTTTTTAGATATCAATATGTCCATAATAAACGGATTGGATTTTTTGAATAATCTAAACCACAAACCCTTGGTAGTTATTACTACGGCTTATAGAGAGTTTGCCGTCGAAAGTTTTAAGCTCAATGTTTTGGATTATTTGGTTAAACCCATTTCACTCAAAAGATTTATGAACTCAATTGAACGAATTCAAAATCAAATAAACTTATTACGTCAAAACCGGCAAAAAGATTATTTATTTATCAAAGTTAACAAAAAAATGATCAAAATTAATTATGCTGAAATTTTATATATAGAAAGTCTGAGAGACTACATCGAAATTGTAACAAATAATGATAAACATCTGGTTTTGAGCTCAATGTCTGCTTTCATAAAACAACTACCAGCCGCTATATTTTTACGTATTCACCGCTCTTATACAGTAAATGTGAACAAAATTAAATCAATAGACGGCAATTTAATTGAATTGCCCGGTAAAAGAATTCCTATAGGCAGAAATTATATCAACACTGTCAAGCAAAGACTGTTAAACAATTAATATTCAATATTAACACTACAAAACCCAATCAATCATCAGCACGGCAAAAACCAGTTGCATCAAAAATATCAAACTACCGACCAACAAGGCTTTTCCACCTTGTTTTAGCACAGTC
>JAMOMQ010000185.1 GCA_027066995.1 Flavobacteriales bacterium
GATGAGAAAGCCAAAAAGAAACGAAACATTGGACAATTTTGTATGTTGTTTTGGTATAATGTTTCAAATCGGCAAATATTTGTATCTTTAAGGCAAAATTATTACAGTTGGAGTCAGCAGTCAAAATCATAGAATGTCCCCGCGATGCCATGCAAGGTATCAAAACTTTTATTCCTACTGCTGCTAAAACAAGATATATTCAAAGTTTGCTCCATGTTGGTTTTGACACCATAGATTTCGGCAGTTTTGTGTCGCCTAAAGCCATTCCGCAAATGCGTGACACTGCACAAGTGGTTGAAGCTTTGGATTTGTCAAAAACCAACACCAAACTATTAGCCATTGTTGCTAATATGCGCGGTGTTCACGATGCTGTAAAATTTCAACAGATTGACTATTTAGGCTATCCTTTTTCGTTGTCCGAGATTTTTCAAATGCGAAATACGGCTAAAACCATCGGTCAGTCTTGTGATTTACTTAAAGAAATTATGAACATGGCTCATAAACACAATAAAAAAGTTAATGTGTATTTTTCTATGGGCTTTGGTAATCCGTATGGAGACCCTTGGAATGAAGAAATTGTAGAATCATGGGTGGTTAAAGTGCGTGCCATGGGAGTCAAATTGATTTCTTTATCCGACACGGTCGGTACTGCCAATGCCGAAACCATCCGGCGTATTTTCAGTTATTTGATTCCCAAATATCCCGATATTGAATTTGGTGCCCATTTGCATACACATCCAAAAACTTGGCACGAAAAAGTTGATGCCGCTTACCAATCTGGTTGTCGCCGTTTTGACAGTGCCATTAAAGGCTTTGGTGGTTGTCCTATGGCCAAAGACGAATTAGTGGGAAATTTGCCCACCGAAAAATTGTTGACTTATTTTGCTGAAAATAAAATTGAAACAACAATCAACACAACGGCTTTTGAAAATGCTTATAATGAGGCGCAACGGGTGTTTTTAGGAAATACTTTAATGTAGATCCGTTCATGACATTCCGGTATATTTATAATAACTGCCGATTAATCTTCCGGATACCATAAATATCTGTCCAAATCAACAATTTGATTGTTTACAATTACAACGCCTTCGTTTTCCAGAAGTTCTTGCATCAAATTAATGCCTTCAAAATGCATTTTGCCTGTCAGCAAACCTTTACGATTGACCACTCTATGGGCAGGTATATTGCTTTGGCCTTTTTGTTTATTTAACACCCAACCGACCATTCTGGCACTACCCTTACGGCCAATATATCCGGCTATAATACCATAAGTCGTTACCCTGCCGGGTGGAATTTGCCGGACAATATCCAGCACCTTTTCATAAAAATTTTGAGTATTTGGCATGAGGTCAATTTACAAAATTTTTATGAAAAAACCGACTGTTTAATCTGAGAGGGTTAATATTTGATATGATTTTTCTTAGAAGTTATATCTTATACCCGCCAAAAAACGGTTTTGTTGTGTGTCAACTGTAGCGGCATCATTCAAAGTTAAAAGCGTTCGTGATTCTTTGTTATTTTGATTGACATAAGCCATATCCAATACAAAACTGCCAAAATCATAACCTATGCCAAATGAATAGCCTTTGGAAGTAAACAAATCGTCATTAGCCTTTACGGGCGAGGTCGCCATAAAACCACCTGCTCTTAAAGATAACTCGGACAATTTTATTTCACCACCGACATTTAATTTATGAATGGCTTGCATGCTATTACTTATATTGTCATTTAAACTGTCAAAATAAGAAGTATCTGCATCTGCTTCGGTTTCTTTAAAATGTAAATTACCCATATTTTGATAGGTATAATCTATCGAAATAACCCCTTTTTTATTAATTACACCGGAAGCGCCGATAATAAATTTAGAAGGTGTAATAATTCGATAGGGGGCAAATTCATTTTCAATGGCTGGACTGATATCAAAAATGTCACCGTTTCCCATTTCGGTATGGACGGTTTGTTTCATGTATTCATTTATTTCAAGCCATTGCGGCGAATGATAAGCCAGACTAAGTTTGGTGCCCGGCGCAATTTTATAAATAGCACCTAATTTAATACCTATACCGTTTCCTTCAACTCTTAAGGTGTTTCGTAATTTTAAATATTGCAAATCTGAAGCCGGATCATAATTGTCTTCTATAATGGTATTGCTTTCGGTATAATCAATACTAAACACGGACAATGAAAATCCTAATTGTAAAGTATTTTGATAGGTGCCGGCAATATTAAAATCGATGTGCGATTTGTCTCCTGTGCTGTTGATGGTATTTTGATGATTTACATTGGTATAAACAGCATTGGCTACATATTGCGTATTGTTATCATTATTAGGGTCTACCGCATTAATGATATAGGATTGGTAACCCAAATAAGCTTGCTGGGCGCCAAATCCGAGGTTTTCACCCAACCATTGGTAATCGTCATCATAGCCATCAATCAATTTAATATCGGCAAGTTTGATGCCATTGGCATTATTGACAAAATAATTGGTTACGCTATTTCCGGTAAGGTTGGTTCCTTGTATTCTTATATGATTACCATAATCGGCATCTTTATTAAAATTGATACTCAAAGCAATTTTGTTCCAATCGCTGACATCGGATTTAAAAACCCAAACAGCTCCTATTTGATCCATGCTTATAAATCTGTCATCAAAAGATGTATAATCAGAACCGTGAGACTTATCAAAATAATTGGCTGTATTGTTATTGTTAAAAATTGATAAGGTGCCGGTCAGTCTGTTGGTGGTAAAAGTAGTGGCACCGGCGGGGTTTAAACCAATAGCGCTCATATCACCACCTAAGGAACTGAAAGCGCCGGACATGCCTGCAAAACGGGCAGTGCCATAAGGATTGTCTTGGGCATAACGCCAACCGTCTTCAAAATTTTGTGCTTGCAAATGCAAACTTATAAACAAGAGGTTGATTAGAGTAAAAAAATATTTCATAAAACTGTTTTTTTTATCTGTATGTATTTCATTTGGAAAATAAAACCGTAATAATAGGTAATAATTTGTTATAAAACGGTTTGTTAATTACAAGTGACAAGCTTCAAAGCTGTAATATAATGTTGTAATATTATAATTATCTTCTGCCTGAACGGCTTCCTCTACTACTACCGGTAGATCGTCCTCTTGATCCTGACGAAGAACGTCCGGATGAATAGCTACGTCCCGATGAATAACTTTTACTTGGTCTGGAATAACTTCTGCTAGGACGGCTATAAGATTTGGCAGGTCGTTTATAACTGCGGCGTTGTTGTGTTTCTGCTCGACGCCGTGTTGAGTTTGCAGCTCGTCTTGTTTGGTTCACAGTGTTTTGTTTACGCTTATTTGAACGATATTTGTGACTGCGGTTGTTACGGGTTGTTGATGAACGATGTTCTCTACGGATGAATCTTCCGGAGGTATATTTATTTCTCTTGTTCTGTTTTTCTATTCTACCTGATTTTATATTCCGGTTATTTCTAATTTGGCGTGTATTTTTAATAGTTCTAACTTCTCTTCCGGTTTGGCGTCCGGTTCGTCCATTGCTAATATTTCGATCTGTTTTAATATTTCTCTCTATTCTGCCGCTACGGATAGTTCTGCCGGTATGATTATTACGATCTATTCTGCCATTTCTTATATTTCTATTGTTACGAATGCTTCTATCATTGCGATCTACACGACCGTTGGCGGCACTTAAACCGGAACGGATAGTGCGGCCGGTAGATCTACTGCTGCCAAACAAATTATTTCGTCTGGACACATAACCCCGTCTGCCTCTTACATAAGCACGGCGGTTTCGGTAATAATAGTTGTTGTAAACAGGGCCGTAATAGTAATTGTTATAACCATAGTAGCCTCCGTAATAACCGGCATAATAGGGAGAATAATAGCTGGGATAATATCCCCAATAAGTATATGGTGTATAATACGGATTATATCCCCAGTAACTATCAAAACCCCAATCAAAAAATACGCCGGCACCTACATATATGTGTAATCCACTCCAATAAGGGCGAAAGTAAGGTCTGTAGTAGGGTCTGTAATACCAAGGATCACAGTCATAATAATTGTGGATATAAACTTCTTTTGTAGTCGTATAATAAGTGTCATCATCATTATCATCATAATAGTAATCATCTTCACCTGTTACAACGTCTTCATCTGTTATTTCTTCGTATAATTCGGCTTTATTTTTAAAATACTCTTCGTAAAAAGTAGTTGAATTGCTATGATTTTGATATTGTTTTCGTTGTGGTTTTTGCTTGATAATAACGGTTTCTTTTCTTACCGTTTCTTGACGTTCTTGTGCGGTTGAGACCGGATGAGTTGTCTCCTGATCATAAATACCGTCGGCAGCGGACACGTTATAATAACTATCACATGAGGACAATGTTATTAGGAGTGCCAAGACAAAAAATCCGGAGAAAAAGTATCGAAAAGTAGAGGGTGTTTTCATAAAGCAAAAATTTTAAAGTTAAATATATAAAAAATAATTAGCTTTGCACAGATTTTCTTTACAAAGAAATCATTCAAAAAATATATTGCAACAATTATACCAAAACACTGATAATGAGTAAAAAATTAACAAAGCGAAGCGAAGATTATTCAAAATGGTACAACGAATTAGTGGTCAAAGCCGGTTTGGCTGAAAACTCCGGAATCCGCGGCATGATGGTCATCAAACCTTATGGATATGCCATTTGGGAAAAGATGCAAGCCCAACTGGATAAAATGTTTAAGGAAACCGGACACGAAAATGCTTATTTTCCACTGTTAATACCCAAATCGTATTTTAGCAAAGAAGCCAAGCATGTGGACGGATTTGCCAAAGAAGCTGCTGTAGTCACCCATTACAGATTACGCACAACGGCAGACGGTAAAGGTATAGAAGTGGACCC
>JAMOMQ010000186.1 GCA_027066995.1 Flavobacteriales bacterium
TCGGCAATATTATTATTACCAATTGAGGCATTTTCGCAAATAAGCCATAAATTTTGAAATTGTAATAGATTTCCGGAATTGATATTCAAATCGGTATTGGCGATAAATTGTTTGATATTTTTTGCGAATAAAACTACGTGAACTTCAGCGGCTGTATTTTGAATCAGGCATTTGGTGTTGTTTTTTAAAATGAGTTTTTCGGCTTCAATTTTATAAGAGATATTTGGCATGACATCTTGGTCTGCTTCTATAATTATTTTGTTAAAAGTAGTATCGATCAATGTCAAACTAATTTGCGGATTGACTTCCACTTTGTCAAATGCCGGTAGATTTATTTCTTGCACTTTCTTATGACCCGAAAATTCGCAACTCAATGGTGTTTTGTTGCAAGATTCAATCAGGATAAATAGCAATAATAATATGTAATATGTTTTTTTCATCTTATTTAAAACGATACATTAAACCGAATTCCATTGCCTCTGCCCTATTGATGCTGTGCACTTTAAGGCTGTATAAGGCTGTCCACCGATTGTTAATTCGGTATTTGGTGCCCAAGCGATTATAAAAACGGGTTTCAAACTGATAGGGATAATAAATATAGTATCCAAAGGCAATATCTATTCCGAATTTGTCATAATAAAATTCATGTCCTACATATATTCCTACGCGTTTGAAATCATAAATTTTATCAAGTTGTTTTTCGGGTTGTGCATAATATTCATAACGTATTTGCTCCCGCAAAAAATATGACAAATACAACTCTGTGCCCATATAAATTTTATGCCGGTAACTCAAATGCTTGTCTATCTGAATCCCGGGAATAAAAAATGGATAGATGCCACTGTCATAGTAATCGGATTCGTTAATGCCAAAACGCAAAAATGCCCTGTATTGCCAAGCTTTGTCAAAATCAGGGAATATTTTTTCTTGGATTACCGGTAATTTTCTACCATCGTATAACAAACCTAAAGTTAAACTTGGAATATTGGCGCCATAGTTTGGAGACTGCAAATTACCGTTAGAGTAATGAAATATAGCCAAACCAAATTGCATTCGCCAATTTTGAATAATTTTCGGGGTTTTTAAATATAAAGCTATGTCAAAAGGAAATAAAAAATGGCCGCCGAAATATAAATTTTTAGAATTATTTATTTTATTATAAGGGTTTGTGTTGTAAGCAATACCTTGTGATATTCTAAATGATAGCTGAAAACCTTTTGCCGGTTTTAACAAATAATATTCCATAAAAGCATATAAACCGTAATTTTTACCTATCTGTTTATTTCTAAAATCATGATATAAAAAGGTTAAACCAAAATCAGAATAGCCAAATTTTCCCAAGCTGTTTTTGTTTATATAATTGGCTTTTTGCCAATTTAGTTGGAAAGAAAAAGGCATTTTTTCCTCAAAAAAATAATTGGTTTTAATACGAGTCAAATTATATCCGAAATTTAAATCGGCAGAAAATAATTGATTATCAATAGTTTTATGTTCTTGTGAAAGACCGGAAGCCATTATTAAAAAGAATACTAAAACTATTGATTTTCGGAACATATTTTATGAATTATTTAGCAAATATATAAAGAATAACTTGATTTAGTTTCGTAAATTTGTGTTATGCCAAAAGGATTAAACAAAATATTTTTCATGATTTTTAAATTGATTTGGTATAAGAAATAATTCATATTTTTGTAATAAATATTACACAAATGAAATACTTAACGCAAATTATTCGATATTTAGTCGCTTTTACTTTTATATTTTCCGGTTTTGTCAAACTGGTTGATCCAATTGGCACCAAAATTAAAATGTTGGAATATTTTGGTGAAGATGTGTTGAATATGTCCTATCTCAATCCGTTTGCATTGGAAATTTCTATTTTTCTTATATTGATTGAATTTGTTTTAGGTATTTGGTTATTAGTTGGTTATAAGCCAAAATTTACACTCAAAGCTTTACTCGTTATTATAATAGTATTTTTATTTTTAACTTGGTATTCCGCCTATTACAATAAGGTAACCGATTGCGGTTGTTTTGGTGACGCTGTCAAACTCAGTCCTTGGGAAACCTTTTATAAAAATGTCATTTTAATTGTTTTAATCCTGTTTTTAAATATTAGATATAAGGACATTAAACCGCTTTTTTCAAAAAAAATAACAACGGCTTTTGCACATGCAAGTGCTTTAATGGCGTTGTTACTAATGATATATACAGTAAGGCATTTACCTTTGATTGATTTTAGACCTTATGCCGTTGGCAAAAATATCAACGAAGGTATGCGAACTCCTCCCGATGCGCCCCAAGCAAAATTTAAAGACATTTGGTATTATAAAGTTGATGGAAAAGTGCAAGAATTTAGCAATGAAGACGAACCCTGGAATATTTCTGGTGCGGAATTTATTGACCGTAAAACCATTACTTTACAAGAAGGCTACACACCACCCATACATGATTTTAGTATTGAAAACGACCAAGACGGTGACATTACGCAAGAAGTTTTACAAGCTCCGGAAATATATTTAATTATATCGGCCGCCCCCTATAAAATAAGTAAAGATGCGCAAAATAAAATAAACAAATTTGCCCGAAAATTGCAAGATAATGGTAAAAAAGTCATCGGTTTATTTGCTGTATTAGATGATGATTTGGATAACCAATTTAATTTTCCTATTTACCTAACCGATGCAACCACTTTAAAAACGATGATTCGGAGCAACCCCGGTGTTATAAAACTTGAAAAAGGCACCGTAGCAGACAAAAAAGCTTGGCGAGATTTATAAAACTATAAACAAAAAAAGGCATAAACTGAAATTTCAATTTATGCCTTTTTTTATAAAGTTTTAGATAACTTTTAAAACTTATTCATCTTCCAAAGCTGCTAAATATCTTTCGGCATCTAAGGCTGCCATACTACCGGTTCCGGCAGCGGTAACTGCCTGCTGATAAGTAGGGTCCATGACATCGCCACAGGCAAAAACACCGGGCTTGTTGGTCAAAGTAGATTTAGGTTCTGTCACGATATAGCCTCTGTCATCCAAAGTAATTTGTCCTCCCAAAAAGTCGGTATTGGGTTTGTGTCCAATGGCTATAAACAAACCTTCCAATGGAATATCTTTTTTCTCTCCGGTTTTGTTATTTTTAACGCGAACACCTTCCACTACTTTGTCTCCTAAAACTTCATCAATTTCTGTATTCCACATAATTTCGATATTGTCAATACGTTGGACACGGTCTTGCATGGCTTTGGAAGCCCGCATTTTGTCTCGACGCACAAACATATATACTTTTTTTGCCAATCCGGCCAAATAGCTGGCTTCTTCGGCAGCTACATCACCACCACCTACAACACCAACGGTTAAACCTTTATAAAAGAAACCGTCACAAGTGGCACAGGCAGACACACCGCCACCACGCAAACGTTGTTCGCTTTCCAAGCCGAGATACATGGCTGATGCACCGGTCGCTATAATAACAGCATCGGCAGTTACTTCTTTATTATTATCAATGGTGATCACATGTTTTTCACCGGCTCTTTCGGCAAATTTAACGGCAGTGGCCAAACCGAATCGCACCTCGGTGCCAAAACGTTCGGCTTGTTTTTTCATTCTTTCCATCAATTCCGGTCCTTGGATTCCTTCCGGGAATCCGGGATAATTATCTACTTCGGTAGTGGTCGTTAATTGACCTCCCATTTCCATGCCTGTATAAATGACCGGCTTGAATCCGGCTCTGGCTGCATATATTCCCGCAGTGTATCCGGCAGGACCTGATCCTAATACCAATACTTGTATGTGTTCTCTGTTTTCTGACATAATGCTTATTTTTTTGATTGGTGCAAAGATAAATATTTTTTTCTATGATAAGTCCAATAAGTTATCAAGACTTATGATGCTTTTATAATGAAAAATTATGGTAACAATATTACTTTATTGAATGATTAAAATATGCCGGTAATTTCATTTAAACAGCATTTACAAATACTTTAATTCATTAATAATATCAGATGCCGTCATTGAATATGCTGCATATTTTCGAGTGTAAGATTCTGCGGTTTTTCCATGTATATAAACTCCCGCCAAAGCAGCCATTAATGGCGATAGCCGGCGCGCAAACAAACCGGCTATAATGCCGGATAACACATCGCCGCTACCTGCCGTTGCCAAAGCATTGTTGGCAATAGGATTGATATAAAAATTGTTACCATCCGTAATGGTTGTATAAGCACCTTTTAAAATAACAATTAACTGATGCTGCGCCGCCAATGTTTTTTGTTTGTGCCATTTTTCACTATCATTGCCCCAAGAGCCCACCAGACGTTTAAATTCGCCCGGATGAGGTGTTAAAATGCTGTTGGGCGGTACCAATGTCAAGGTCTCGGGGTTTTGCGCCAATATGTTTATGGCATCGGCATCTAAAATAACAGGTTTAGAGTAATGTTGCAAAAAATCGATAAAAGCTTTTTGTGTAACCGGCTTGGTGCCCATACCCATACCAATAGCGACAGCGTTAATCTTTTCGGGAACATAAATTTCCGATAGATGATTCTTTTTTCTGCCGGTTAATGTCATCACTTCCGGAATAGCAGTCTGACTGATAGCATAACCGGTTTTGGGTAAAAAATTAGTGACCAAACCTGCACCAATTCGTAGCGCCGCTTTTGAGGCTAAAACCGGCGCCCCAATCATCCCCTTTTGACCGCCTACAATTAAAACATGTCCAAAATTGTTTTTGTATGAAAATTTAGAGCCTTGATGTAGTAAGTTTAAAATTTGATTGGTTAATAAAAAATAGTTGGTAGGCATTTCATCTATTATATTTTGCTCCAAACCAATATCAACTATTT
>JAMOMQ010000187.1 GCA_027066995.1 Flavobacteriales bacterium
CGTGTTACCGGCGGCTAATGCCGTTAGAGCAGGCAATAAAGACAGTTGATAAGGATAATTCCAAGCACCAATGACCAAAGTGTTACCCAGAGGCTCGGGTATGATGTAACTTTTGCCTGGCCAATTGGGTAAGTCGGTCGATACACGTTTGGGGCGGCTCCATTGTGGTATTTTTTTGTTTAGCAGCTTGATTTCGTGATAGATCAAAGCTAATTCTGTCAAATATGTTTCAAAGGAAGATTTGCCAAAATCTGTATAAATGGCTTCGTATAATAAAGACTCATTGGCTTTTAAAAGCTGTTTTAATTTGGCAAGCTGTTGTTGTCTGAACTTTATATCTTTGGTTTGTCCCGATTCAAAAAAAAGCCGTTGTAGTTGTATTATCTCTTGAGAAGTCATATATTGGAATTAATTATTTTTAAAATTAAATAAATTATTATGGATTACCAAATACTTTCCCGGTGTGATATAGGTTAACACATACTTTTTGTTTCAACTTCAACATTATGTTTCATTTTCGATGAAAATTTTTCGCAAAATTTATAATTTACTCAAAGAGATATTGCTAAAAACGCAATTATAAAAGTATGCGTTTGTTCTGCTGTTGCAATGAATCACTAATAAACAATCAACGGAACAAAGCTCGTGAAGTTATATATTTTTTTCTTTGATTGTCCCCAAAATAATCATAGATACAAAAAAGAAGCCGGCCATCATCAGCACGGCGGATTTCATAGAACCGGTTAAGGCTTCCAAAGCGCCAAACGAAAAAGTGCCCAAAACAATGGCTATTTTTTCGGCAAAATCATAAAAACTGAAATAAGTAGCGTGTTTGTGGGTTTCTTCGGGCAACATTTTTGAGTATGACGAACGCGACAGGGCTTGAATAGAGCCCATGACCAAACCTACAAAGCCGCCTAAAACATAAAATTGCATTTCGACATGCGGATTGTTTTTGTCTAAATAATAAGCACTGATGGTGATGCCTATCCATATCAACAAAATAATTTGCAAAGCCCTGATATTGCCAATGATTTTAGAAATACGAGAGAAGCCCAAAGCACCGGCAATGCCGACTATTTGAATAACTAAAATGGTCATGATCAGCTTACCGGAGTCCAGTTGTAATTCTTTACTGCCAAACAATCCGGCTACATAAAATATGGTTTGTGCCGCCAAGCTATACAGGAAGAAAGCGGCCAAAAAACGTTTTAAAGTCGGGTAATGCATCAGTTGTTTAAAAACCTTTTTCAATTGTTTGTAACCTTCCCATAAATAACCTTTTCGTTTGGGTGGTTTTACTTCATAAATATTATCGGGCAGCACATAAAAAGTATATTGCGAAAAAACAATCCACCATATTCCGACACTCAAAAAAGAAATACGTGCCGGTAAGGTGCCGTCGGTGATACCATACCATTCGGGATGTAAAATCATGGTCAGGTTAAAAATCATCAATAAAACCGATCCTACGTAACCGTAGGCAAAACCCATGGCACTAACTTTGTCTTGTTGCTCATATTCGGCAATTTCGGGCAAAAAAGCATTGTAAAAAACCAAACTGCCCCAAAAACCGACACTGGCCAACACGCTAAACAAAATACCCAACCAAACCGTGTCGGGCCCTTTAAAAAAGAATAACATCATGGTTGAAATAGAGCCCAAATAGGTATAAAATTGCATAAATTTTTTCTTGTTGCCGCTATAATCGGCTATGGAAGAAAGCAAAGGTGATAAAAAAGCCACAATTAAAAACGAAAGTGCCAAGGCATAACTATATAATTCGGTATTTTTAAAAGACATGCCTAAAAAATGCAGGGTGTCATTGCCATTGCGGTTGGTTACTTTTTCAAAAAAAATAGGAAAAATAGCCGAACTGATGACCAGCGCATAAGCCGAATTGGCCCAGTCGTAAAACGCCCAAGCACGAATCAGTTTTTTGTCGCCTTTTTGTATTTTCAAGAATTAGTTTTTTTATGGGAAATCAAAGATAACAATTATTTGAATAATAGTAGAATTTGACTTTTGTGTTTGTCATATCTCAAATTTGTTGTATTCACTTAAAATAATAGACTAAATAAATATCCCCTGAATAAAATCAGAGGATATTGTTAATTATTTATGTTAGAATAATTTATTTTACTTATCAAAAATTACCCCGAATTGTTTGGCAATACGTTTGGCTTCGGGAGCCCATTTACGCAGATTTTCCATACGTCTTTGATTAGACGGGTGGGTGCTGAGAAATTCCGGTGGTTGTTGTCCGCCCATTTTACTCATTTTTACCCAAACATTAGCAGCTTCATCCGGATTGTAACCGGCTATGGCCATAATAATTTGTCCCATTTTATCAGCTTCCGATTCATGTTTGCGACTATAAGGTAACATTACACCGAGTTGTGAACCGTAACCGTAAATAGCCATCCATTTTTGCTGGTCTTCGGGTTTTGATTTGCTGGTGGCCAACATAGTTAATACGGCTCCCAA
The DNA here is from genome assembly GCA_027066995.1 of Flavobacteriales bacterium. Classification (GTDB taxonomy): domain Bacteria; phylum Bacteroidota; class Bacteroidia; order Flavobacteriales; family Flavobacteriaceae; genus WGBX01. The sequence continues at coordinate 2,488 of JAMOMQ010000187.1, forward strand.
TTGTTGCCCGTAGGCCATACTCATACGTTCGGCGCCGTGGTTGGCTAACGCATGGGCAATTTCATGGCCCATTACCGCGGCTATTTCGCCATCGGTTGTAGTTACTTTGAGCAAGCCGGTATAATATACAATTTTACCTCCAGGCATACAAAAAGCATTCATTTGCGGATCATCTACCAAATTGACTTCCCATTGATAGCCTTGTAAATCTTTTTCCCAACCGTTTTTCTTATAATATTTTTCAACCGCTTTAATCAAACGGTTACCAATACGTTTCACACGCTCGGACTGCGTTTTATCGGTCGAAACTTTATGCTCTTTTAAAAAACCGTTATATTGGGCAAATGATGCCGGAAAAATCTGAGAATTGGGCACCATGTTAAATTGTTTTCTGCCGGTCATTTTAACCGTTGTGCAGGCAATAACAGCTGTCATAAAAAACAGTGCTATAATAATTTTATTAACTTTATTCATATTGTTGGTATTTGTATTGCAAAAATAATAAAAAATTAAGAATAAACACGCATATATTTTTTTACTGATTCTGCAATAATTTTGACACCTTCATCAATTTGATTTTTATCCATATTAGAATAGGCCAAACGCATATAATTCAAATTTTCTGCTTGAGGATCAAAGGTTTTGCCGGTTACAAAAACCGCTCCTTTTATGATACTGTCTTTGACTATTTCTTTGGCATCCATGCCTTCGGGCAGTTTTAACCAAAAGTAAAAACCACCTTGTGGCACTTGCCATTGGACTTCTTGCGGCATATATTTTTTTAAGGCTGCTTGCATCAAATCGCGTCTTTCGTGATACTCTTGTCTGATTTTATGCAAATAGGGTTCCAAATAGCCTTTTTGCATAAATTCGTGCGCCAATACTTGGGTAAAATTAGGACTGCAAGAGTCAATGCCCTGCTTTATAATTTGTGCTTTTTCATAAATTTCAGGTGAGGCTAACATCCACCCCAGCCGGAAACCGGGGCCTAAAATTTTTGAAAATGAGCCGGTATAAACCACTTCTACATCTGTTTTGTTCAGGGCCATAATAGGTGTGGTCATGGCTTTGGCTTCGTTGTTAAAATAGAGCTCGTTGTAGGCATCATCTTCCAGTAAGATAATATTTTTATCTTTGAGTAATTCCAATAATTTTAAACGTTTTTCTTTGGAATAAATAATGCCGGCCGGATTATGAAAATTAGGGATGACATATAATATTTTGGGGGTTTCTTTCTCCAAAACCGTTTCCAAGGCTTCTAAATCTATGCCATCTGCTTCCAAAGGAATACTTTTAATACGGGCTTGAAAGGTTTTAAAAACCGCAATACCACCGATAAAACTCGGTGTTTCGGTCATAACCAAATCGCCGGGATTAATAAATTCCATTCCTAAAATATTGATAGCTTGCATTGAGCCGGTGGTAATCATTAATTTGTGTGTATCTACCGGCAAGCCTTTGGTGCGCAGATATTCTTTTAAGGCTTCGAGCAGGGGCGGATATCCGGGGGTAGGACCGTATTGAAAAGCGGTTTTTTTCTTTTCGGGATCCATTTTTAAAAAAAGTTCTTCTATTTCGGCTACCGGAAACAAGTCGTTATTAGGCATGCCACCTGCAAAAGAAATAATATCGGAACGTGTGGCAAGTTTCATTAAATCTCTGATTTCCGATGAGCGTATATGTTGCACTGTTTGTGAAAAATTCGGCATAATTATTAATTTTAAATAAGTGATTTTTGATGCTTTAAATTTACAAAAAAATATGCATCTTTATAGCATCAAAATCAGTTTTAACAAAAGCTTATGATACATCCCAACTTACTCAATCCGCAAGAAATTGCCGTTATTGGCGGTTCTGATAATCCGAATAGTCCCGGCGGAAAAATATTGGAAAATTTACTTAATAATCATTATAAAGGCCAAATTTATGTGGTAAATCCGAAAAAAGAGAAGGTAAAAAATTTACCGACTTATAAAGATGTTACACAACTGCCCGATAAAGTTGATATGGCTATTATTGCTATTGCGGCGCGGCATGTTTTGGAAACCGTTAAAATACTAACCGAACAAAAAAACACCCGCGGGTTTATCATAATTTCTGCAGGATTTAGTGACACGGGTGAGCAGGGCAAACAATTGGAACACCAAATTGTTTCGCAAATAGAAAAATATGGCGGCAGTTTATTAGGTCCTAATAATATTGGACTAATCAATCAAAATTATGCAGGGGTATTTACCACACCGGTGCCTAAACTTGACCCGAAAGGTATTGATTTGATATCGGGCTCGGGGGCTACAGCCGTTTTTATTATAGAAGCTGCCATGCAAATGGGAATGACTTTTAACAGTGTGTGGTCTGTTGGCAATTCGGCTCAAATTGGCGTAGAAGAAGTATTGGAACATCTGGATTTGACACATACAGAAAGCAGTCCAAAGATAAAAATGTTGTATATTGAAAGCATTCAAAATCCTCAAAAACTTTTAAAACACAGCCAATCATTGATACAAAAAGGTTGCCGGATAGTTGCCATTAAAGCCGGTAGTAGCAGTGCCGGTAGCCGTGCTGCCACATCACATACCGGTGCCTTGGCCAGCTCAGATATGGCAGTAGAGGCCTTGTTTGACAAAGCCGGTATACTTCGGGCTTATGGTCGCAACGAGATGATTCAATTGGCAGCCGTTTTGCAATACCAACTACCTGTGAACAACCGCATGGCTATTGTTACGCATGCCGGTGGCCCCGGAGTGATGCTGACCGATATTTTAGAAAAAAATGGTATAGCAGTGCCTGAAATAAAGGGTGAAGAAGCCGAAAAACTCAAGGAAAAACTTTTTCCTGGAAGCAGTATTGCCAATCCCATTGATTTTTTGGCCACCGGAACTGCAGAACACCTTGATGAAATATTAAAGGCCGTAGAAAATGATTTTGACCAAATAGATGCTTCAGCTGTTATTTTTGGCAGCCCCGGTTTATTTCAAGTTTACGAGGTTTATGATGTCTTGATGCACCATATCCAAAATGGCAAAAAACCTATTTATCCCATCTTGCCTTCTGTGGTTAATGTGGCTGACGAAATTGCTTATTTTCATCAAAAAGGCTTTGCCGGTTTTCCTGACGAAGTGTTATTCGGACAAGCTTTTGCCAAGGCTTTTTACCATTTGAAAAAAATGCGAGAGCGCGATTTTGATATTCAAAAAGGCCATCAAATACCATTTCATTCTAAAAAAAATACTTTTAAAAAAGGTTATTTGTCACCTCAAGAAGCTTATCATTTGTTAAAAAGTTTTGATCTTCCTGTTGTGGAAGAAGCTGTTTTTACCAATATAGAAGAAGCATTGAAATTTGCCCGGGAGAAATTTCCGGTCGTATTAAAAGTAGTGGGTATTTTGCATAAGTCCGATGTCAATGGCGTGCGTTTAAATATTCAAAACGAAGCCGATTTTAAAAAGCATTTTTTCGAATTAACCCAAATACCGGGGGCAAAGGGCGTGTTGGTGCAAGCGCAAAAAAAAGGCATGGAATTGTTTGTGGGGGTTAAAAAAGAAAAGGATTTCGGCCATCTGATTTTATTTGGCATGGGTGGTATTTATATCGAAGTTTTAAAAGATTTTCAAAGTATTTTGGCACCGGTAAACAAAACGGAAATTCGTCAAAAATTGCAACAATTAAAAATGTATCCGCTTTTGAAAGGAACACGTGGACAGGAAGGTATTGATATTGATGCTTTTATTGATATAATTCAAAAAGTGTCGGACTTGGTGATGACCTATCCCGAAATTGTTGAAATGGATTTGAACCCTGTTTTGGCAACCGGTAAAGAGTTGTTTGTGGTAGATTCTCGTATTAAGATGGCGTGATTGTCAGTCCAAAGTTTTATAAGCATCAATAATTTTTTTGACCAAGCGGTGTCGCACGACATCGCGGTCGTTTAAATGAATGATATCAATCCCCTTTACCGATTTTAAAATACCCAATGCTTCTTTTAAACCTGATACTTGTTTGCGCGGTAAATCTATTTGTCCCGGGTCGCCGGTAATGATAAATTTGGCATTTTTGCCCATTCGGGTCAAAAACATTTTCATCTGATTATGCGTTGTGTTTTGGGCTTCATCCAGTATAACGAAGGCATGGTCTAAGGTGCGGCCACGCATAAATGCCAATGGTGCGATTTGTATAATACCTTTTTCCAAATAACTTTCCAATCGTTCGTGTGGAATCATATCGCGCAAAGCATCATACAGCGGTTGCAAATACGGATCGAGTTTTTCTTTTAAGTCGCCGGGCAAAAAACCGAGATTTTCTCCGGCTTCCACCGCAGGCCGGGTTAAAATAATCCGCTTGACTTCTTTATTTTTTAAAGCGCGAACCGCCAAAGCCACACTTACAAAAGTTTTTCCGGTGCCGGCAGGCCCTACCAGAAATATCATATCGTTTTTTTGGGAAGAAACCACTATTTTACGTTGATTGGGTGTTAAAGGTTTGATAAGCTTGCCACCGACGCCGTGCACTATAACATCATCATTGTTGACAAAATCTCTGTAATCGCGCTGATTGGTCGTCAAAATTTGCTCAATGGTTTCTTTGTCCAGCTTGTCAAATTTTTGAATATGTTGCAAGATTAAATCGAGTTTTTGTTCAAACTCATCTAATATTTCGGCTTCGCCGTAAGCTTTGATTTGGTTACCTCGGAAAATTATTTTCAATTTGGGGTAAAAAGATTTTAAAAAGTTGATATTGTCATTTTTCACACCGCTAAAAACAACAGGGTCAATGCCGTTAATTTCCAATAAACGTTCTGTCATATTTTGTATCTTTGTTTTTTGATATTTTAATCAAAGTTAATTATTTTCATTCATAAATGCACTAAAATAATGCCAATTATTACTTTAACCACCGATTTTGGACAAAAAGATCCGGATTTGGCTTATTTAAAAAGCCAGATATTACAATTAATACCCGATGCCCGGTTGGTGGATATATCTCATGACATTTTACCGTTTGACCCTGATGAAGCCATTTATATTATAAAAAACAGTTTGAAAAAATTTCCCGAGAGGAGCATACATATTGTTGGGGTTGAAAGTGCTGTTAATTCTGATCAAAAACCGGTTTTAATTCGGAGTCGCGGTCAGTTTTATTTGGGAAAAGACAACGGGATACTAACGACTGCTCTGGAGGATCCCAACATGTTGGTTTACGCTTTGAATATTGAAGAAGATGATAGTTTTATGACCGTCCAACTCAAAACCGCCCAATTGTTATCACAGGGTGTGTCGCCTTCTGAATTGGGAGAGATTATGGATGATTATAAACGTCTTAGTCTCTCAAAACCCTTGGTAAAATATGATGAAGCTACCGGAGAAGTGGCTCTTATAGCTCCCAAAGTAATTTATACTGATCATTATGGCAATGCTGTGTTTAATTTACTTCGTCAAGATTTTTTACAATGGCAAAAAAATCGTCCTTTTAAAATAAAAGTCAGTCATTATGTAATGGACCGTATTTTAAGTTCCTATAATGATGCATTATTACACCAAGATCAAATGGTGACGGTAGAAGGCCACATGTTTGCACATTTTAACCGGTTTGATCATTTTGAAATTTTTATTTATAAAAGTAATCGTCAAACCGGTGGTGCCAACACTTTGTTGGGCTTGGATAAAAACAAAACCGTTCATATTGTTTTTGATTAAATTATGCAGTGGTCATTGATTAAAAAAAAACCGGTATTGGTTCAGCATCTCATTTATTGGTTACTTACCATACTTATTATTCAGATGTTGAGTTTATGGCCTCAGGGGATTGAGACGGTTTATGCCCGGAGTATTTATCCGGTTATTGCCGTAATCAACCGGTGGATTGCCGCTTGGTTTCCATTTTCTATCGGCGATTTGCTTTATTTCTGGGGATTCAGTTATTTTATTTATCATGTGTTACTGCTTATAATCAATATAAAGCATCCGCAACAACATTTGCAAAAATTATCTATGTTTTTGCTTAAAACCATCTGGATTTTTTATCTCTCATGGGGGTTAAATTATTTTAGAGAACCATTGAGCCGTTTGCTGCAGTTAAATGAAACCAAATATACAGCAACACAATTGTTACAAGTAACCGACAGTTTGATAAGTCGTAGCAATCGCTTGCAGTTGGCTATTACCGGAAATGATACGTTGCCGGTAGAAGTGCCTTATGGTATAGATCGCATTATAGGTAAAACGCCGGAAGGTTATAAAAATATTGAAGATTATATACAGACCAAATACCGTGTGCCATGTATTAAAGCCTCAATGTTTAGCAGACAAATTTCTTATATGTCGGTGAGTGGATATCTGAATCCGTTTACCGGCGAAGCGCAAATTAATAAGTTTTATCCCAAAGTTTTTTTGCCGGCTATTGCTTCTCATGAAGTCGCTCACCAATTGGGATTTGCACCGGAAAATGAGGCTAATTTTTTAGGGTATCTGGCGGCAGTCAATCATCCTGATATTTATTTTAATTATGCCGGAAATATTGATGCCTTGTATTATTTCTTGGTTGAGTTAAAACGTTATGATATAGATGTTTATAAGGAAAGTTTAAAAAAAATACATAAAGGCGTTATTAAAAATTACAGAGAAGCACGTGATTTTCATCAAAAGTATCGTTTTCCTATAGATTTTTCAAAAGGTTATGATGCTTATTTAAAACTTAATAAACAAAAATCCGGCATTCGTTCATATAATGAAATGGTGCAATTGGTCATTGCTTACGACCTTCGCTTATAAAATTTATTTGTGTTTGGTATTCAATTTCAATAAATTTGTTTAAATTTGTTTTAAGATCAACTGCTTATGTTGAAAAAATTGTTTGTTTTTGTTTTTTTATCTGCCCTGTTATTATGGGTTAACAGTTGTCAGAAACAATATAGTGAGTTGGGAGAAGATTCGCTATATTACATTTACAACGGGCAAGAATATGATAAGGTGACGTGCTATTTTCATTCTGGTATCCAAAATAGTTTGGTTACCATGCAATATAATAATCAAGATACTTTGCATTTGTCATTTTGTGTCCAAACTACCAAAGATTCCGGTAGTAGTTTTTTACATTTTAATATCAATCATTATCACGGACAAGGCAAATATTATTTTGATACAAATACCGGTAACAACAGTTATTTTACTAATAATGGCGTAGATATTAATACTGCCGGTCAAGATACATATATTTACATACTTGAAATCGATCAGAAAAATAATATTGTCAGGGCACTTTTTGAGGGACAATATGCCGGCCAAAACAATACCAAACACACCTTTACCAAAGGCAGGTTGGATTTGCATTATTCACTTAATAATCAATAAAATGAAAGTCATTTTTTATTTATGTTTTTTCTTGATTTCTATGAATGTATGGTCACAGGCCAATGATAATGTTTCTAAAACTGATCAGCATTTTTTCTCGGTTTTTGTTGATGGAGGTGCTACTGTTATACATTCTCAATATTACCATTCTAGCTCTAAAATGGGTTATCAGTTTGGAGCCGGTGCATCTTTACTATTATTTGAAATGCCTGATTTTAATTTTAACACACAGTTATCTATACAGTTGTATAATGGTGCCTCAGAATTGCATTCCAGCGACGTTATTTACCAGCTTGACCAAACTTTGTATACTTTGCAACAGGCTTTTTATATGCAATACAATAAATATAAATGGCAACCCAAAGCCGGCGTTTTTATCGCTAAAAAGCTTTACGGGCAATATACATATCAAGTAGAACTCAACAATAATATTATTTACACCAATACTTCTGACGGAGATACATTCAATAATTATCAAATTGGTTTTTTTGTCGGGGTGGAAAAAGCCATTAATCGAAAATGGATTATTGAATTAAATTATCAATATTTTGAATCGCATGAAACACTACATGCTTTACAAGCCGGTATACGGATGTGGATTGATTAAGTATTAAAGAACATTTTTCAATCGAACTTTTTTGGCATACTTTTGGCAAAGTTATAATAAAATATATTTATAAATGTAAAGATATGAAACAGAAACTATTTCTTTTAGCTTTTCTTTGGGTTGGTATGGCACTTTATGCACAGAGCCAAAGAAGTTTGGTGTTAGTCTCAGGTAATGAGGAACCGATACAAGTTTTTATTAATAATAAACTGATGAATTCGCATGGTTTGCAAGAACTTAGAATTTTAGATTTGACGAATAATTATTATAATGTAAAAGTTAAATTTTTAAATAGACCTTATGTTATAGTTACCGGCCAATTATATTTGCCACCACTCTCGGAAATTGTATATGAAGTATATCCTCCTAAAAGAAGAGTAAGAGGCGGCGACTTTGTTATTGCCGATGTATATCCCGTAGGCGATCAAATGCCTAATATGCCGGCGCATCAAATTTATCATTTCGGAACAACTACCGCTATGCAATCCGGAAGCGGTTCGGTAAATCAAACCGGACAAATTAATATTAACATACATAATAATGTAACGGGTAATCTAGCAATGCCTGTTATGTATGTGCCCGATTATAACGGACCTGTCGGTTGCACCCCGCCCGTTACTGAAGAAAGGTTTGGAAATATGTTACAAGCCATTGACAAACAATCATTTGAAGATAGTAAATTGCGCGTGGCAAAACAAATAATTAAACAAAATGACTGTATGACCGTAAACCAATTGGTTCAAATTTTGCGTTTGTTTGATTTTGATCAGAACAAATTGAAGTTGGCCAAATATGCATATCACTATATTTATGATTTGGAAAATTTTTATAAAGTCAATAATGTATTTGAATTTGAAAGCAATGTGCAGGCATTAGATAAATATATTCAATCTCAGGAATAAATAGGGAAGGGCTAAAGAATTTATTATTTAAAATTACTTTGTAAGCAAAATGATTTATGATCATAAAAAAGAGGTTGTCTCAAAAGTATTTTTTATAAACAATTCATATAATAATAAAAATATAAGCTATTGATTATCAGATATGAGATTCCTCATCCCGCACTTGCGGGATGAGGAATGACAGATAATTCACTCTTTTGAAACAGCCTCTTTTTTGTTTAAATAATTCTTTTTACTTCGCTTAACCGGTGTGAGTAGCGTTGAAATTTATTACTCCAAATACCTTTTTCGTCAATCGGGTCAATATGAGCATTGCCGTGGGAGTGAAAAATGCGGCCGTCACCAAGCAAAAATCCAACATGAATGACCTTACCTTTATCATTGGTAAAAAAAGCCAAATCTCCGGGCTCTGCTTCTGATAATTTAATAGAAACGCCTTGTGTAGCTTGATCTTTGGCATTTCTCAAGAGGTGATGACCACAAATTTTATAAGCCATTTGGGTCAGTCCACTGCAATCAAGACCAAAATGGGTTTTGCCTCCCCATAAATACGGACTGTTTTCGTATGTAAAAGCTAAGTCTAAAACCGCTTGTTTGTTATGCTTTCCTGTGATATATTCGCCTGTAAAGATACCGGTTTCTTCACCCATTTTCAGGGTCATTTTTTCGGGATTAAAATATGGCAAAACACTACCCATAGGAAGTAAAAAACGCCCTGATTTCGGAAAAATGACTTCGGTTACTATATCGGCAGTATAATATTTAGGTTGAGTGTTGATAGCTTCAAAGGTGTCTTTTGACAAATTCAAAACAACCTTTTCATCTATCCACCCTTCATATTGGTCATAGGTCGTTTTGATATATTTCCATTGTTTATAGGTGTCTAATATTTCAAAAGTGTCGCCAAAAAGCATTTGGGTCATAATTTCGGCCTCATCGGCATGGTCAGCTCTAATGGGCACAATAGTTGCAAAATTTATAGCATACATATGAGTTAAAAGTTAAAAGTTGAAAGGATTTTTTTATGGTTAGTGAATAAGTTTACCGGCTTGTTCGGGCATGTTTCGTATTGATGAGGCTGTTTCAAAAGAGTGAATTATCTGTCATTTCGAACAAATGAGAGAAATCTTTAACTTGAAAATCTACGACTTATCAATTAATTTTATGTCAAATTATTTAAATAAAACACTTTTAAGACAGCCTCATTTTGGTCAAAATATTGGTATTATAACCCGAAATCCAATAATAATCTCCCGTTTCCACATCATAATAATTGGTTTTGAAATCTTTACCTTTTAAAGATCAAAGGTTTGGTCCTGATAATAAAGAGTTTTCATTGTAATAAAAAGTATTAAAATGTGTTACGGGCAAATTTCATTATACTTCATTTTCAATAATCATAGCACCGGCACCGCCACCACCGTTACAAATGCCTGCGGCTCCATATTTTCCGTTGTTTCTTTTAAGCGCATTGATGAGTGCCATAATAATACGGGCGCCACTGACACCAAGGGGATGTCCCAATGAAACCGCACCGCCGTAGATGTTACATTTTTCAGGATCAATGTTTAACAACTCTTCGTTGACCAAACCAACGACCGAAAAAGCTTCATTGAGTTCAAAATAATCCATATCTTCAAGGCTCAAACCGGCTTTTTTAAGGGCTTTAGGAATAGCTTTGGCCGGTGCGGTGGTAAACCATTCGGGCTCTTGCGCTGCATCGGCATAAGAGACAATTTTTGCCAAAGGTTTGATTCCTAGTTCTTGTGCTTTTTGGCGGGTAGTAATGATCAAGGCAGCACCGCCGTCATTAATGGTGGAGGCATTGGCTGCTGTTACTGTGCCGTCTTTGGTAAAGACGGGTTTTAAGAGTGGTATTTTTTCAAATTTAACATTTTTATACTCTTCATCTTCGGCAAAAATAATAGGATCTCCTTTGCGTTGTGGAATTTCGACCGGCACCACCTCATTGTCAAAGATATTATTTTTCCAGGCAGCGGCAGACCGGTTATAAGAAGTCATTGCAAAAGCATCTTGAGCTTCGCGACTGATGTCATATTTGGTAGCACACAGGTCGGCAAAAACGCCCATGTGTTGTTGTGAGTAAACATCTAACAAACCGTCTTTTATCAGACCGTCCTTAAGAGTAATGTCACCGAGCTTAACACCTTTTCTGCCCATCAGATAATGGGGGGCTTGTGACATGTTTTCCATGCCACCGGCTACTATGATTTCGGCATCGCCGGCTTTAATGGCTTGTGCCGCCATACTAACGGCTTTCATGCCTGAGGCGCAGACTTTATTAACCGTAGTGGCCGGCACCGTATTGGGAATGCCGGCAAAAATACTTGCCTGACGAGCCGGAGCTTGTCCTTCGCCGGCTTGCAATACATTACCCATGTATACTTCATCAACTTTGTCAGGTGATAGATTTATTTTGTTTAAAGCGCCTTTAATAGCAACGGCTCCAAGTTTGGGGGCGGAAATACCGGCTAGTGAACCGTTAAAACTGCCTATGGGCGTTCTGGCATAAGAAATGATAACTATATCTTGAGGTGATTTCATAATTAAGTTTTTTTTAAATTGGCATAAAATTACAAATAATTGCACAATTAGATGCATCTATGTGAGAAAAAAATTATATTTTTGAATAAACATCCTTAAGATATTCTAAGGCTTTCATGAAAAATATTTTAAATTATATATACCGCAACTCTACTATTATATACAAGTCTGTAATTTTTGGCAGTGCTTTGTTTTTAATTGTTTATCTTTTTTTACAATTGGGACAGTTTAGGTATGATTTTGCCAAAAATAAGATATGGCAGTACAAAGATTTGTCTGCTCCTTTTGATTTTGCCATAAAAAAATCACAATCGAGTATAGAAAAAGAAAAGGATTCAATAATTAAAAATACACCGGTTTTTTATGAAAAAAAGCCTGTGGATACTGATCAAATTCTTTCTGAAACCGGAATGTTGATTAAAAAACGAAATTTTGATTTTAAAACATCGTCAAAACTTTTGCGAACCAATCGTTTTTTGATACAACGTATTTATAAAGAAGGATTGGCGGCATCTTTACCCGAATCTTATCATTTGCCGGTTGTAAATATTGTTGATAATCAGAGGCTTAAAGAAATTTCTGTAGATAGATTATTGACAAAAAATAAATTATATTCCTTTGTAGTCTCTAATATTGCAAATGACACCCTTGCTAACTTTTTTGCAAATTTGTATATAACGCATTTGCCGGTTAATTTGGTTCCTAATGATATTTACAGAAAAGAGTTGATAAACAGGTCATTATCTCATATTAGTTTAAATAAAGGTGTGGTAAAAAAGGGTAGTGTCATTATTAAAAAAGGACAAAAAATTAATACTCAAAAATATGAAATACTCAATTCTTTAAAACAAGCCGCCGGCTTTTACAGAAGCAAAGCCTCCCAAAAATATTGGACCTATTTGGGATATGGTATTTTGGTTGCCATGGTGCTTTTAATGTTATTATTATTTCTAAAAAAATACCGTCCAGAGATTTATGACAATAATATCAAATTGAGTTTAATCATCTTTAACATGGTGTTGATGGTAGCACTTACAACAATTACCGTTAAGTATTATCCTGCTTATATATTTGTGGTTCCTTTGGTTATTTTACCTTTGATTTTAAAAGCTTTTTTTGATGCTCGTGTGGGACTTTTTGTGCATGTGCTCACCATATTATTATTAGGATTTGTAGTCAATAACAGTTTTGAATTTATTTTTCTGCAAATTATGGCCGGTATTGTTAGTATTTTAACGGTTTCGGAAATGACTAAGCGCTCCAATCTATTTACATCGGTCGGAAATATTTTGTTTGTATATATTATTGGTTACTTGTCTTTTCATCTGATTTATGAGGCGGATTTAAGTAGTATAGATTATTCGGTTTTATGGTATTTTATTGTCAATGGTGTTTTATCCATAGCCTTATCTCACCAACTTATATTGGTTTATGAAAAGCTATTTGGTTTGGTATCAGATGTCTCTTTATTGGAGTTGACCAATACCAATTCAAAGTTGCTCAAACGTTTATCAGACAAGGCGCCCGGAACATTTAACCATTCGATGCAAGTGGCTAACTTAGCCGAATCGGCAGCTAATGCCATCAATGCCAATTCGTTATTGGTGCGGGCAGGCGCTTTGTATCATGATATCGGCAAAATGCTTAATCCTTTTTATTTTACCGAAAATCAAACATCCGGCGTCAATTATCACGATGATTTGTCAGCTGAAGACAGTGCCCGTATTATTATTCAACATGTATTGGACGGCGTAGAGTTGGCGCGCAAAAATAATATTCCGGACAGAATTATTGATTTTATTCGCACCCATCACGGACGTGGTATAGTGCAATATTTTTATAAAAAAGCTTTGGAAAATAATCCAGATGTTGATATAGAAAAATTTCGTTATCCCGGGCCCAATCCTTTTTCAAAAGAAACCGCCATTTTGATGATGGCCGATTCGGTAGAAGCCGCCTCAAAGAGTTTGCGAGAACCAACGGCTGAAAAAATAGATAATTTTGTCGATAAAATAATTGATCACCAGTTACACTCAGGTTTGTTGGATAATGCCAATATAACTTTGAAAGAGATTTCCACTATTAAGAAATTATTTAAAAAGAAATTAAAAAATATTTATCACCTGCGTGTTGAATATCCGGAATAGTTGGGGTTGATTTTCTTTGGTTTGTTTACCAATTGTCTTAAAGTATAGATATCGTTTTGGTATAAGTTGCCTATATGATAGCCGAGTTGAATAACGGCGATTATAAAGAGAGCCTTATTGATGCCGGTGCCAATGAAATTGTGGTAGCCGGCAACTATAGGCATGCCATAATGAAACAGTCATTATTCAATCATGGAATTTCAAAGGTATTAGATGAAATCATGCAATATAACGATGATAATGAGTTTTATAAAATTGATTTATCATTGCCACAAAACAGACATTTGGTAGGAAAACTTTTGATGAATTACTAATATTACTAAGACAGCAGAATATCCTTTTGGTTGCCATTCATATTGTTTTTCATGATGAAAATGACAATATCATCATTGATCAAAATATTATTAAAGAATTATTACAAACTGAAGAAGGAGAGGGGATTACTCGCGATGTTATTATTAACCCGACCAAGGATGCCGAAAAAAATAGAAAGGTTGATAGTGGTGATCATCTGATAGTTTTAGCTTTAAATATGAAAGCGGTGGAGAATGGTGTAAAAAATCTAAAAGACCTTTAATTCATTTCAAATGATATAAAAAAATATCATTTAAAATTCAATTTAAAAAACTCTTTTTTTTCTTGTTTAATTAAACAAAGGGTTTTATCTTTGCACTCGCAATTCAGAATTAGTTTTTTTGAAAAAGCAATGGAGAGGTGCCGGAGTGGTAACGGAGCAGATTGCTAATCTGTCATCGCGCAAGCGATGCCAGGGTTCGAATCCCTGTCTCTCCGCAATTTTCGGGGTATAGCGAAGCCCGGTTATCGCGCCTGCTTTGGGAGCAGGAGACCGCAGGTTCGAATCCTGCTACCCCGACCTAACAATAGATTGCGTTCCCGAAGTATCGGGAGGATAGCGCATCCCGACTTTCGGTCGGGGCGGTCACAGGTTCGAGGAGAAACAGTAAGATACGCGAATTGAAATTAATGAAAAGTAAAGTGACTAAAATGAGGTCGCGTAGCTCAGCTGGATAGCGCATCCCGACTTTATGTCGGGACGGTCACAGGTTCGAGAGGCAACAGTAAGATACGCGAATTGAAATTAATGAAAAGTAAAGTGACTAAAAATGAGGTCGCGTAGCTCAGCTGGATAGAGCATCTGCCTTCTAAGCAGACGGTCACAGGTTCGAATCCTGTCGCGATCACAACAAAAAAATAATGGCTCCGTGGCGCAACTGAATAGCGCATCTGATTACGGCTCAGAAGGTTGCAGGTTTGAATCCTGCCGGAGTCACTTCATTAAAAAGCAACTCGCTTAATTTCAACGAGTTGCTTTTTTATTTTAAAACTTTGTACCGTATTTTGTACCGTAAAAATTTAGCTTTTTATAGATGTTTAATGTATTCATTTAGAAAATAATCTGCAATATCATATCCTTTTTCTCTCTCTTGGCTTCCAGCTAAGCTTTCTAATTGATCATAAATTTTAATATCTATCTTGGATGATAATTTATTTGATATTTCTTGCCACTTATCAAAAGCATTCAAATCGGGAAATAAAATTATTTTGCGATTCTCTAATACTTTTGTTTTTTCATAAGAGAGATTATTTAGTCCACCGGTTGCAAGCCATATTAATTTGGGATAGAATATACTTGAAATGATAGCTGTTTTTTCACTTTCTACTAATCCAATTGTTTGGGTTGGATTTGTTTTTAATAAATGTTCTCCGAACAAACATTGTTGCAAATTAAATGTTTCTGTTGTTAATGTTTTTATTATTGCTTGTGTTTTATGTACCCAAAATATATGATTAAAAGGCTTTTTTATTCTTTTCCCTGTTTCTTTGTTATATAGCATTATTTTTCCAGTGCGGATTCTATTTTTTATATCCATTTGCCAAAATATGTTTGCACTTGGCCAATATTTACTGCTCCCTATCAAATATTTTTGTTGTAATGATTTTGTTGCAGTTTTTCCAAATAATTTTATTAAAAAAGTAATAAAATTATTATTATAATTATTTTTTATACTTTGAATTAAAAATTCTTTTTTTATATAAGTTGCTTTTGTTGCTTTTGTTTTTATATGTTTTTTTGTTAATGGTTTATAGTCAAAATTATTATCAAGAAAATAATCTTTTGGTTTATAATGATACCCGCATTTTATTTCTCTGTCACAACGCCCAACAAATTCATTTATGTATTCCTGGGTTTCAAGGTCTATATATCTTGTAAAGGTTTTTCTATGGCAATTAGGGCAATGAAATTTCATTTTCATTGATTTATAGGGTTCTAATGTGTATCGATACATATTAATATGTTTATTTGTATAAGTTCATTCTGTTCACTTCATTCATAAATAGTGCTATTAAATGAATGAAGTGAACGAAATGAATTTGAAAAATTATTCTTTTTTGATATATATGACGATGCCGTTTGATTTACGTTCTTTTACATAACCGGCATTCACTAATCGTTTTGAAAAATTCCTAATAGACAATTGTCTATATCCATTATCAAGGCAATATAGCTTGTAGTGCATATATATTTCTTTTAAATATGTGTGGGAAGTAGTAGATATTGTATACTTTTCATCTTCAAGAAACATTAATACACTATCGCTTTCTTTTTTATAAGTGTTTATTTCCTTTTCTACTATTTCACTTGTTATGAATTGTTTATTTTTTAGCAGTCTTTTTAAACCCTTCAAAATCCAATTAAATATGCCTGGTAATTCATTTTTAATGATTTTTTGTGATAAATTGATATCCTGTTCTTTTTCAGGAATAGTAACTTTAAAGGGAATAATTATAAATCGTCTAAAAAAAGCATGTGTATTTTCTACTTCACGAGGCAATTCGTTTGTGTTGAAAATAAATTTGGCATAATCTGTCAATATATAGGGTTTCCCGTAAGGTAATCTTACTTGTACCGGCTCGCCTGATATCAATAATTTAAAAAAATGTGTTTCCATTTTTCCATTTATTTCACTGGCATAATTCAGAAGTTTATTTCCGAGCATTGCTCTTTCATATCCATTGTTATTTGTAATGGATTCAAGTGTATAATTTGAAACGTTTTCTTTCCCAAATACAGCATTTATGATATTGAATAAAACGCTTTTACCATTTGCCCCCGTTCCATATAACAATAAAACCTTTTCAAATTTTAAGGTGCTATTAGGGATGAAAATATAACCGAGATATTCCGCTAAGATGTTTTGTAATTTTTTATCGGGCAATACTTTATCAATAAAAGCATTGAATAAAGGAGTTTCTGCATTTTCCTTGTATTCAAAATCAAGTTGGTAAGTTAAAAAATCTTCTTTTCTAAATTCTCTAAGAATTTGTTTTTCGGAAGAAATTTCAAAGGTTCCGTTTTTTAAATTGATTAAAGTACTTTTTTCTGTGGTTTTTATTTTATGACTCAAAGAAGTTTCCGTTAAAAATTGTTTATATAATTCATCTTTAAAAGTATGCAACTTCGCATCATATTTATTTACATTCATTTTTAAAGCAACCATTCCTAAAAATGATTTGATTTGACCTTCTTCAATTTGTTCCCAATATCTACCATTATATAAATAAATAATATTATTTTTTACGCCAATATCATAATTGAGTTTTTTTATTTTTTGGGTTAAGATCTCTATTATGGAAACTAAATAATGTTTCTTTTGTAGTTGCCTTTTTTCATTATCGAACTTTACATATTTTCTAAAATTTACCGGTTGAACATCTTTTAGCACATCATCCAGTATGTTATTCGATAAATAGTTCCTTTCTTTTTCATCAAATTGTTTTTCAATTTTATCTATTGATTGAATAATTTGAGCTGAATTTATATTTGTTTCAAATGTTATTTTCATTATGCTTTATTATTTAATTTGATAAATGCTCTATCAATTTCTTCTTTTTTATAATAGACACGTCCCCCTATACCATAACTGGTTAATATATTTCGTTTGGTCCAGTTGTGAATGGTTGATAGATCTACTCTGAGTAATTCTGCGGCTTCCTGTCTTGTTAAGTATTCTTTATTATGGATGTTGTTGCTTCTTATTAATCTTTCAAGTTCTTTTTGAATGAGCACTTTTATACTTTGAAAATCATTATTATTAGTTTTCATTTTTTTTAAATTTTTTTAAATGTTATTAAATATTTGAATTTGGAAAAACATAATGCGCATTTGTTTTTATAACACAAATATTGAGTGTAATTTTGAAATTTATTTATATGAAAATATTAAAAACTGTCAATAATTATTTCTTATATTGAAATTAAATAAAATGCTGATAAACAGTTTTATAAATGATGTTTTTTTGAATTTAAAAAAATGTAATACTAAAATTTTGAAAAAAATACCAAA